>JAGWXP010000152.1 GCA_018969845.1 Lysobacteraceae bacterium | reverse complement strand
ACGCGCCGGATTCGACCAGAATGGAAGCGGATCGAAGAATTTTCCCACGCGCGCACGTTCACTATCCGGCGGTTGGATAGGACCGTGGCCGCGCGCGGCGAGGCGGAATTTCTGCAGGCGTTCCGAATACAGTTCCAGCACGACGGCTTCGGTCGAAGCGACGAAACCGAGCGACTTGGCCCACGCCAGATAACCGCGGTTCGCCATCTTGTAGTAGCGCCCCGCCTCGGGAATTTTCGTTTGCCAATGGCAATCGCGGGATTTGTATACATCGAGCTGACGCGGATTCGGCTCGCCGACGCCGGTCTTGTCGCCGTCGCGTCCGCGCCAGCCGGCGAGCAGGCCGACGCCGGGCGCGCGTTCGTGTTCGACCATGTACTGCGCATAGCCGCCGGGATATTTCGGCAATCCGTTCGCATCCGTCAGGCCGGGCAACTTCAGCCGCGCGCCGAGGTCCAGCAAAACATCCTGGAACGGGCGCACGTCCCGATCCGGCCGACACACCGGCTGGCGGATCGCGTCGGCCGCGCCGTCGGCGTCGGAGATCGGCCGATCCAGCAGCGAGATGCAGTCGTGGCGTTCCAGGTAGGTGGTATCCGGCAGCACCAGGTCGGCGTAGTTCACCGTTTCCGACCAGTACGCGTCCACGTAAATGAAATGTGGAATCCTGTACTCGCCGTCCGCACCCTTGTCGCAAAGCATGCGCTGGGTGTCGCGCGTGGCCATCGACGAGTTCCAGCCCATGTTGGCCATGAACAGGAACAAGGTGTCGATCTTGTACGGATCGCCGGCCCAGGCGTTGCGGATCACGCTCTGCAGCATGCCGTGCGCGGCCAGCGGAAACTCCCACGAGAACGCCTTGTCAATGCGGCGCGGCGCGCCGTTGGCATCGACGACAAGATCCGCCGGCGCGTGCACGTAGCCGAGCGGGCCGGATTCGAGCGCGCCGTTATCGCGGCGCGTCTTGCCCGGCCGGTTCGCCGGCGGCACGGCTTTGGGATACGGCGGCTGGTAACGGAAGCTGCCCGGTGTGTCGATCGCGCCAAGCAGCATCTGCAAGACGTGCAGGGCGCGGCAGGTGTGGAAACCGTTCGCATGCGCGGCGATGCCACGCATCGCGTGCATGGACACCGGCCTGCCGATCATCTCGGAATGTTCGCGGCCGTGCGTGTCAGTCCAGCGCTGCGGCAAACGGATTTCCTGCTTGAATGCGGCGTCCGCGAGTTCGGCGGCGATGCGACGGATCGTTCCCGCATCGATTCCGCACTGCAGCGCCACGGTTTCCGGCGCATAGTCGTCGGCAAGAAAGCGCTCGGCGAGAAGCTGGAACGAAGGCACAGCCTTGCGGTCATCGGCAAGTGTGAAGTCACCGGCGATGGCCGGCGCGATGTCGACGCCTGTCGCGGGTTTCGGCGAAGCGCCGTGCTTGTCCCAGCACAGCGGATTGCCGCTGGCGTCGCGCGCAATCAGTCCGTCGTCCGCGCCGCCGGGATTGCGCACGACGAGATGATGCGCGTTTGTATACTTGACGAGGTAATCGAAGTCGATCCAGTCGTGGAGCAAGAGCTCGCGGATCAGCGCCGCGGCGAACAGGCCGTCCGTGCCGGGGCGGATGCCGATCCATTCGTCGGCGATCGCCGCATAACCCGTGCGCACCGGATTGATCGCGACGATCTTCGTGCCGCGGCCCTTGAGCTTGCCGAGACCGAGCTTGATCGGGTTGGAATCGTGATCCTCGGCCACGCCCCACAGCATCAGGTATCTCGTGTGCTCCCAATCCGGCTCGCCGAATTCCCAGAACGAACCGCCCAGCGTGTACATGCCGGCCGCGGCCATGTTGACCGAGCAGAAGCCGCCGTGTGCGGCGTAATTGAGCGTACCGAACTGTTGCGCCCACCAACTCGTCAGCGCCTGCGACTGGTCGCGGCCGGTGAAGAACGCGAGCTGGTCGGGATTGCGCGCACGGATATCGCCCAGCCATTTGACCGCCAGCGCCAGTGCCTCGCTCCATTCGATCTCGCGGAACTTCCCCTCGCCGCGTTCGCCCGCGCGCAGCAGCGGTTTGCGCAATCGCGCCGGCGAATAGTGCTGCATGATTCCGGCCGAACCCTTGGCGCACAGCACGCCCTTGTTGACCGGATGATCCGGATTGCCCTGGATGTAGCGCACGCGGCCGTTTTTCAGATGCACCTGGATGCCGCACCGGCACGCGCACATGTAGCACGTGGTCGTCTTGACCTCGTCGCCAACTGGATCGTGCAATTTCAGGTCAGCGTGCGGCATGCGCGCATGATAACGGATGCGGCGCTGGGCCCCGCATGCCGTACCATAGGCGCATGGATAGATATGAGCGAATCCTCACGCTGCACCGTATCCTTAAATCGTCGCGCTATCCGGTTCCGCTGGCGCGGCTGATGGACGAGCTCGGCTGTTCGCGCGCGACCGCGTATCGCGACATCGCCTTTCTGCGCGACGCGCTCGGCGCGCCGATCGACAGCGAGGGCGACGAAGCGGCGTACCATTACGCCAGCGACGAGGCCGAGCGTTTCGAGCTGCCCGGCCTGTGGCTGACCAGCGAAGAATTGCAGGCCCTGCTCGCGCTCAACGAACTGGTTGGCCGCACGGGTCCCGGAATCCTGGCCAGCGCGCTGGCGCCGCTGCGTTCGCGCATCGATCGCCTGTTGTCGAACCAGACCGATGGCCAAAACTTTCCCATCGAGCGCATCCGCGTGATCGGTTCGGGCACGCGGCGCGTGGACGAGGTAACGTTTCGGCACGTGGCCGGTGCCGTACTCGGGCGCAAGCGCCTGAAATTCGACTATCGCGCGCGTTCGACCAACGAGGCGACCACGCGCACAGTTTCGCCGCAGCGCCTGACGCATTACCGCGACAACTGGTACCTCGACGCCTGGGATCACGGCCGCGATGCATTGCGCAGTTTCGCACTCGACCGCATCGGTCGCGCCGACGTGCTTGAGGATTCCGCCGAAGATCGCGGCGAAGCGGAATTGAACGCACACCTGGCTTCGAGTTACGGCATTTTTTCCGGCGCGCCAAAATCCACCGCGACGATCCGCTTTTCCGCGCACGCCGCGCGCTGGGTCGCCGACGAACATTGGCATTCGCAGCAGCAGGGCGCGCGGCTGGCCGACGGACGCTATGAACTCAAGGTGCCGTATTCGAATTCGCGCGAACTGCTGATGGACGTGCTGCGCTACGGCGCGGACGCCGAAGTCGTTGCGCCGGTTTCCCTGCGCGAGGAAATGAAGATCATGCTGCAACTCGCCCTCGGCGCCTACAAATGAACGCCGGCGCGAAAACCGTATCCCTCGTCCTGGGTTCCGGCGGCGCGCGCGGCTACGCGCACATCGGCGCGATCGAGGAATTGCTCGCGCAAGGCTACGCCATCCGCAGCGTCGCCGGCGCTTCGATGGGCGCGTTGATCGGCGGCGTTTACGCTGCGGGCAAGCTCGACGCCTATCGGGACTGGGCGCGCGGCTTGCAGAAATTCGACGTGCTGCGCCTGCTTGACTGGACCTTCCGCGGCGGCCTGATCAAGGGCGACCGCATCATCGTGCGGCTGCGCGAACTGATCGGCGACGTCGCCATCGAGAACCTGCCGATTCCCTATACCGCCGTGGCGGTGGACATCCTCGCCCAGCGCGAAGTGTGGTTCACGCGCGGGCCGCTGTTCGACGCGATCCGCGCCTCGATCGCGATTCCGACCGTGTTCCGCCCGCATCATTACGAAGGCCGCGTACTGGTCGACGGCGGCCTGCTCAATCCGGTGCCGATCACGCCGACCCTGCGCGACCTCACCGATTGCACGATCGCCGTGGATCTGAATGCCGCACCGGACGACATCGCTTCCGCGTCGCCGCCCGATGCGAACACCGATCCGGGCCTGCTGGAAACCTTCGCGCGTTCGCTGGATGCGGTACAGGCCACGCTCACGCGCTTCAAGCTCGCCGCGCAGCCGCCGGATCTGGTGGTATCGATCCCGCGCACGGCCTGCGCGTTCTACGAATTCCACCGCGCACCGGAACTCGTCGAACTCGGCCGCGCGCGCACGCGCGCGGCGCTGGCGCAATGGCGCGGACGCATCGAGTCCGATGGTGGGCCGGCGGTTTCCTGAGCGGTGGCGCCGCTGCGTTTTTTGCGATAATCGCCGCTTCGATTGCCGGATTCCGCGATGAACGCCGATCAGGCCGCACACCGCAGCAGTGTTGCCAATACGGTGCTGACGGTGCTCGGCGCCATCAGCTTCTGCCATTTCCTCAACGATTTGATTCAGTCGCTGCTGCCGGCGATCTACCCGATTCTGAAGACGCGCTATGCGCTCGACTTCGGCCAGATCGGCCTGCTTACGCTCACCTACCAGATCACCGCCTCGCTGCTGCAACCGCTGGTGGGCTGGTACACGGACCGGCGACCGACTCCTTATTCGCTGGCCGTCGGCATGGGCTTCACCCTGTCCGGGCTGTTGCTGCTCGCGCTGGCGGCAAACTTCACATTGCTGTTGCTCGCCGCCGGACTGGTCGGCACGGGATCGTCGGTGTTCCATCCGGAATCCTCGCGCATCGCGCGCCTGGCCTCGGGCGGACGCCACGGTTTTGCGCAATCGTTTTTCCAGGTCGGCGGCAACCTGGGTTCGGCGGCGGGACCCCTGCTCGCCGCCTTCATCGTTCTGCCCTACGGTCAGCACAGCATCGCCTGGTTCTCCATCGCGGCGCTCATGGCCATCGTGCTGCTCGCGCGTGTGGGTGCGTGGTATGCGCGGCATGTGCGCGCACGTACACACGTGCCGGCGCACGAAGCCGCGCACGAGCTGCCGCGCCGGCAGGTGACGCGTGCGATCGCGGTTCTGCTGGTGCTGATCTTCTCCAAGTATTTCTACCTCGCCAGCCTGTACAGCTACTACACGTTCTATCTGATCGAGCGCTTCCACGTCGGCGTGCGCAGTTCACAAATATACTTGTTCGTGTTTCTCGGCGCAGTCGCGCTCGGCACCCTGGTTGGCGGTCCGGTCGGCGACCGCATCGGGCGCAAGTATGTGATCTGGGCCTCGATCCTGGGCGTGCTGCCGTTCACCCTGATGCTGCCGCACGCGAACCTGCCATGGACGATGGTGTTGAGCGTGGTGATCGGCCTGATCCTGTCGAGCGCATTCTCGGCGATCCTGGTGTACGCGCAGGAACTGCTGCCCGGCAAGGTCGGCATGATCGCGGGACTGTTCTTCGGCTTCGCCTTCGGCATGGGCGGTCTCGGCGCGGCCCTGCTCGGCGAGTTGGCCGACCATCGCGGCATCGAGTACGTGTATCAACTGTGCGCCTGGCTGCCGGCGATCGGGTTGCTGGCGGTTTTTCTGCCGAACCTGCGCCAGCGACAATACTGATTTTCCATTCGTCATCCCGGCATGAGTGCCGGGATCCAGAATACAGGGAAGTAGTTTGCTGGAGCCTCGCCATCCATGGCGCCTGGATTCCGGCAGTCCCTGCCGGAATGACAGGCCTATCTTTTCATCGCATTGAAGAACTCGTCGTTCGACTTGGTGTTCTTCATCTTGTCGAGCATGAATTCCATCGCCGCGAGCTCGTCCATCGGATGCAGCAGCTTGCGCAGAATCCAGATCTTCTGCAGCATGTCCGGTTCGATCAGCAATTCCTCGCGGCGCGTGCCGGAGCGATTGATGTTGATTGACGGGTAGACGCGTTTCTCGGAGATGCGGCGGTCGAGGTGCACTTCCATGTTGCCGGTGCCCTTGAACTCCTCGTAGATGACCTCGTCCATCTTCGAGCCGGTCTCCACCAGCGCGGTGGCGAGAATCGTGAGCGAGCCGCCTTCCTCGACGTTGCGCGCGGCGCCGAAGAAGCGCTTCGGGCGCTGCAGCGCGTTCGCGTCCACGCCGCCGGTCAGCACCTTGCCCGACGACGGCACCACGGTGTTGTAGGCGCGCGCGAGGCGCGTGATCGAGTCGAGCAGGAT
>JAGWXP010000151.1 GCA_018969845.1 Lysobacteraceae bacterium | reverse complement strand
AATCGTCCGCGGCGATCGCGGCATCCCATTCCGCGGCGGAATTGGCTTGCTTGATCGTCAAACCCAACGGCTCGGCGCGCGTGCGCATGACTTCGATGGTCTGCGGATGCGCGTCGCCAAACACCACAATCGCGTTGCCGCGGGCCTTGGCCGAGCGCTTGGCCAGCGTCATCGCTTCGGCCGCGGCGGTGGCCTCATCCAGCAGCGAGGCGTTCGCGATTTCCATGCCGGTGAGATCGGCGCACAGGGTCTGGAAATTGATCAGCGCTTCCATGCGGCCCTGTGAAATCTCGGCCTGGTACGGGGTGTAGGCCGTGTACCACGCCGGATTTTCGAGGATGTTGCGCAGGATGACGAGCGGCGTGTGCGTGCCGTAATAACCTTGTCCGATGAAGGATCGAAACACCCGGTTCTTGTCCGCGATCGCGCGGATCTTCGCCAGCGCCTGCGTTTCGGTCATTGCCGGCGGCAGCGCGAGCGGATTCTTCTGCCGGATGCCGGCGGGAACAATCGCGTCGACCAGCGCATCGAGCGAGTCGTAGCCGACGGTCTCGAGCATCGATGCGATTTCGACGTCGTCCGGGCCGATGTGGCGGGCGATGAAGGCGTCGTGCTGCTCGAGATCGTGCAGGGAAATTTGCTTCGTGGACATGGCAATGGCACCAAATGACGCGTGCGATGCTGCACGCTTGGCGCCCCTCTGTCCTTTTGCCTGAGAGTTTCGAAGCTCGCGCTTCTTGCCCCTTCGGCGCCGGATGCCGCGACGCGTTGCGGGCCGGTCTCTCCAGAGTTTTCCGCGCGGCGGTATCGGGCCTGAGCGATTACGGGCGTTGCGCCTTCGGCAGCGGCTGCGCCGCTTCTTCCACCGCGTGGGAGGGCGGATTATACAGGCAAGCCGGTCCGATCACGCGGGTTCGCGCACGCGCAACACGCACAGCCCGGCGACGATCAGGCTGGCGCCACCCAGCACCAGCGCGTACACCGGCCGGCCATGGAAAAACCATTGCAACAGCGCGCCTAGCACGCTGGCGGCGAGCAGCTGCGGGATGACGATGAAGAAATTGAAGATGCCCATGTATACGCCCATCTTCGCCGCCGGCAGGTTGTCCGACAGCAGCGCGTAGGGCAGCGACAGGATCGAGGCCCAGGCGAATCCGACGCCGACCATCGACAACAGCAGCCAGTGCGGATCGTGGATCACGGCGAAGGAAATCAGCCCCGCGCCGCCCAGGCAGACGTTGATCAGATGGCTCGTGCGCAAGCCCCACCTCCGTACCATCCACACGATCGCGATCGCCGCCAGCGCGGCAAAACCGTTGTAGGCCGCGAACAGCACGCCGACCCAGTTGGCGCCCGCGTTCCAGGCGGCCGATTGCGGATCGCTGGCGCCAAACTGCACCGCCGTCACCGCGGGCGTCGTGTAGATCCACATCGCGAACAGGGCGAACCAGGAGAAGAACTGCACCCAGGCCAGGCGCCGCATCGCCGTCGGCATGCCGTACAAGTCGCCCATGATCTGGCGCAGCATGCCGCCGCCGCGGGCGCCGGCAAGCCAGACGAACAGCGTTCCGGCGACGATCAGCATCCCGGCCAGCAGATACAGGTCGCGGGCCAGCGAAAAACGCGCGATGGCAGCGAGCAACAGCACGCCCAGCACGCAGGCCGCGGCGCCGGGCCGCCACGCGCGCGTCGTGTCGACCGGTTCGGCTTGTGCGTTGTCGTCGAAACCTAGCAGGGTTTCCGGCGGATATTCGCGCGTGGTGAAAATCGTCCATAGAACCGATCCCAGCAGCACCGCGCCGCCGACGTAGAACGCGTACTTCACGGTCGCGGGAATCGCTCCCGTCGGCGCGGTGTTGGGCACGCCCCAATGCGCCAGCAGCCAGGGCAGCAGGGAAGCCACGACCGCACCAACGCCGATGAAGAAACTCTGCATCGCGTAGCCGTGTGCGCGCTGTTGCGTCGGCAACTGGTCGCCGACGAACGCACGGAATGGTTCCATCGCCACGTTGAACGAGGCGTCCATGATCCACAGCAGGCCTGCCGCGATCCACAACGCCGGTGCGTTCGGCATCGCCAGCAAGGCCAGCGTTGCCAGCACCGCGCCAATCAGAAAATACGGACGGCGCCGGCCTAGCCGGCCCCAGGTGCGGTCGGACCAGTGACCGATCAGCGGTTGCACGATGAGTCCGGTCAGCGGCGCGGCGATCCACAACGCGGGAATCGCATCGACGCCAGCGCCCAGAGTCTGGAAAATGCGGCTGACGTTGGCGTTCTGCAGGGCGAAGCCGAACTGGATGCCGAGAAATCCGAAACACATGTTCCAGATCTGCCAGAACGTCAGGGCGGGTTTGTGCTTCATGGCTTGGCCGCAGGAACGGATTCGATGTGCAATTCACCGATCGTCGCCGCGTTCAACGGCCCGCCGCTGCCGCCTTCGCCGCCGGTGTAGTGGGCGAAATTCGCGAGGTCGCTCATGTTGAAACCCTGTTTCAGCGCGAAGGTGCAATGCGCGCCGGCTTTCGCAGCGAACGTGGCTGTCGTGGAACGCTGCTCGCCGACACTGTGCGGCATCACGATCGGCGCGGTTTGTTCCGCGCTGCCGTCGCAACGGATGACCAGGCGTTTCACCGCCGCGGTGATGCCGGTGTTGATCGGACCGTGGCCGTTCGCATAATCCAGCCACACCCGATACTCGCCATTCGCCGAGGCGGTCCACGTGCGCGGCCACGCGCCTGCGACACGCGCCTCATCGCCGGCGTGGGTCACGACGGGCGTGGGCGGAGTCGGCGGCGCATATATCGGCGCAGCGGTGCGCAAGTCCAGCGCCGGTACCTGGATGGATTTCAGCGTGACCACGATCTGCGCGCCGTCGCGCCGGATGGAATCGGCGACCAGCAGATTGCCATCGATGCGCCGCGGGCGCTGCAGCGTGATCTTTCGATTCGACAATTGCAATGCAATCGCTGCGTCCTTGCCGAACAGCATGGGCACCAGCTCGACCGGGATTTTCGGCACCACGCTGCCATCGTCTTCGAGTCCGAACACGCCTTCCAGGACCATGTCGAGGTAACCCGCCACCGACCACAACTGGCGCTTTGAGTCCACCACCGGGCCGCTGAATTTGCCGTCATCGACGTGCGTGGCCTGCGTCACCAGTTCGTAGTTTTCCATGTTGGAACCGGCCAGTGCGGCGCCGCGCATGAGCGATTCGATGGTGGAGGCGATCAGCGCGGGATCGTCCACCTTGCGCGCCGCGCGCAACGCGTAGGCGCTGACGAACGGCCAGATCGCGCGGTTGTGGTAGATCGGCTCGTCGGCGCGCTCGGGCCAGATCACCGGGCTGCCGGCCGGCCAGACGGGGTAGTGCCCAAGCGACAAACGCGCGCGTTCGGTGTCGGCGACTCCGCTGGTGATCGCCAGCGACAAACCGAGCAGGTCGTAGGCTTCGACCGGCAAACCGTCGCCGCCGATGTAGCTCAGGTACATGCCGCGGTCGGCGTGCCAGAGGTGCGCGTTGATCGCCTGCTTCAATGCGTCGGCCTGTTCCGCGTACTTTTCGGCGCGCGCGTCGCGGCGTCGCGAAGCCATGCGCGCGGCCAGTCGCAATGCTTCGTAATGCAGCACATTGGTGGACAACGCGAACGATTGCGCGATCCACACCACGTTGTCCTGCGTCCACTCCGGATAGCTTTGCTCGCGCCAGTCGAGGAACGAAGTCTCGCCGCGATACAGGCCCACGTGCGCGTCGTACGCATACTCGCGATCCTGCGCCAGCGTGTCGTTCAAGGCCTGCCAGACCTTGTCCGCAAACGCCTTGTCGTCCAGAAGATGGCGTGCACCGAGGAACCACACCACGCGATCGGTGCTGACCGGCCAGCTCCCACCCGAGCCGGTGTCCTGCATCGGATACAACCCGGATGGCACATCTTGCGCGCGCACGCCGGACAGCTTGAACAACAACCCGTTGCGCGAGCGCGCCGGATCGAATCGCCACAATCCCAGGTCGATCGCATACGCCAGGTCGCGCGTCCATACGTAATGCCACTTCGCGCCGGTCTCGAAGCAGTGGCACGGTATCGGTTGGCCCTGGTCGAACGCATCGTCGCGGATCGCTTCCACCGAATCCTGCCGCAGATCGTCCTGCGCCATGGCGAACAAGCCGTCGAACAACACATTCGCTGTCTGTGCGATCCACTCGGACTTGGGGATTTTTCGGTCGCCGAACGGACCATGCAAGACGTAGGCGCCATTCGGCCCTGCTGTCATGGCCGCGTTCTGGCCACGCCACTGCAAGCCATCGTTCGCTGAAGCGGACACGACCCCGGCCGTCAACAATAGGGTGGCAAACGCGATCACGGAGATGCCGTCTCAATGCGAATGTCGACGGCACTGCCCGCGGATATCTTGACCCAAGTCACTGCGCCGTAGCGATCGCGGCCGCCGACCCAGCCTTGCCCAGTGGACTGCTTCAATGCATCAAGCGTCGGCGCCGCCGCGAGCGATTTTCCGTTCGCGCGCACGGTTTTCGCGTTGCCGCCGTGGATCGCCAGCAGGTAGTCGCGCAGCGCCGGTTGGTAGCTGCCCTGCGGCGCAGTCAGGTTGAAGTCGATCACATCGTCGCGTTTGCGCGTCGTCATCGCCTGCATGAAATACGCGCCCTTTTCATATGAATACGAATTGCCATCGTCATCGTAATAATCGAGCTGCGTGGTCCGATCCGACGCAAACACCTGTACCGTCGCGGTAGTCACCGGCTTCTGGCCGACATAATCCATCACCGGTTGCGTCGGGATGATCGCACCGTCGCGAATGAACAGCGGAATGTCGTTCCAGGTTTTCGCATCGACTCGATAATCGATGGTTTGTCCGCCCGCATGCGTCTTGCCGCTGAACCAATCGATCCACGTACCCGCCGGCAGGTAGATGCGCTTCGTCGTCTGGCCCTGTTTGACCACCGGCGCGACCAGCAGCCATTCGCCGAACATCCAGGCATCGACGTCGTCGCGCACGTTGGTGTCGTGCGGCCAGTCGAACGTGAGCGGGCGCACCAGGCCGACGCCGTGCACCTGCTCTTCGCGCTGGTACGCATAGACGTACGGGAGCAACGCATAGCGCAGACGGATCGCCGAGGTCGCGGCCGCTTCGGCAATGGGGCCGTAGCGCCACGGCTGGCGCTTTTCGCCGAACGTGCCGTGCACGCGGAAGATCGGCGTGAACGCGCCGAATTCGATCCAGCGCGCGTAGGTTTCGTCGGACGGATGGCCGTTGAAGCCGCCGCCGTCCATGCCCCACTGCATTGCCCCCACGTCGATCGCGCTGAGCATGCGTGTGCGCTGGGCGGCCATGCTGGCGAAGCCGGTGTCGATGTCGCCCGACCATATCCCGTAGGCATAGCGCTGCGCGCCGAGCCAGAAGTTGCGATTTATCGACCACACGCGCCGCCCGCTCGCGGCGCGCTGGGCGTCGAACAGCGCGCGTTGCATGTTGAGGAACTGCGTGCTCGAGGTGAGCGTGCCGTCCTTGCCATACACGTCGGCCTCGTCGTTCCACCAGCCGGCGATGCCCTTGTCGAAGCCGTGTTCGATGGCGAGGCGTCCGTACCAGTGCCGCACCTGCGGCTTGTCGAAATCGACGTCCATCGCCGTCTTGTGCGAGAAGTATTCCGGATAAGCCTGCTCGCCCGGGATCCACAGGTCATGGGCACTGGCATAGTCGCCCTCCGCCGTGCCGAGCAAGAGGCGCGGTTTCATGATACCGGTGATGTGCACGCCATCGGCGGCGAGCATGCGCGCGAGCTTGCCGCTGGGGCCGTCGGGAAACTTCTGCGGATTCCAGCGGAATTCGCCGTAATCGCCCTGTCCCCACGCCTTCCAGTCGAAATCGAGGGTGAAGTTGTCGAGTGGGATGTGTTTGGCGCGATAGGTCCTGACGATGTCCAGCAGTTCCTTTTCGTCGATGCCCCACTGGCTGTTGGTGAAGCCCATCGCCCACTTGGGAAACA
>JAGWXP010000150.1 GCA_018969845.1 Lysobacteraceae bacterium | reverse complement strand
CGAACCTCGAAGGAACCGGCCAGCAGCGCGAGCACACGCTGCGCCAACCGTTCGGCGCGACCGCGCGGACAGGCTCCATGAGGCAGCAGGGTGAACTCATCGCCGCCGTAACGCGCGACCAGACAGTGCCCGCCCAGATTCGCGCGCAACGTCTCGGCGATCTGCGTCAGCAAGTCGTCGCCGCAGGCATGGCCGAGGCTGTCGTTGACTAACTTGAAGCCATCCAGATCGAGAAACAGAACCGCGTAGTGGTAATCGCCGCCCGCCTGGGCATGCGCAATCGCCTGTTCGAGTTGACGTTCGAAGAACACGCGATTCGGCAATCCGGTCAACTGGTCGTGCAAAGCATTGCGCTCGAGCTCGCGCTGCACACGCAATTGGGCGGTCACGTCGCGGATCGTTCCGCTGGTATAACGCTTGCCATTCATCTCCACGTGACCGGCGCTGACCACGACCTGGATGCGTGCGCCGTCCTTGCGCATCAGCACGATGCAGTAATCGCCTCCGCTCGGCTCGCCTTTTCGACGGCGGCGATAACGGTCCTCCTGGTGCTCGAGCGATTCGGGCGGAACCAGCAGACGGAAATCGGCCCCGATCAGTTCGTCTTCGCGGTAACCGAACAAGGCCGCGAAGGCCGCATTGACGTAGGTGTAGCGGTCTTCCAGCATCATGTAGACGCCGACCTGACTGTGTTCGACGAGGGTGCGGTAGCGCGCCTCGGATTCCTTCAGAGCGATTTCCGCGCGGCGGCGCGCGCCGATGTCCTGGGCCGAACCTTCGGTCCACAGGATCCTGCCCTCGCTGTCGCGGATCGCCTGCGCGCGAACCTCCGTGGGCACCACGCTGCCGTCCTTGCGCAACGCGTCGAATTCAAACGTCACCGGCTCCCGACTCGCGGCGAGTTGTGCCAGCACGTATTTGCGGCTGTCGGGATTGGCATAGAAATCCCCGATGCCGCGTCCCGATTTGAGCAGTTCCGCGGCATTGGCGTAGCCGAGGATGCGCGCGAAGGCATCGTTGGCGGCAACGATGTGTCCGTCGAAATGGGTGCGAAACATGCCCGAAACGGCATTCTGGAAGAGTTCGCGGTAGGTGCGCTCGGCCCATTCCAGCGCCTGACGCTGGCGATGCTCCTCGGTGACATCGCGCGCGGTGCCGGTGCTGGCCACTTCGCCTTCGTAATCCACTGCCCCGGCATGCACGTGCAGCAGCCGGCGCGTGCCGTCCTTGCGGATCATGACGGTATCGTAGGTCTGCACCGCGTACGATCCGCTGGCGCGTTCGTTGCGGCGAACCCTCTGTTCGGCCAGCGCCTCAGGCGCGATCAATTCGAGGTAATTGGTGCCGATCAACTCCTCGGCGCGGTAACCCAGGGTCTGTGCCATCGCCTCGTTCATGAAGCCGATGGTGCCGTCGTGGCGAATCAGGAACACGCCGTCGTGGCTGCTGTCGACCAACGTCCGGTACATCGATTCGGACTGGCGCAGGCGATCCTCGGCACGGATCTGCTCGGAAATATCGGTGATCGAGCCTTCGTAGAACAGCGCCCGGCCATTGGCGTCGCTCACCTGGCGCGCATTTTCCACGATCCACGCCAGCGATCCGTCGCGCCGGCGGATGCGCGCACGCTGGTTTTCGAACTGTCCGTGTTCGACAAGCATGGCATACAGCTCGGCCGTGCGCTCCGCGTCGGCGTAGAGATGACTCGCGGGCAGCGTGCTCGTTTCGGCCAGCATCTGCGCCGCCGATTCGTAACCGAAGATGCGCGCCATCGCCGGATTGACATCGATCCAGCCGCCATCCGGAAGACTGCGATACAAGCCTTCGGCCGCCGCCAGGAACAGGGCGTGGTAGCTGCCCGGGTCGAGCGACGTCGGTTCGGCCGCACCGGCTGGTCGCACTTGCTGAAAGACCGCGAAAGCGTAGCGTGCGCCATCCTGCTCGAACATTTCGCAAAACAGCAGCGCGGCACGCTCGGCACCGGAACGGGTGCGAAACGTCACCGCTTCGCCGCACACCCGATGCTCGCTGCGCAGCCGCGCCCAGATCGTGGCGCGTATCCCCAGATTCGGCCAGAAGCCGATCTCGATCGAGCGCTTGCCGATAACGTCTTCGCGCCGGTATCCCAGCTCGTTCTCGAGCGCGAGATTGATGTCCACGATCCGCCCGTCGCCGGCATCCAGAATGGCCACCAGGCTGGACGAGAAGCGGAACGCATTGGCGAGATTCATGTCCCCCGTTCCAACGTTGCGCAAACTTCCTCGAGCGTCGAGTATAGCGCCGCAATTACGCATGCAGGTCGAATGCCAAGCCGCTGTCTGGAAGCTTTCCGAGCCCTTGCCGGTCTCGTGGGCATAATCGGAAAAGCTCATGCGCCGCCACCACATCATCGCACCATTGCCTTCCTCGATAACGCCGGATCCGGTTTATCGGCGACGGCGCGAGCTATTGAAACTGCTCGGTCTCGGTGCGGTCGGGCTCAGCGCCGGCTGCAATTCGCCTGCTGCGCCGCCCGCGGCTACGGCAACCCCGCCCATACCCGGCAAGACCATGACCATCGCGCGTCGTGTCGACGACGCCGGCGGCGAATCACAAACGACCTATGCGGACGCCACGCACTACAACAACTACTACGAATTCGGCACCGGCAAGGCCGATCCCGCCGCCAATTCAGGGCGCTTCGTGCCGCGTCCGTGGAGCTTGGAAATCGCCGGCTTGGCCGAAAAAACCGGACGCTACACGCTCGAAGACATTCTCGGGGGCCATGCACTGGAAGAACGCATCTACCGCATGCGCTGTGTGGAAGCCTGGTCGATGGTGATTCCCTGGATCGGATTTCCGCTCGGCGATCTGCTCAAACGCTTCAAACCGCTGGCCGCGGCAAAATACGTCGCGTTCACGACGGTCGAGCGTCCGGCGCAAATGCCGGGCCTCGCGTACCCGGTGCTCGACTGGCCGTACCGTGAGGGACTGCGCATGGACGAGGCGATGCACCCGCTGACCCTGCTCACGGTGGGCATGTACGGACGCGAGTTGCCGAACCAGAACGGCGCGCCGCTGCGCCTGGTCGTGCCGTGGAAATACGGCTTCAAGGGCATCAAGGCGATCGTGAAAATCGAATTCGTCGAACGCCAGCCACGCACGACCTGGAACGCGGCGGCGCCGGACGAATACGGTTTCTACTCCAACGTCAATCCGGCGGTCGATCACCCACGCTGGAGCCAGAAGACCGAGCGCCGTATCGCCGGCACCGGCTTCAACCTGTTCGGCAACCGCATCGCCACGCTGCCGTTCAACGGCTACGCCGAACAGGTGGCACACCTGTATTCCGGCATGGACCTGCGCAAGAATTTCTGACCATGTTTTTTCGCGACCGCATCGCCTTGGCCAAGCCGCTGGCGTTCGCCCTGTGCCTGCTGCCGTTCGCACACCTGGTCTGGGATGCCACGCACGGCACGCTGGGACCCGATCCGGTCGCCCAACTCGAACATCGCAGTGGCGACTGGGCGCTGCGGCTTATGCTCGCCACGCTCGCCGTCACGCCGTTGCGGCGCCTGAGCGGCTGGCACAAGGCGATCCGCTTCCGGCGCATGCTTGGCCTGTTCGCGTTTTTCTACGCAAGCGTGCATCTGACGATCTATCTCGTGATCGACCTCGGCGGCTTCTGGTCGCAGTTGCTTGGCGAGATCGTCAAGCGTCCGTACATCACGGTCGGATTCGCGGCATGGCTGCTGCTGATTCCGCTGGCGCTGACCTCGACGCAGCGCATGATGCGACGCCTCGGCCGCCATTGGCAGCAACTGCACCGGCTGGCCTACCTCATCGCCCTGCTCGGCGTGCTGCACTACTTCTGGTTGGTCAAGGCCGACCACCGCGAACCGGCGTTGTATCTGGCGATCTGGATCGTGCTGATGCTCGTGCGTTTGCCGCGGCAGGCGCGCGCAGCGCGCACGCCGCCGACCAACGCGGCCATCCTGCTCAAAGACTGATGTAGAGCAATACCGCGATGCCTGCGGCGATCAGCGCGGCCGCGCCGATCAGCCACCAGATGTCGTTGCGATTGCGTTCTTCCGCTGACGACGCCGGTGCGGAAGCGGGTTTGTCGATCGCGCGCATGGTCTGGGTGATGTTGACCTCCTGCGCCGCCGGCGGAGCCAACGCCAGATCCCCGCGCGTCGGCAGGCTCGGCGCCTCGAGCAGGAAACGGTTGCGGTCGAAGGCGATCTGGTCGTCGGTGTGCAGGACAGCGTCGCGTACCAGCACGCCGTTGACGAACGTGCCGTTGGCCGAACCCAGGTCGCGCAGATAAATGCCGTCGCCGGTGTTTTCGATGACGGCGTGATGCCGCGACATTTCCGGCTCGTCCAGGATCAATCCGCAATCGCTGCCGCGGCCGATCAGCAGACGGCCGCGCACCGGCACGATCTTGCCGAAGTGGCCGCCGGAAACGCCGCGCAGCACGACCCGCGGCGGCAGTTGCCGCGTTCGCGTCATCGCATCGCTGCCATCCGCCGTGGCAGGCGGTGGCGTGGCGTGGCCGGGAACATCGGTGCGAATGCTGTCGTCGCGATCGGGTTTGAGGGTGAATTTGATCGTATCGAGACTGACCACGTCGCCCAGGCGCAGGATCGCCTTTTCCACCACCGGACGTGCATTCACATGGATGCGCGCTCCGCCCTCGCCGGCGGCGAGTACGATGCTGCGATCACTCACGGTCAAGCGCGCATGGTGCGGGACGATTCCCGGCGCGGACAGCACGATGGCGCTGTCCGGCGCGGAGCCGATGGCGGTATCGCCGGGAGCGATCAGCACATCCGGATGTTCGTTGTTCGGAAAGCACAAACGCATGACGAACGCCGTCACCTTGCAGGCGCGCCACTGTAGCACAGCCGGCAATGGCTACCAGCGTGCATTCAGATCAAGCAAAACGGTAGCGGTGTGACGCGTGGCTTCGTCCAGTTCTTCGTGGAATACCGCCAGGCGCATGTTCCAGGTTGCATCGAACCCGTAACCGACCCACGGCATGATGCCGTGCGCCCAACTGTGGAACCACCACTCGTCGGAATTGAACGCCGCCATCACGGCGTCGCGCTGGATGCGCTGATCCGCCAGGCCGAATTCCCAGCTCCGCGGCTGACGCCGATCGCCCAGCACCACGCTGAAGCGGGTGCCGTCACGGTCCTGGTCGGCACCCAGGTTGCGCACCCGGTCCAGGCGCGCTTCCAGCGGCCAGTTGCCGAGATGCCAACGGCCGACGAGTTGCGCGTCGAGCAAGCGGTAAGCGCTGAGCAAAACATCGCCGGTATGCACGTTCGTCCGTGCCAGACCCTGCGAGGTCAACTGCCGCAGGTTTGAGAAATCCAGATACGAAACCAGGATCACTGCGCTCGTCGGTTCGCCCTCGTGCCAACGCCACGTGCCCTGTACGGCGCCGATCCGGGAATTGTCGCCGTACGGCAGGTTGCCGTTGAAGTAGCCGGCGACGAGACCGAGGCGGTCGAAGCTGCCAACCGTCCACGACGTCTGTGCGCTGACGCCGAGCGGACGCAGGTCTTCATCCCAGAGCATCGGACTCAATTCCAGCGGGAAGACCGATTTGCCCGCAAGCAGCGTAGTGTCATCGTTCGGCCGCCAACGCACGAATAACTGGTCGATCGCAATGTCGTTGCTGCGCTCGTTGAGGTTGTAAACGCGATCCTCATCGTTGGCATTGCTCGCCGCCGCCACCTTGATCGCCCCGCCGATTTCGAGTTGGGGAATCGGGTCGTAAAGCACGCCCAAGCGGCCGCGCCCGAACACACGCTGGATATTCGGCTCATAGATTCGGGGGATGTCGCGGACATGATCCTCGCGCAGCAAGACATCGCCGAACCAGGTCCAGGCCGACGGTGCCGATTCGGTTCCCGGCAGCACGAGCTGATCGTCCTGCGCGCAAGCCAAGGCCGGCACGAACACCACAAACAAGGCAACACAGCCAAGCTTCAGCATGAGCTTCCCCCTGGGCGGTGATTCAATAGCATAACGGAGATAAAGAATGCCCTGTAAGTCAATGA
>JAGWXP010000149.1 GCA_018969845.1 Lysobacteraceae bacterium | reverse complement strand
GTCATGTCGATACGATCGTTTTTACTTCCGGTTCTCGCAGCAGTGGGTGTTCTGATTACAGTAACCGCGCAGGCCCAGGATCCGCGTTACCGCGGCGGGCCGGGCTACGATGACCCGCCGGGCGGCTATGGGGACAGCGTGGAATGTCGCAGCAGCAACTACGCCTTCCGGCGTTGCGGGGTGCCGTGGCGCGATGCGCGTCTGGTGCGTCAGATTTCCAACACCGAATGCGTGCGCGGACAAACCTGGGGTGTGGATCGGGGCGGATTGTGGGTCGACCGGGGCTGTGCAGGCCAGTTTGTGGATGCCGGCGGCGGCTATGGCGGCGGCTGGTATCCTCCGCAGGGTTGGGATCATCGCTTCCAGATCCGTTGCCACAGCAGCGGCTATCGCTACGGTTTTTGCGCGGTCGACCTGGGTCGCGGCGGACGCGCCTACCTGCAACGGCAGGAATCGGACTCGGCCTGCATCGAGGGGCAGACCTGGGGTTGGAACCGCGCCGGCATCTGGGTAGATCAAGGCTGTTCCGGAATATTCACGATTGACCGGCACTGGCGGTGAATTTCTGTCGTCGTCCTGACGACGGAATCAAAAAGCGGCCATCCGTGGCCGCGCTTCCCGACAAGAGTCCGCCGACAGGCGGGCTTTTGTTTGCAGTGCAGCAAAATCCTTCGTAGGATGCGCGACTCGTAATTTTTGCGCGAATCGATTCGCGCGAAATCAAGAACCGTCCATTCATGGATGGACTTCCCACAAGAGCGCGGGATTTGTGTATGCGTAGCAGCTATTGCGGCCTCGTCGACGAGGCCCTGATCGGTCACGATGTCACCCTGTGCGGCTGGGTCGATACCCGCCGCGATCATGGCGGGGTGATCTTCATCGACCTGCGCGACCACGAAGGCATTGTTCAGGTCGTGATCGAACCGGATAACGCGACCGCGTTCGCCGCCGCCGAGCACCTGCGCTACGAGTTTTGTCTGCGCATTACCGGTACGGTGCGCCACCGCCCCGCGAGCCAGATCAACGAGCGCCTGCGCACGGGCAGGATCGAAGTCGTCGCGGCGACGGTCGAAGTGCTCAACGCCGCAGCACCGTTGCCGTTCATGCTCGACGACGTTACCGGCGAGGAGCCGCGCCTGCGCTGGCGCTATCTCGACCTGCGCCGCCCGGAAATGCAGCGCAAGATGCGCTTGCGCACTAGGCTCGTCGCCGCCTTGCGCCGCTATCTCGACGCGCGCGGCTTCCAGGACATCGAAACCCCGATTCTGACACGCGCCACGCCCGAGGGCGCGCGCGATTTTCTGGTGCCTTCGCGCCTGCATCCAGGCGAATTCTACGCACTGCCGCAGTCGCCGCAGTTGTTCAAGCAAATCCTGATGATGGCCGGTTTCGACCGCTACTATCAGATCGCGCGCTGCTTCCGCGACGAGGCCCTGCGCGCCGACCGCCAGCTCGAGTTCACCCAGCTCGACATGGAATTCGCGTTTGTGCAGGAACGCGACGTGCAGGATTGCGTCGAGGCGATGATACGCGACGTGTTCAAGGAAGTGGCCGGCGTCGAACTGGCCCAAAACTTTCCGCGCATGACGTATGCGGAGGCCATGCGCCGCTTCGGTTCGGACAAACCGGATCTGCGTATACAACTGGAACTTGTGGACATCGCGGAAAAGGTCAAACATGTCGAGTTCAAGGTGTTCTCCGGCCCCGCCAACGATGCCGGCGGGCGCGTCGCCGCGCTGCGCTTGCCCGGCGGCGCCAAGCAGCCGCGCAAGTACCTCGATGACCTCGGGCCTTACGTGGCCCGTTACGGCGCCAAGGGCCTGGCCTGGATCCGCATCGACGATCTGGCCCGCGGCCGCGAAGGCATGACCAGCCCGATCCTTAAATTTCTCGACGAGACGGCGCTGACTGGAATTCTCACCGCCGTCGGCGCGCAAAGCGGCGACGTGATCTTCTTCGGCGCGGGCTCCTACAAGACCGTCAGCGATTTCATGGGGGCGCTGCGCTTGAAGGTCGCACACGACAACGGCCTGGTCGAGAACGCCTGGAAGCCGCTGTGGGTCACCGATTTCCCGATGTTCGAATACGATCACGAGGAAAAGCGCTACGTTGCCCTGCATCACCCGTTCACCGCACCCAAGGTCGACGACATCGCCGATCTGAAGGCGAACGCAGGCACCGCCGTCTCGCGCGGTTACGACATGGTGCTCAACGGCAATGAGATCGGCGGCGGCTCGATCCGCATCCATCGTCCGGACATGCAAAGTGCCGTGTTCGCCCTGCTCGGCATTGATGCGGACGAGGCGCAGGCAAAATTCGGCTTCCTGCTCGAGGCGCTGCGCTACGGCGCGCCGCCGCACGGCGGCATCGCTTTTGGCGTTGACCGCCTGGCTGCACTGCTGGCCGGCACCGAGTCGATCCGCGAGGTGATTGCGTTTCCGAAGACCGCTACCGCGCAATGCCTGATGACCGAGGCGCCGTCGCCCGTGACCGAAGCGCAGTTGCAGGAAGTGCACGTGCGCGTGGTCAAGCCGATCAAGGCGTAAGCGATGGCGCCAGCCGCTGACGCTACCCACGAACGCCGCTTGCGGCGGCGGTACGTCGCCGTGGCCGTTCTTATTGTACTGTTCGCGTTTTCCCTGCGCGTACTGTACGTTGAGACGGCGCAGGTGGATTCGCCCATCTATGGCGATAGTGTGCAGTACATGGCGTACGCTTGGAACCTGCTGCATCACCAAACTTTTTCTTCTAGCCCAGCGGGAAGTGCTGTACCTGTTCCGGATGCCTATCGCGGTCCTGGTTATGCGGTTTTTCTCGCCTTAGCCATGTGGTCGGCGGGCGGCAATGTGCGCGTCAGCATTTACTATGTGCAGATCATTCAGTGCGCGCTAGGGGCGCTAACCGTTCTTCTCGTCATCTTGCTCGGACGAACGTGGCTCAGTCGTGGTCTGGCGCTGGGCGCGGGAGTTCTCGTCGCGTGTTGGCCGCATCTGATCACCTTCTGCGGCACGTTGATGAGTGAGACGCTGTTCGGGTTCTTTCTCGTTATGTCGTTCTGGTTTCTCAGCATGGGCGAGCGGGGCTCAAGGACGTGGCAACTTGCCGCGGCCGGATTGGCATTCGGTTGCGCTTATCTGGTCAACCCGGTCATCTTGTTTTTCCCGTTATTAGCAGGTTTGTTGTTGGTGCGTTTGGGTCAATGGCGTTGCGCAGCAGTTCTGGTGGTTTGCTTTTCGAGCATTGTGGCCGGATGGGGTTGGCGCAATGCCGGTTTGCCGTATGAGTACGGCGCCACTAGGCGGGCTGCCGAGAATTTCGTGGAAGGATCGATACCGTTGTACATGCGCGCTTTCAATTCCCGCTGGGTCAGTCCGGATGCGAAGCGAATTGTCGATGTCGCCGACAACGAGACGGCTTTGCTGCTGCACGATCCGGCCGCCGGAATGAATGCGGTATTCGATCGCATGCGGCAGCAGCCGGGCGCTTACTTGTCATGGTATTTGCTACAAAAGCCGTGGAAGCTTTGGGATTGGGGGATAGTCATCGGCACCGGCGACATCTACTATCCGGTAACGCAACGTTCGCCGTTAGAACGCATTGCGGTGCTGCGGGCGATGAAGCAACTGTTTGAATGGGTGAATCCGGCATTCTTCGTGCTTGCCATGTTCGCGGCGCTGTGGCTCTTGCTGCGGGTGTGGGTTTGCCGCACCATTCCGTTCATGGCCGCCGCGATGGCTGTGTTCGTCATTTACGTCACGGGGGTACACGTCGTCTTTCAGGCCGAACCACGCTACTCGGTACCGTATCGGCCGGAGGAAGTGTTGCTCGCATTGACCGCGTTGGCTTGGGTCAGTGCGTTGTGGTCGCGACGCAGCAGCTCCGCATCGCTGACCGGTAACCCCGCGGCCTGAGGTTAGTCTAGAATGCCGCGCTTCGCTGACCCGTCAAAGCGCTTGCATGCCTTCTGAGCAGCGTTCCTCCGCAACCGACCACGTCATCCTGCTGCACGGCCTGTGGATGCGCGGCTTCACGCTGGCCGCGCTGCGCCATCGTCTGCAAGAGGCGGGGTTCTCGGTCGAATTGTTCGACTACGCGAGCGTGCTGCGCGGCCCCGAGGTCGGGGTCGAGCGCCTGATTGCGCAGGCGCAAAATCAGGATGGCAGGAGAACCCACTTCGTCGGGCACAGCCTCGGCGGCCTGGTGGCGCTGCAGGCGCTGCAGCGCGCGCCGGGTTTGATCCGCGGGCGCGTGGTGTGCCTCGGCTCGCCGCTGCGCGGCAGTGCAGTGGCGCGTACGGTCGCACGGTTTCCCGGCGGCTCGCTGGTGATCGGCAAAAGCCTCGATGTGCTCACGCGCGGCATCGAGCGCTGGGCAGGCAGACAGGCGGTCGGCGCAATCGCGGGACGCCTGCCGATCGGGTTCGGCTTTGCCTTCGGCGCGCTGACCACCCCGCACGACGGCACCGTGAGTGTGGCCGAAACCGAATTGCCCGGGCTGACCGATCACTGCGTGGTGCCCGCCACCCACACCGGTCTGCTGTTCTCGCAGGATGCGGCCGAGCAGACCATCGCATTTCTGCGCACTGCGCGATTTGCTCCCGGCGCATGAACGCGGGCCGGCAGGCGCGCAGTGCTAAAATCCGCACGATGACCCGCATACTTGGCATCGATCCCGGTTCGCAGCGCACCGGCATCGGCATCATCGATGCGGATGCGGGCGGCGCGTCGCACCATGTCTTCCACACCGCGCTGAATCTGCTCGACAACGACACGTTTCCTCTGCGCCTGAAGCAGATTTTCGACGAGGTCTGCGCGCTCATCGCCGAGCACCAGCCGGCGGAAGCGGCGGTGGAGCGCGTGTTCATGGCGCGCAATCCCGACTCGGCGCTCAAGCTCGGCCAGGCGCGCGGGGCGGCGATCTGCGCCGTCGTGCACAGCGGCCTGCCGGTAACCGAATACGCGGCCAAGGAAATCAAGCAGGCCGTGGTCGGCGGCGGTGCCGCGGACAAAACCCAGATCCAGCACATGGTCGGCGTGCTGCTCAACATCCCGCGCCAGCTGCAGGCCGATGCGGCCGACGCGCTTGCCGTCGCGCTCACGCATGCGCACACGCGTGCGAGCGTGCAACGCATCGGTATTCCGAGAACTGCTTGGCGTCGACGCAGATGATCGGCAGACTGAAGGGAATTCTCGTGTCGAAGCGCCCACCCTGGCTGGTGGTCGATGTCGGCGGCGTCGGCTACGAACTCGAGGCGCCGATGTCCACGGTGTTCGATCTGCCGGAAACCGGCCGCGAAGTGGCGCTGTATACGCATTACGCGGTCAAGGAAGACACCGTCGCGCTGTACGGCTTCCTGCGCGAAGCCGAGCGCACGTTGTTTCGCACCGTGCAGAAAGTCAGCGGCATCGGCGCGAAGATCGCGTTGGCGGTGCTGTCGGGCACCTCCACAGACGAATTCGCGCGCCTGGTTCAGTCCAGTGACATCGCCGCGCTCATGCGCATTCCCGGCATCGGCAAGAAGACTGCCGAACGCATCGTGGTCGAATTGCGCGACCGCGTCGACGGCATTGCCGCATCGGTGCCGGGCGGTGCCGTCGGCATGCCGCGCGATGCGCAATCCGAGGCGGTGATCGCCTTGCAGCAGTTGGGATACAAGCCGGCCGAGGCTGCGCGCCTGGCAAAGGATGCCGCCGCCGATGGCGACGGTGCCGAAGCGATCATCCGCAAGGCGCTCAAGGCGGCGCTGCGTTAGGAGAATCACGATGGCGGAAATGATCGATCCTGCGTCCAAAGCTACGCGCAAGGCATTCGCCACGATGACGCTGGGCGCGCTCGGTGTCGTCTATGGCGACATCGGCACCAGCCCGCTCTACACCATCCAGAGCACCTTCGGCGACGCCAACGCCGCGATCTCGCCCGATGCCGTCAACATCCTGGGCGTGCTGTCGGTGACGTTCTGGCTGCTGGTCATGATCGTCTCGCTCAAGTACGTCGTCTTCATCATGCGTGCCGACAACAAGGGCGAGGGCGGCATCATGGCGCTGATGGCGCTGGCCCAGCGCTGCAC
>JAGWXP010000008.1 GCA_018969845.1 Lysobacteraceae bacterium | reverse complement strand
CGTCCGCGGACGAACGCAGCGAATTCCACGGCGCCAGACTGCGCCGCTGCAGCAGCACGATGGGCGTCGCGCGCACCGGTCCGCTGCCGTGTTCACTGCCGGCCGATGCGCGCGGTCGCAGTCGCGACCAGACCACGCGGCCGGCTGTGCACAGGTCGTCGAGCCAGGAAATTTCGTAACCGGCGACGCGCGCCGGAAGGATTTCCGATTCCCAGGCCGCCGCCGGTGCCTCGAAGCCTTCCAGTTGCGCGAGCACGGCGGCGAGCGCGTCGGGGCCGCTGACCTGGGTAGCGGGCGCCACATGTTGCCACTCGAACAAGAAGCGCATGAAATCGCGCGGATCAACCGGTTCGATCTCGCGGCGCAGACGTCGTACCGTGTAGCGATGGATACGGGCGAGTAAATGCCGATCACACCATTCGATGGCATCCAATCCTGGCGTGAAATGCCCTTGCATCACTGTGCCTTCGCGTTCCAACGCCAGCAGGGCGACGTCGATTTCCATTTGTGGAAGATGCAGCATTGTGGCGAGTTGCGAGGCTTGCACCGGGCCCGATCCGGTCAGGCGTGCGCGTACGATATCGGCCAGCGCGGCTTCGCGGGTCCAGTCGCGTTCGGTGAATTCCGCCGGCGCCGCGACCGGCGGATCGAATGCGGCTTCGGTGAAGATCGCCCGAAACTGCGGCAGACGCTCGGTGGCGATGTGCAGATCAGCACATCGCGTCGCGCGCCGCTGAGCGATGAGCGTATCGAGCAGGGCCTGCCACGCCGGATCGTGCGCAAAATCGGTCTGCGACAGAAAACCGAGTCCCATCAGCGCTGCATGCAATTCATCGGCATTCGCGGCTTCGGGCCATGCTTCTTCGCGCACGGTGGCGATTGCATCCGGGTCGAGCCGGCCAAAATCGTCGGTCGATTCGATGTCGCCCCAGCGCCGCGACATCACCGCCTGGGTGCGGCGTTCCTCGAGTGGGGCGTCGTCGAGGAAGGCGTAGGGTCGCGCGCTCAGCACCTCGGCGGCGAGTGGTGACGGCGCGGTCAAATCCCGGCAGACGAATCGGACCTCGCCGCTTTCGAGGCGGCGCAGCAGCGCTTCGAGTCCGGCGATGTCCATCGCCGCATGCAGGCAGTCGCACACGGTCTGCGCGACCAGCGGATGATCTGGAATCTGGCGCTCGCCGACGATGTTTTCCAGACACGCGACCTGATCAGGAAAAACCGCGGCGAGCAGATCCTCGGATTTCATCCGCTGCAATTGCGGCGGTACTTTCGCGCCGCCGGCGAAGCGCGGCAGCGCCAGCGAGGTCGTCGCGTTCCAGCGCCAGCGCACGCCGAACATCGGCGCGTCGAGTAACGC
This sequence comes from Lysobacteraceae bacterium, assembly GCA_018969845.1. GTDB lineage: Bacteria > Pseudomonadota > Gammaproteobacteria > Xanthomonadales > Rhodanobacteraceae > Rudaea. Next base: position 30,072 of record JAGWXP010000008.1, on the reverse strand, counting down.
CTGCGTCAGCACGTGGCGGACCGAGTTGGAGTGCAGAAAGCGGGTGACGTCTTCGAGCGGGAAGCTGTGGCTGGTCGACAACGACAGGATGATCGCATCCTCCGTTGCCGCCGCTTGCAGCTCGAAGTTGAAGGTGCGGCAAAAGCGTTTGCGCAGCGCCAGTCCCCAAGCGCGATTGATGCGACTGCCGAACGGCGCGTGGATGACGAGTTGCGTGCCGCCGGATTCGTCGAAGAAGCGTTCCATTGCCAGTTCCGTCTGCGTCGGCAGCATGCCGAACGCGGCTTTGGCGCCGCCGAGGTAGTCGACGATCTGGTGTGCGGCGGATTCGGACAGTCCGATTGCGTCGCTGAGCCAGGTTTGCGCGACGGCCGATCCGGCTTCGAGCTTTTCCGCGATCGTCTCGCGCAGCCGCGACACCGCGTACGACAGCTCGTCGCTGCGCCCGGGCGCCTCGCCAAGCCAGAATGGCAGCGTGGGCGCCATGCCTTGCGCATCCTCCACGCGCACGCTGCCGCGCTCCACGCGCAGGATGCGGTAGCTCGTGTTGCCCAGTTGGAAAATGTCGTCGGCCATGCTCTCGACCGCAAAATCCTCGTGCACCGTGCCGACCCGCGTAGCCGCAGGTTCCAGCACGACCTCATAGTCGGCAGTGTCGGGAATCGCGCCGCCGGAAGTCAGCGCAGTCAGGCGCGCGCCGCGCCGCGCGCGCAGCACGCCGTTGACCGCATCGCGGTGAATATACGCGGCGCGCGGTCCGCGCCGGGTGCTGTAACCGTCGGCCAGCATGCGCACGATAGCGGTGAACGCCTGCCGTGGCAGGCCGGCGAATGGGTACGCGCGCGTGACAAGCGCGTACAGTTCCGCTTCGTTCCACTCGCGGCAGGCTACCTCCGCCACGATTTGCTGAGCCAGAACATCGAACGCATCGCGTTCGACATGCAAGGTGTCGAGCTCGCCGCGGCGCACGGCATCGAGCAGGGCCGCGCATTCGATCAGATCGTCGCGCGAGGTCGGAAACAGTCGCGCCTTGGGTGTGCCTTCCACGGCGTGATTGGCGCGGCCGGCGCGTTGCAGAAACGTTGCGATCGAACGCGGTGAGGCGATCTGGCAGACCAGATCCACGTCGCCGATGTCGATGCCGAGTTCCAGTGAAGCGGTGGCGACGAGCGCACGCAGCTCGCCGCGTTTCAGGCGCTGTTCGGCGGCGAGGCGTTGTTCGCGCGCCAGGCTGCCATGATGCGAGGTGACGGCGTCCTTGCCGAGACGGTCGCTGAGGTTCTTGGCGACGCGCTCGGCCATGCGCCGCGTGTTGACGAAGACCAGCGTCGTGCGATGCGACTGGATCAGTTCCGCGAGACGGTTGTAGAGCAGTGTCCACACATCTGCCGACATCACCGCCGACAGTGGCGATGGCGGAACCTCGATGGCGAGGTCGCGGTCGCGGGTATGGCCGGTGTCGACGATTTCGCAATGTGAATCAATGCAACAAACCGTCCCTGGGATATCGCCCATTCGGCTTCCTGCCTCATTGTCGCGTGGCGTACGCGATGCGTTGGTTCGCATCGCGTCAGCGCAACACACTCCGCCCAGCAAGAATTTTGCGACTTCCGAAATCGGTTTTTGCGTCGCCGACAGACCGATGCGCGTCAACGGCCGGCCGCACGACGCTTCGAGGCGTTCGAGCGACAGCGCCAGATGCGCGCCGCGCTTGCTCGGCGCGAGCGCGTGGATTTCATCGACGATCACGCTGCGCGTCGAGGCCAGCATGGCACGACCGGATTCCGAACCGAGCAGGATGTAGAGCGATTCCGGGGTGGTCACGACGATATGCGGCGGACGGCGCTTCATCGCGGCGCGCTCGCTCTGCGGCGTATCGCCGGTGCGCACGCTGGTGCGGATCTCGACATCGGGGAAACCCAGCTCGAACAATTTGTCGCGGATGCCGGCAAGCGGCGCTTCGAGGTTGATGCGCACGTCGTTCGACAGCGCTTTGAGCGGCGAGACGTAGACGATGCGCGTTTCATCGGTGAGCTTTCCGGCGACGCCATCGCGCACCAGCGCGTCGATCGCGGCGAGAAACGCGGCCAGCGTCTTGCCCGATCCGGTCGGCGCGGCGATGAGCGCGTGGCGGCCCGATCGGATCGCCGGCCAGGCCCGCTCCTGCGCGGGCGTCGGCGCCGGAAACGCGCCGCGGAACCAGGCCGCGACGGTGGGATGGAAATTTTCGAAAGGCATGAGGGGATTGTCCTCCGCAGGGCCGGCCGAAGCTATCCGCGGCATGTCTCAGACGGTGAGATGACGGCGGAATCTGGCAAAATACGCCTCTTTTCCCCGAACCCGGAATCTGCCATGAGCCATCACGATATCCGTTCCGCCGTACGCCCCGAACCCGACCAACCGATGCTCGACATTGCCGACTACGTGGCCGATTACACGATCGATTCGAAGGAAGCCTACGAAACCGCGCGCTACGTGCTGATGGATTCGCTCGGCTGCGCGATGCTGGCGATGAAGTTCCCCGAGTGCGTCAAGCATCTCGGTCCTCTGGTGCCGGGAGCGACATTGCCAGGAGGCGCGCGCGTGCCGGGCACGAGTTGGGAACTGGATCCCGCGCAGGCCGCCTACAACATCGGCGTGCAGGTGCGCTGGCTCGACTTCAACGACACCTGGCTCGCGGCCGAATGGGGCCATCCGTCGGACAATCTCGGCGCGATCCTCGCCGTGGCCGATTACCTCTCGCGTCGAAACCAGCGCGATGGCGGCGCGGCGCTGACGATCCGCGATGTGCTCACCGCCACCATCAAGGCGCACGAAATCCAGGGTTGCTATGCGCTGAAGAATTCGTTCAATCGGGTCGGCATGGATCATGTGATCCTGGTGCGTCTGGCCTCGACCGCGGTTGTCACGCACATGCTCGGCGGCGGGAAGGAGGAAATCGCCAATGCCGTTTCGCACAGCTGGATCGACAATGGCGCGCTGCGCACCTACCGTCACGCTCCGAATACCGGTCCGCGCAAGAGCTGGGCCGCCGGCGATGCCTGCCGCCGCGCGGTGACGCACGCGCTGAACGCGGTCAAGGGCTGCGTCGGCTATCCGTCCGCATTGACGGCGAAGACCTGGGGTTTTTACGACGTCGCGTTCAAGGGCAAGGCATTCGAGTTCGAGCGCGGCTTCGGCAGCTACGTGATGGAAAATGTCCTTTTCAAGATCAGCTTCCCGGCCGAATTCCACGCGCAGACGGCGGTGGAATGTGCGATGAAACTGCATGCACAAGTCGCCGACAAGCTGGACAGGATCGCGCGGATCGAGATCGAGACCCAGGAGGCCGGCGCGCGCATCATCGACAAGACCGGACCGCTCGCCAATTACGCCGACCGCGACCATTGCATCCAGTACATGGTCGCCGTCCCGCTTATTTTCGGCCGTCTGACCGCCGACGATTACGCCGACGCCGTCGCGGCCGATCCGCGCATCGATGCTCTGCGCGGCAGGATGACGGTCAAGGAAAACCCGCAGTTCACCCGCGATTATTTCGATCCGGAAAAACGGTACATCGGCAACTCGGTGCAGGTCTTCTTCGCCGACGGCAGCAAGACCGAGAAAGTATCGATCGATTATCCGATTGGCCACCGCAAGCGCAGGGCCGAGGGCATTCCGGTGCTGCTCAGGAAGTTTGAGGCCGCCCTTGCCGGCCAGCTGCCAGCGCATCAGGTCCAGCGCATTCTCGCGGCCTGCAGCGATCCGGTCGCGTTCGAGGCCATACCGGTGCCGCAGTTCATGGATTTGTTTGTCGTCTGATGTGCGAAAACGCAAATCCGGACAAGTACTTGATGTGGAGTCGACGCCGGACGGGCTGACTGCATCCTGAACCGCACGGGGTGGAGCACCCACATCGGATTTGCTAGACTCTCACAGCTCGCGTTTCCGATGTGCTAACGTATAATTAACGCGACGCAGATGCCGCAGGGTTTTGCCGCGGAAGTCGCGTCCCGCGCGAGCGGAGCGGACGCCAAAAAATCTAGCTATGAGGAGACTCTCCGATGAAACGTAATACCTTGTTTGTCCTGATCGCCCTGGGACTGGGCGGCGTGGGCGTCGCCAACGCCCAGGATGCGAGCAGCTGGTATCTGGCTCCGCGCATCGGTGTGAATGCGCCCGACAGCAGCCGTACGACCCAGACCTCGCTGTTTTCCGGCATTGGCGCCGGAATGTGGGTCAACCCCAACCTCGCCGTCGATTTCGAATACGGCATCAACAACGCCCAGTTCAAGGATAGTTCCCCGCGTGCCGGTCACCAGTGGGAAAGCGTGCAGCTCGACGTCGCCGCGCGCTGGTTCTTCGGCGAGATTGGCTCCGGTTGGCGCCCGTACCTGATGGGCGGCGTCGGTGCACTGCGGCACAAGGCCTTCTCCGGCTCGTTGCTGGGTGTGACCACATCGTATGGCGGTCAGTCCCAGGGCCAGTTCGCACGTGGCGGCGGCTGGGATCCGATGGTCACGGCAGGTGTCGGCGTGCAGTACAACCTGTCCGATCGTCTGGCGTTCCGCGGCGAAGTGGCGGCACGTTACGACCGCGACAACAATTCGCTCAATTCGACCTTGGCGGCCTCGGAAGGCTTCGCGCATCACACGGGATTCACCGACGGCATCGCCACGGTCGGCCTGACCTACAGCTTTGGCGGCGCGGCTCCTGCTCCGGCGCCGAAGCATGAAGAGGCCGCTCCGCCGCCCGCTCCGCCGCCGGCCCGCGAACAGGCCACTCCGCCGCCTGCGGTTGCCATCGACCTGCGGGGCGTCGAGTTCAAGTTCGATCATCCGCGCGTCGGCGAGAAGCTGGTGCCGTCGTTGAAGGCTCCGACCTCCGAGTCGGTGCAGATCCTCGACGAAGCCGTGGATACGCTCAAGCGCTATCCGAACGTGCATGTGTCGGTCGACGGCTACACCGATTCGATCGGCAGCGACGCCTACAACCAGAAGCTGTCCGAGCGCCGCGCCAAGGGCGTCTACGACTACCTCACCGCGCATGGCATCGACGCTGCCCGCATGGATGGTCCGAAAGGCTTCGGCAAGTCGAACCCGATCGACACCAACAAGACCGCGGCTGGCCGTCAGCGCAACCGCCGCGTCGAGTTGAAGGTGGAAAGCCAGTAAGGTTTCCGGATCGATCCGCAACACGAAAAAGCCCGGCATCGCCGGGCTTTTTCTTTTAGTGCTTTGCAAAACGATAGTGCGCCACCAGCCACTCGTTGCCGCCACGATAGCCGAACAGTTCCGCGCAAGCCATCCAGAACATGCGCCAGCGCTGATGCCATACGCGCGCCTGCTCGCCGTAGGCTTGCTCCAGAACTTCCAGGACGGTTGCGCGATTCTTGTCCTGATTTGCCAGCCATGCGTTGGCGGTCCTCGCGTAATGCGTGCCGGACAGCCGCCATTGCTGTTCGATCGTCAGATCGCGCTGGAACCAGAGCAACGTATCCGCCGACGGCATCAGGCCGCCGGTGAAGAAGTGACGCCCCATCCAATTGTCGTCGCCATCGGTTTCGAAGGGGTACATCAGTTCGCGATGGCAGAAGATGTGCACGAACAGCTTGCCGCCGGCGCGCAACCAGGTGGCGATGTGCGCGAGCAGGGTAGCGTAGTTGCGCATGTGCTCGAACATCTCGATCGACACGCAACGGTCGAAGCGTGCGGATTCGAGTTGCAGGCGGTTGACGTCCTGGGTAATCACCTCGACGTTGGTCACGCCGAGCGCACGGCAGCGGGCGAGAATGAACTCGCGTTGCGGGCGCGAATTGGATACGGCCGTAATCCGGCTGCGCGGATAGTTCTGCGCCATCCACAGTGTCAGTGAACCCCAGCCACAACCCAGTTCCAGCACGTCCTGTCCGTCGGCGAGTTGCGCGCGTTCGCCATACAGCGCCAGCATTGCCTGCTCGGCCTGATCCAGCGTCTCGTTGCCGGTCGGAAAATAACAGCTCGAATATTTCAGCCGTGTGCCGAGGCACAGCTCGAAAAAGCGTGGCGGCAACTCGTAATGCTGCGCATTGGCCGCATCGGTGTGGATCGCCACCGGGCTTTCGCGCAATTCGTCCAGACAGCTCTGGAATCGCGTCCACGCGGCGACCGCGTCGCCTGCGCCTTGCGCGTGCAAGCGCTGCGCGCACAGGCGGCGAATGCCGGCGCGGATCATCCAGTCCGGGAGCAGGCCGCGTTCGGCCAGTCCGGTCAGGCCGCGCGGCGCGTCGACCGCGGCGGCTGTGGCAATGACGGAGTCATTCATGCGGAGATTCTTGGAAACCAGGGAATGAACATCGATGTCGTGCGCTGGTAATCGCGATAATCGTCGCCGCGCGAGCGCAGCGCCTGCGCTTCGGTGAACGGGATACCGGTGATCCAGACCAGGGACGCGATCATCAGCACCGGACCGAGCAGACTGAGCAGCCAGGCCGGAAACGGCGTGCCGATGGCCAGGAAAACGTAGGTAAACCAGTGCAGCCACTCGAAGAAATAGTTCGGGTGACGCGAAAAACGCCAGAGTCCGGCGCGACAGGTCTTGCCGCGATTGTGCGGATTCTTGCGGAATGCGGACAATTGCGCATCGGCCACTGATTCGCCGGCGAGACTGACGATCCACACGGCCAGGCCCATGGCGCACCAGACCGAGAACGATTCGCGCGGATTCTCGGCCACCGCCAGAAACGGCAGCGAGAACAGCGCGATCAGCAGGGCCTGGCCCATGAAGAACGCGAAGAACTTGCGCTGGTCGCCACGCCAGTATTCGCGCAGATAGCGATAGCGCCCGTCTTCGCTCTCGTTCAGCACGCGCGCGAGGATGTGCAGGCAAAGGCGGAATCCCCACAGGCTGCCGAGCATGGCCACGGCGAGGCGCGAGGCGAGACCGCCGCTGCCGACTGCGGCGTAGAACAGCGCGCTTGCACCCATGCCCGCCGCCCAGATCGCATCGACGATGCCTGCGTTGCGGGTACGGCGCTGGATCAGCCAGCCGACGAACATCGCCGAGCTGGCCACGATCCATACGAACAGGATATTGATCGGGCTCATTGCGAGGCTCCACGCAAAGCCGGTTGCGTGCCGTTCTCGCGCACGAGATGCCGTGCCAGCAGACACAGGCACGGCGCCAGAATGGCCCATGCGACCGCCAACGTGCCGAGTGCGGCTTCAGGCCGCGCGGCGAATGCGAGCGCGCCCCAGCCGCGCGCTGCGGCCCAGTAGGCGAGTGGCGCGCCGACGGCGCCGAGCATGGCGGCCAGCAGCAGGTGCGATTTCAGGTAGGCCAGCGAATGATTGAGGGTGAGCGCGAAACTCATCCACAAGGCGATGATCCACACCGGTGCGAAATCCGCAGACGGCACTGCTGCCGCATACACGAGCATGCCGCCGCGCACGCAGGCGGAATCGACGACGAAACCCACGGCCGCCGCGAACACCATCAGCTCGACGTCGGCGCGGCGCTGGGGCGAAACGGCGAGTTGCCAGATCGCGAAGACCGCAAGCATGACCGGACCCGCCCACCACCAGCCGCGCGCCGCACCGGCGATCGCGGCCAACCAGGTCGCCTGGTAGAAGGCGATGTTGATCCAGTTGGTCATGGTGCGTTGTCCGCGCCCGGAACATATTGCGGGCGCCGGCAGCCGGGCTTGACCAGCAGCATCTGCACGTCGCCGGTGGAGCGTTCGCGGAAACCGGCCTCGCAATAGGCGAGATAGAAATCCCACATGCGCACGAAGCGTTCGTCGTAGCCCAGCGCGCGCACCTGTGCGATGCGCGCGTGGAAGCGCTCGCGCCAGGCGGCGAGGGTGCGCGCGTAGCTGGGGCCGATGTCTTCCAGGTGAAACAATTTCAGATCGCTCGCGCGCGCGGCGGATTCGAGCATCACGCTGACGGCCGGAATGAAGCTGCCCGGGAAAATGCAGCGTTTGATGAAATCGACCGCGCGCAGCGCCTGCGCATAACGGTGATCCTCGATCGTGATCGCCTGGATCAAGGCCATGCCGTGCGGTTGCAGCAGTTTCCCGACCTTGCCGAAGTAGTCGTCCAGATACTGATGGCCGATCGCCTCGATCATCTCGATCGACACCAGCTTGTCGAAGCGGCCGTCGAGATCGCGGTAGTCGCGCAGCAGTACCTCGACGCGGCCCTCGAGTCCGGCTTCGCGCACGCGCGCCTGTGCCAGTTCGTATTGCTCGCGCGAGATGGTCGTGGTGGTGACGTGGCAGCCGTAACGCCGCGCGGCGTGGACGGCGAAGCCGCCCCAGCCGCTGCCGATCTCGACGACGCGGTCGTTCGCGCACAATCCGAGTTTCGCGCAGATGCGTTCCAGCTTGCGCATGGAGGCAGTTTCCAGCGTATCGTCGTCGCGCGCGTAGAGCGCGGAGGAATACATCAGGTTCTCGTCGAGGAACAGCTTGAAGAAATCGTTGCCCAGATCGTAGTGTGCGGCGATATTGCGGCGGCTGCCCGCACGCGTGTTGCGGTTGAACGCGTGCAAGGCGCGCATGATCCAGCCGCCGATGCGTGCCAGTCCGTTTTCCATCGCATCGAGCAGATCGCGGTTGCGCACCAGCATGCGCATCAGCGCCACCGGATCGTCGCTGCGCCACAGGCCGTCCATATAGGCTTCGCCTGCGCCGACGCTGCCGTTCGCCGCCACATGCCGGTAAAACGCGGCATCGGAGATCTCCAGCGTCGCCAGCAGGGTGTCCTGTGGATTGCCCGCCGGCATGCCGAGCACGGTTTCACCGAGCGCATCGACGATACGCAAGCGGCAGTCGCGCAGGGCGCTCATCTGCTTGAACAGCCGCGCGCGCAAGGCGCGCTCGAGCGCGCTCCAATGCCCGGCAGATGGGGATTCGAGGGTGCTGGCGATGTCCTGGCTCATGCGTCGCTCGCTTTGGATTTCGGATGATCGTACACGGGGTTGCGTCGAAGAAAGATCAAGAGTGCCTGCCAGTGGATCGCGGCGACGACTTTCAGCGTCATCGCCGGATAACGCAGCAGCACGCGGGCCAGGTTCGCGCCGGTCAGGGGACGGCGTTCGAGTACCAGGGTGGCGTCGAAATCGCGGGCGGCGCCGTCGAGCACGTCCATGTGCACGCGCAGCGCGGCGTCCGGCGCGGTAAATCGCCAGGCGTAGTCGCGCTGCATCGGCAGGAACGGCGAGACGTGAAAGTCCTTGCGGAAATCCCAGCGCAACGCGCCGCCGTTGCGTTGCGCGCCGACCACCGGCAGCACGTAGCTGTGGCGCTGCTTCCATGGCGTGTTGGTGATCTCGACCACGATGGTATCGAGCGTGGAACCATCCGCCGCGTAGCAGTAATAAAAGCTCGCCGGATTGAAGCAGTGTCCGAAATAGCGCAGGTGGGTGAGCAGGCGGATCGGACCATCGGGCGTGTGCCCGGTGACTTCCCGCACGCGCGTGCGCACGGCGTCGTCGAGCGGCACGGCCGGGTCACCGAGATAATCGCTGCGCCGGAATTGCGCGAGATTGCGCCGGTTCACCGACCACAACCAGCGTCCGGAGAACGCGCGGTCGAGTTCGGCCAGATCCAGGTACAGCATGTACATCCGGTACTGGAACGCGTGCGCGTGCGGTGCGTGGCGGCGGTGCCGCACCCAGCCTTCGTAAATACCGCTGGCGAGCGGCGTGTTCACGCCCAGCGCACTCCCAGGCCTTCGGCCACGTCCACCGCGCTGCGCATGCCGTCTTCGTGGAAGCCCCAGCCCCAGTAGGCGCCAGCGAACCAGGTGCGGTTGACGCCCTGGATTTGCGCCTTGCGCTTCTGCGCCGCCACACTGGCATGCGTATAGACCGGATGCTGGTAGCGCAGGCGCTTGAGAATCTTCTGCGGCGCGATCTGCGCGGTGCGGTTGAGGGTCACCACGATGGGCTCGGCGCAGTCGAGCGTCTGCAACAGGTTCATGCAGTAGCTGACCGTGCATGCGGCGTCGCCATCGCGCGGCACGATCGCGTTCCATGCTGCCCAGGCGCGGCGCCGCCGCGGCAGCAGGCTCGCGTCGGTATGCAGCACGGTGTCGTTTTCCTGGAAAGGCATCGCGCCGAGGATCTCGCGCTCGCGCTCGCTCGCATCGCCGAGCAGGGCCAGCGCCTGATCGCTGTGGCAGGCGAGCACGGCATGATCGTAGCGCTCGCTGTCAGCGGCGCTTTGCACCGTCACGCCATCGGCGGAGCGCGTGACGCACGTCGCCGCGCAGCCGGTGCGTTCGCGCACGCGCCAGGTTTTGCGCAATGCGCGCACATACGTCTGCGAGCCGCCCTTGACCACACGCCATTGCGGGCGGCCGGCGACTTGCAGCATGTGGTGGTTGGCCATGAACCGGACAAGGTATTTCGCCGGGAATTCCACTATTCGCGTCGACGGCGACGACCACAACGCGCCGGCCATCGGCACCAGATGATCGTCGGCGAAAGCGTCCGAATACCCATGTACGGCAAGGTACTCGCCGAGCGCGGGCCCTTCGCCCGCGTCGTCGAGCAGTGCCGGCGCCTCGCGGTAGAAGCGCTTGAGATCGCGCAGCATGCGCCAGAAGCGCGGTGAGGCGAGATTGCGGCGCTGGCAGAACAGGCCGGGCAGGTCGGTGGCGTTGTATTCAAGTCCGGTGCGTTCATTCTTGACCGCGAAGCTCATCGTGGTCGGCTGCGATTCCACGCCCAGTTCGTCGAACAATTTGTGCAGAAGTGGATAATGTGGCGCATTGAACACGATGAAGCCGGTGTCCACGGCATGACGACGACCGTCGATCTCGACGTCGTGCGTATGCGTGTGTCCGCCCAGATAATCGTTGGCTTCGTACAACGTCACTTCGTGCTCCCGCGCCAGCAACCTCGCGCTGGCGAGTCCCGCGATACCCGATCCCACGACTGCAATCCGCATCAGCGCGCCCGCCGCAGTCCGGCTGGCACCGGTTTGAGATCCCACACCAGGCCGCAGGCGGCGAACAGGCGCAACAGGTAGTAGGTCATATCGAATTCCCACCAGCGGAATCCCTGGCGCGCCGCACCGGGAAAATGATGATGGTTGTTGTGCCAGCCCTCGCCGAAGGTGATCAGCGCCAGCAGCCAGTTGTTGCGCGAATTGTCGCGGGTGGCGAAGCGGCGCGAGCCGAAGCGATGGGCGAGGGAATTGATCGTGACCGTGGCGTGGAACAGCACCACGGTGGAGACGAAGAATCCCCAGACCAGCATCTGCGCACCATTGGTGTGCAGCGCCGGATGCGCGAATTGCAGCCCGCGGCCGAGGAAGAAGAGTCCGGTGGCGAGCAGGATGGGCACGACGATGTCGAAGCGGTCGAGCCAGCGCAGTTCCGGATAGCGGCGCAGATCGGGGATCGCGCTCCAATCGGTACGGAATCCGCGTGGCGTCAAAAACCAGCCCATGTGGCTCCACAGGAATCCGCGATGCAGGGGCGAGTGGATGTCGCGCGGCGTATCCGCATGCCGGTGGTGATTGCGATGGTGGGCAGCCCACCACAACGGCCCGCGCTGCACGCACATGGCGCCGATCGTGGCGAACACGAACTGCGTCGCGCGCGTCGTCCTGAACGCGCGATGCGAGAAATAGCGATGATAGAAACCGGTCAGCGCGAACATGCGCAGCGCGTACAGCGCAGCAGCGACGGCGAATGCGGTCCACGAGAAACCCACCCAGATCACGCCGAGGCAGGCCAGGTGCATGGCGATGAAGGGAACCACGCGCAGCCAGGCGATGCGCTCGGCGTTCGCCCCCTCGCAGGACCCCGCCGCATGGGTGTCGAACCACTGCGCAACGGTGGTCAGCGGGCGGTGTTCGGCGGGGGACGGCGAGTTTCGCACGGCGGCTCCTTGCGGGACGAGGCAGTGTCGGCAGAGTCGGGTGACGGCGCGGTGAAGGCGGCGTCACGCGCTCTTCACGGCGCTCGCGGCGTCGGACTACAGCTTGAGTTCCACCTGGGTCTTGACCGAATTGGCGATAAAACAGGCCGCGTGTGCGCGCGCGTGCAAGGCGGCATAGTCTTCGGCAGTCGGCTTCTTGTCGCCGGAAAAAGTCACCTTGGGAGCCAGTATCGCCTTGACCACGGCGATTTTGCCGTCGGCGTTCTTGCCGAGCTCGGCGACGGCGTCATCGTGATAACTGTCGATGACATAACCGCGGTTCGCCGCGACCGCGAGGAAGGTGAGCATGTGGCAGGACGACAACGCCGACAGCAGCAGTTCCTCGGGATTGCTCGCCGAAGCATCGCCGCCGTAGTCGCCGGGCGCGGAGGAATTGCGCAGAGTCTGCCCGCCGTCGAAACGGATGGCATGGTTCTTCGGGTAGTTGCCACGTTCGAACGGTCCGCCGTTGCGCGACCAGTCCAGTGCGATGCGATGCTCGGACATGAGACCACTCCCCATCACCCACGTGCCCGCAGCGTAACCGATCCGCCGCGTGACGTCACCGCCGGGGCGCGGGTATGATCCGGAAGGTTCGCCGGAGTTCGCCATGCCGAATACGATCTTCCCGATGGAAGGCGGCTGTACCTGCCGCCAGGCGCGCTACCGCATGGCCACGGCGCCGCTGTTCGTGCACTGCTGCCACTGCACCTGGTGCCAGCGCGAGACGGGATCGGCGTTCGTGCTCAACGCACTGATCGAGGCCGATCGCGTCGAGATGCTGCACGGCGGTGTCGAGGTCGTCGACACGCCGTCGGCGACTGGCAAGGGCCAGAAGATTTCGCGCTGCCCCGCATGCAAGATCGCGCTGTGGAGCAATTACGCCGGTGCCGGGCCACTGCTCCGTTTCGTTCGGGTCGGTACGCTGGATGGCGCGCGCAGCGTCGCACCGGATATCCACATTTTCACCTCGACCCAGCAGCCCTGGGTGATCCTACCGCCGGATGTCCCGGCGATGCCGGAATACTACGAGCGTGAACGTTACTGGCCGCCGGAAAGCCTCGCGCGGCGGGCCGCGCTGCTTGCCGGCAAGTAATCGATCAGCTTTTCAAAACGCCGAGTTTCCGGCCCACCTGGGTGAATGCCGCCACCGCACGATCGATCTGTTCGCGCGTGTGCGCCGCGCTCATCTGCGTGCGGATGCGCGCCTGCCCTTGCGCCACCACCGGGAAGAAGAAGCCGATCACGTAGATGCCTTCGTGGAGCAGGTCGTGCGCGAACTGCTGCGCCAGCTTGGCGTCGTAGAGCATCACCGGCACGATCGGATGCGTGCCGGGCTTGATGTCGAAGCCGGCCTGGGTCATTTGCTCGCGGAAATAGCGCGCGTTGTCCATGACCTTGTCGCGCAGCGCGGAACCCGACGACAGCATCTCGAACACCTTGATCGACGCGGCGACCAGCGGTGGCGGCAAGGTATTGGAAAACAGGTACGGACGCGAACGCTGGCGCAGCAGGTCGATGATTTCGCGCCTTCCGGTTGTGAATCCACCTGATCCGCCGCCGAGCGCCTTGCCGAGCGTGGAGGTGAACACATCGACTTCGTTCAACACGCCGTGCAATTCCGCCGAGCCGCGCCCGCTCGGGCCGACGAAACCGGTTGCGTGCGAATCGTCCACCATCAACAGCGCATTGTATTTTTTCTTCAGCGCGACGATCTGGTCGAGTTTGGCGATGGTGCCGTCCATCGAGAATACGCCGTCGGTGGCGACGAGGCGCGTGCGCCTGCCTTGCGTTTCCTGCAGGTGTTTTTCCAGCTCGGTCATGTCGGAATTGGCGTAGCGCCGGCGTTCGGCCTTGCACAGGCGGATGCCGTCGATAATCGAGGCATGATTGAGGGCGTCGGAAATCACCACGTCCTCTTCGCCGAGGATGGTCTCGAACAGGCCGCCGTTGGCGTCGAAGCACGAGGTATACAAAATCGCATCGTCGCTGCCGAAGAACTTCGCGATCGCGGCTTCCAGCTGCTTGTGCAAGTCCTGCGTGCCGCAGATGAAACGCACCGAGGCAAGGCCGAAACCGTGCGTGTCGAGCGCGTGTTTGGCGGCAGCGATGATTTCGGGATTGTCGGCTAGCCCCAAGTAATTGTTGGCGCAGAAATTCAGCACCTCGCGGCCGTCGCTGGTCCTGATCGATGCGGACTGCGGCGTGGCGATGACGCGCTCGGTCTTGTAAAGCCCCTGTTCCCGGATCGAATCGAGTTCGGCGGCGAGGCGGTCACGGGCGGCGTAGGTCATGGCTGTCTCCCGGATGGCAATCGCGCTATTCTACGGCAGCGGGCGATTGCCGAACGGCCGCCAGGTGTTCGACCTATGCCAATCGCTGGTTGGCCGCGGCCTTGGCGTCGGCGACCATGCGCTCGAACGCGGCGCGCAGTTCCGGTTCGCCGTGCGGAACGTCGAGCCAGTGACCGTCGATGCCGGCGCCACTGGGATCGCGCAGCAACTCCTGTGGATACAAGGCGATCGTCTCGCTGCGCTGTGCGGCGTCGAGGCGTGATTGGCCGTCGAGGAAAGCGCCGACAAGATCGATGCCGAGCCGCGCGCCGAGGTGCGACGAAGGCGTCGGGCGCGGATTGAATTCGAGGAACAGCGTTCGATCGTCGCGGGTTTTCTGGAAATCGGCGCTGCCGAAGCCGCTGTAGCCAAGGTCGCGCACGATGCGTTCGCAGGCCGATCGCATCGCGACATCTGTGGCGAAACGCAAGACCGTGCTCGGTCCGGTGTCGTCGGGATGCTTGTGCACTTTTTCCGCCGTCGCCAGCGCGAGCATGCGGCCTCGCGCAGCGACGAAATTGCCCATCCACGTCACGCCGCTTTCATAGCGCTGGATCAGGCGCCGTTCGCCGCCTTCGCACTCACGCAACGCCCGACGCAGGTCGCGCAGGGTCTCGCATACGAACACTGAAATACCGGCATAGCCGGCGCAGGCCTTCACCACAACCGGCCAACCGTTGGCATGGACGAAGTCGAATGCGGCGGCCGTGTCGGCGAGTCTGGCGGTCGCGGGCTGCGCGACGCCGAGCGCAGCCGCGCGCTCGGCGACAGCCAGCTTGTCGGTCGTGCAGTGAAACACCGCGGGATCGCCGATCGACACGGCGATCAACGCGCGCAGCGACGGCGTCGCCATCGCGTCGGCATGCACGGCATGCAGCCAACGCACCGACAGCTCATCGGCCGGCAGCAGGCGATCGGGCGCGAACGCGGCAACGGCATCGAGCAAGTCGCCTGCCGTGGGCGCCTCGGGCGTGGTGAACCGCCAGGCAACGCGGCGCACTTTTTCTACCAGGCTTCCGGTTGCGGTGAACGTCGCGACCTCGGCACCGCGATCGCACAGCGCGCACAGCAAGCGCGCCGGTCCCAGCCAGCGCGGCGCCAGGGCAATCATCAACACGCGCATGGAATCCCCCTCGTGCCGGCATTCTAACGTTGGCGGCTATCGTCGCGCTGCTGCCGCCTGGTCTTGGTTTGGCGCGAACTCGCCGAAACGCGCATACGCCGGCGCACCGGCGTAAGGCGCGCGTAGCTGGATACCCCAACCGCGTGCTGTGAGGGCGCGCTGTGCCAGCATCGACGCTTCGCCGCCGATCAGCACGGCCTTGTTCGCCGCGCGCAGCGAAGGCTGGTCGAAAAAGGCCCGCAGGTCCGCGTTCCAGGTGAGGTAATCCACCGGCAGGGGCAGGATCAGTTTCCGCGCCGGCGTGCGCCAGGCGATCGCCGCGCCTGCCGTAAACAGCTCGCCTGCCTTCCTGTCGGGTTGTTGGGCGATGAGCTTGAGTGCGTTGACGAGATAGCGCGCCTCGACTTCGCCATGCGTTTTCGCGGCCAGTTCCAGCAGGCCGTCGCAGCCGGATTTCGGCGCGAGCTTTTCGAGTTCCAGCACCAGCGCCGTGCGCAAGGTGTCGGTGAACCCGCCGCGGTGCAGAAAGCCGCGTATGGCAGTCTGGTCGCTGCAAAGCGCGAGCAGGCGCTTTTCGTTGATCGCGCGCAACTGCTCGGGCGTTTTCGACAACACGTATTGATTGAGGTTGCCGGTGTCGCCGATCACGGTGGCTGCAGTGGGGCCAACCACGCCCAGCGCAGTGCCGGCCGAGAAATTTCCCCACACCGCGGCCCAGGCCAGCGTGTCGAGTTCCTGATTGAGCACGGGATTGCTCGAATTCGGGTCCACGCCCAGCACCTTGGCCATTGCGCGACGTTGCGAGTTGTATTGCAGATAGCGCTTGCCCTCGCGCGCGACCTCGTCGCCGGCGCGCGCATACCAGGCGTGGTTCTTCAGGTCGGCCGGCGGTTGCGGACCATCCGCGGGTGCGTCGCGCAGCGCCGTCATCGGACCCGGGGGCGCGCGGTAGGGATTACCGCGGTTCTCGAATTCGCGCTGGGAACGGTCGGACAGCGATCGCGCGCGGCCGCTCCACTTGTCCCATTGCGCGCTCAGATAGCGCGCCACGCCTTCCGGCAAACCGGTTATGGTGTCGATGGGGTGGGTAACGACGTTGACGATCGCCGTGCCGGTCTTCTTCGCACGCGCGGTCAGCGCGGTCGCGAACGCACCGCTGCGGCTGGCGCGGTCGAGCGCTTCCATCGCCGGCAGTTCGGCGATGCGGATTGACAGCATCTCCACGCTCGCGGCATGGATCGGGCCGAATGGCGTGTCGATGAGAAAATTGGCCATGTAACCGCGCACCGCAACCTCGGGCACGACGCGGAAATCCGGACCGGAAAGCAGTGGCGCCTGCACCAGCAGTGGCGCCTTGAGCACCGGTTCGGGCTCATAGGTTTCATTCGCATGCGCCGAGCAGGCGAGTACGAGGGCTATGGCGAAGGTGAAAGCAAGCGCGAGTTTCGACATCACGCCAAAGTATTGCTGGTCCGTGAAGAATCGCGGATGAATGGAGGACTTGTCGCCCGAAAGATCACCCTGAAGCCGTTCGGGCTGAGCGTAGCGCCGAAGGCGCGAAGTCGAAGCCGCAACCGGACGGCACTTCGACTTCGCCGCTGCGCGGCTACGCTCAGTGCGAACGGAATAGCGTCAATTCCAGGAACAGACAACCTTCCCGCAATTCCCCGCTTCCATCAGGTCGAAACCCTTCTGGAAATCGTCGATGTGCACCTGGTGGGTGAGCACCTTTTGCAGCGGAAAGCCGGTGAGCAGCATCTGCGTCATCTTGTACCAGGTTTCATACATGCGTCTTCCGTAAATGCCGTGCAGTACCAGTCCCTTGAAAATCACCTTGTCCCAATCGATCCCCGACCCATTCGGAAGTATCCCGAGCAACGCGATCTTGCCGCCGTGGTACATGCAGTCGAGCATGTCGTTGAAGGCGCGCGGATTGCCGGACATTTCCAGGCCGACATCGAAGCCTTCCATGTGCAGGTCCTTGACCACATCCTTGAGCGATTGCTTCGATACATTCACCACGCGCGTCGCGCCCATGTCGGCGGCGAGCTTCAGGCGATAGTCGTTGACGTCGGTGACGACGACGTTGCGCGCGCCGACGTGCTTGGCGATGCCGGCGGCAATGATGCCGATCGGACCGGCGCCGGTGATCAGCACGTCCTCGCCGATCAGGTCGAATTCCAGCGCACAGTGCGCGGCATTGCCGTAGGGATCGAAAAACGCGGCGAGTTCGGACGGAATCTGGTCCGGAATCGGCCACAGGTTGGAGGAGGGCATCGCGATGTACTCGGCGAATGCGCCGTTGCGGTTGACGCCGATGCCGACGGTGTTCGGACACAGATGCTGCTTGCCGGCGCGGCAATTGCGGCACACGCCGCAAACGATATGGCCTTCGGCGGAAACGCGCTGGCCGAGCGAATAGCCGCGCACGCCCGGGCCCATGTCGACGATGCGGCCGACGAATTCGTGGCCGATCACCAGCCCAGGCTTGATCACGCGCTGCGACCATTCGTCCCATTTGTAGATGTGCAGGTCGGTGCCGCAGATGGCGGTCTTCTCGAGCTTGACCAGCACCTCGTTTGGGCCGATTTCCGGAACCGGCACCTGTTCCATCCAGATGCCCTTGGCGGCTTCGCGCTTGACCAGCGCCTTCATCGTGTTCGACATGACAGTCTCCTGTAACCGGACAATTATAGGTCGTGCGGCGTGGCTGGAGTCAGCCTACCGCTTGAGCGCCGTCGAGTTTCGCGAGTTTGCGGTCGAAGGTGTGCAGAACCGCGTGGTTGCGGGAAGCGTGCTCCAGCGCGACGGCATCGGCGAAGTCGATATTGCCGGCGGCGAAGCGTCCGACGGCCGCCTCGAACAGGGCCGCATCCTGGACGCGGTACTTGGGATGTTCGAGCAGCATCGTGGCAACGCGCGCGACATCCTTGCGCGGAAAGCCGAAACTGCGCGACAGCGTCCACACCGCTTCGAGGAAGACGGCAGCGCTGATCGTCACGACTGTCGCGGCGGCGACGAGCCGGCGCGCGGCGGCGCACTGGCTCGCGGCTTCCTCGTCGTCGACGAGAGCGCGCAGCAGCACGTTGGTGTCGAGCGCGATCACTTGCGATGCAGCGCGGCGCCACGTCTTGCCTTGGCCGCTTCGATGGCGGCATCGAGATCCGCGACGCCACGGCCCTTGGGCATCTTGAGCACGCCGAACAGCGAATCCACCGTCGGTTCGTCGACCGCTTCGACCAGCACGCCGTGGCCCTTGCGCGTGAAACGCACCTTGCCGCCGGGACGGATGCCGAGCGCGCGCCGGATGCCGGACGGCACGGTGATCTGGCCTTTCTGGGTCACGTTTGAGGTTTGCACGAGGTAATACTTCCGAAGGTATTACCATCAGAATAGCGCGGTGGTGCGTTATGCACAATCCACTCCGGGTAAACTGGCCATCCGATGTCCAATATCGACGCACGCCCGCTCGCGATTTTCCTGATGGGCCCGACCGCATCGGGCAAGACCGCGCTCGCCTGCGAGTTGGCGCAGCGATTTGCGCTGGATTTGATCAGTGTCGATTCGGCGCTGGTCTATCGTGGGTTGGACATTGGCGCGGCCAAGCCCGATGCGGCGACGCTGGCGGAATTTCCGCACCGGTTGATCGACATTCGCGATCCGGCACAGCCGTATTCGGCAGCGGAGTTCCGCGCCGATGCACTGCGCGAGATGGAATCCATTTCCACGGCGGGAAGAATCCCGTTGCTGGTCGGCGGCACGGGTTTGTATTTCCGTGCACTGCAGTCGGGGTTGTCGCAACTGCCCGAAGCGGACGCAGATTTGCGCGCGCGCCTGACTGACGAAGCGGCGAGACTCGGCTGGCCGGTGTTGCATGCTCGCTTGCAACATCTCGATCCGGTTGCTGCAAAAAAAATCCGTCTCGGCGATGCGCAACGCATCCAGCGCGCACTGGAAGTCATAGCACTCACCGGCAAACCACTGTCGGGGCAACAGGGCGGGATGCCGGCGCCGTTCCCGTACCGTGTGCTCAAGCTGGCGCTGGTTCCGGATGACCGCGCCGTGCTGCATGAACGCATCGCGCAACGCATGGACGTGATGATCGCGCAGGGTTTGCTCGACGAAGTCCGCGTCTTGCGCTCGCGTGGCGATCTGCACGCTGACTTGCCGGCATTTCGGGCGGTGGGCTATCGGCAGGCCTGGCAGCATCTGAACGGCCAATTCGACGCCACCGAATTCCGTGATCGCGCTGTGTTCGCCACGCGCCAGCTCGCCAAGCGCCAGCTTACCTGGCTGCGTGGCGAACTCGACGTTCTGTGTCTGGATCCATCCGTATCCGGACGGGCCGTGCGCGCAGTGCAGGATTTCCTCGCGGCGCTAGGCTAGGCGCGGCAAAACGGGTATACTTTCAACACCTTGAATCGGGGCGCGCCAACCGCATCTTGCTCGGGCCGCGCCGTTTTTCCGGTTCGCATAATTACAACAGATTTCGTAGGGAGAAGAACCATGTCCAAAGGTCAAAGTTTGCAGGATCCGTTTCTCAATGCGCTGCGTCGCGAGCGCGTACCGGTTTCCATCTATCTGGTGAACGGCATCAAGCTGCAGGGCACGGTGGAATCCTTCGACCAGTTCGTGGTCCTGTTGCGCAACACCGTCAGCCAGATGGTCTACAAGCACGCCATTTCCACCATCGTGCCGAGCCGCAACGTGCGCGTCGCCGAACACGACAATCACGTCCACGCCGCGGCGGTCGAAGCCGAAGCCGAAACCGTCGAGACCTGAGTTGTCACAGTCGTTGTTCGAACGCTCCCGCAAAGGCGAACGCGCGCTGCTGGTGCAGCCGCAATGGGTGGGCGAGAGCGATCCGGACGCACTGGCCGAGTTCCGCGAACTGGCGCGCTCGGCCGGCGCCAGCGTGGTCGGTGCACTGAACGCGCGCATCGAACGGCCGAACCCGAAATTCTTCATTGGCAGCGGCAAGGCCGACGAAGTCAAGGCGCTCAAGCAGGCCGAGAACGCCGATCTGATCCTGGTCAATCACGCGCTCAGTCCGGTGCAGGAACGCAACCTCGAGCAATTCTGCGAGTGCCGCGTGGTCGATCGCACCGGACTGATCCTCGACATCTTCGCGCAGCGCGCGCGCTCGCACGAAGGCAAGTTGCAAGTGGAACTGGCGCAGTTGAAGCACATGGCCACGCGCCTGGTGCGTGGCTGGACCCACTTGGAGCGCCAGCGCGGCGGCGCGATCGGCCTGCGCGGACCGGGCGAAACCCAGCTCGAACTCGATCGCCGCCTGCTCGCCGCGCGGGTCAAGCAGCTCGGCCAACGCCTGGAGAAAGTCGCAACGCAGCGCGGCACGGCGCGGCGCGCGCGCGAACGCAATGCGTTGCCGCTGGTGTCCATCGTCGGCTACACGAACGCCGGCAAATCGACTTTGTTCAATGCGCTGACCGGCGCTGGTGTGTATGCGGCCGATCAGTTGTTCGCCACGCTCGACCCGACCCTGCGCCGAATCGACGGGCTCGCCTGCGGGCCGCTGGTGCTGGCCGACACGGTCGGTTTCATCCGCGACCTGCCGCACGACCTCGTCGCCGCGTTCAAGTCGACGCTTGCGGAAACGCGCGATGCGGATCTGCTGCTGCATGTCGTGGATTGCGCCGATCCCGAGCGCGATCGGCGCATCGCCGATGTCGAACGTGTGCTCGCCGAGATCGGCGCGCAGGATGTGCCGCAGATCCTGGTCTTCAACAAATTGGATAAATTGGCGAACGGCGACGGCATGCCCGAGCCGCGCATGGAAATGCTCGACGGCGGGCGGGTTCCGCGCGTTTGGGTATCGGCGATACATGCGCACGGACTGGATTTGCTGCGCGACACCCTCGCACGTCGCCTGCAAGGCGAACGCGTGCATCGCTGGCTGCGCCTGCCCGTCGAAGCCGGACGCCTGCGAGCGCGCCTGTTCGCGCAGGGCCTGGTGGCGGACGAACGCCACGCCGACAGCGGCTGGGAGATCGAGATCGACGCGCCGCGCGCCTTGCTCGAACCCTTGTTCGGCCTTCCCGAGGGCGAGGGCGAATGGTTGCGTGGGCAGCTTGCCGCTGCGGAAGTGGCTACCTACAATCCCGCGACAGCGACTGCTTGAGAGAACCATGGCCTGGAACGAACCCGGTAGCGGCAAACGCGATCCCTGGCAGGGCAAGCCACAGCCACCCGACCTCGAGGCGTTACTCAAACGCCTGCGCGATGGCATCAACCGCCTGTTCCGCAGCGGTGGCACGAGTCTGGGCGGCGGCTCGAGCGGCATTGCCTTGATCGTGCTCGCTCTCGTGATCGGTTGGTTGGCGCTGGATTCATGGACCGTCATCGACGCGCGCCAGATCGGCGTGGTGCTGCGCTTCGGCCAGTTCAACCGCGTGATGACCAGCGGCTTGAACCTCAAGTGGCCGGCGCCGGTCGAGCGCGTGATCCGCGTGGATGCGACCAACGTGCGTTCGGTGTCCGACGAAGTGCGCATGCTGACCAAGGATGAGAACATCGTGCTGGTCGACTTCAACGTCCAGTATCAGGTCACCGATGCCGAGAAATACCTGTTCTCCGCCAATCAGCCGGACGAAACCCTTAAGCAGGCAGCCGAAAGCGCGGTGCGTCAGGTGATCGGCCGCAGCGCGATGGACACCATCCTGTCGGGGCATGGCTCCGAAGTCGTCGGCGAAACCAAGAAGCTGCTGCAGCAGACGCTGGATGGCTACGGCGTCGGCCTGCTCGTCACCGAGATCAACTTCCAGAAAATCCTGCCGCCGCCGGAAGTGAAGGAAGCGTTCGACGACGCCAACAACGCCGGCAACAACCAGCAGCAGTTCATCAACGAAGCGCAAGGCTACGCGGCGAAAGTCGTGCCGCTGGCGCGCGGTGAGGCAGCGCGCATCCGCGCCGCCGCCGAGGGCTACAAGGCCGCGCAGATTGCGACCGCCACCGGCGACGCGCAGCGCTTTGCCCTGGTCGACGTGCAGTACAAAGCTGCACCGGAGGTCACGCGCAAGCGCCTGTATCTGGAAACCATGCAGGAGGTGCTCGGCGGCAATCTCAAGATCGTCGATTCGGGCAACGGCAAGAACCTGCTGTATCTGCCGCTGGACAAGCTCAAGGCCGGTCTGGATGCCGCCGCCGCGACCGCGGCTGCGGCCGCCACGGCGGACGATGCACAGAAGAAGGCCAAGGAGGGCAGTCAATGAAACTCCTGTCGCCCATCATAGCCCTGCTGCTGGCGGCGCTGATCGCCAACAGCGCATTCATCGTACCGGAAGGCCAGAGCGCGCTGGTGCTGCAATTTGGTCGCATCGAAGGCGCTGGCAGCACTGCCGCCGACTACAAACCCGGTCTGCATTTCAAGCTGCCGCTGATCCAGCAGGTGGTGCGTTACGACCGCCGCATCCTCAATCTCGAGGCGCAGCCGGAGCGCTATTTCACATCCGAGAAAAAAGCGGTCAACGTTGATTTCTACGTGAAATGGCGCATCGCCGATCCGGCGGCGTATTACCGCTCGTTCGGCGCGGACGAAACGCAGACGCTTGCCGACCAGCGCCTCGCGCCGATCATCAAGGACGCGCTGCGCTTCGAATTCACCGCGCGCACGCTCAATGACCTGATCGCGAACGCGCGTTCGGACATCACCGAAAACGTAAGCAAACAGGCCAACCAGGCCACCGAGGGCAAACTCGGCATCCGCGTCGTCGACGTGCGCATCAAGCGCATCGAGTTCCCGGACGAGGTGCTCGGTTCGGTGTACAAACGCATGAGCGCCGAACGCAACCGGCTTGCCAACGAACAGCGTTCCAATGGCCAGGAAGAAGCGGCCAAGATCGAGGCCGATGCGGACCGTCAGGTGCAGGTGATCAAGGCCGAGGCCGAGCGCGACGCGCAGGAAGCGCGCGGCGAGGGCGACGCCAGGGCCGCCGAAATCTACGCCGCGGCGTATTCGAAGGATCCGGATTTCTATGCGTTCTATCGCAGCCTCAAGGCCTACCGCGAGGCGTTCAAGAACGGCGGCGTAATCGTGGTCGATCCGAAATCCGAATTCATGCGCTATTTCGACGCGAGCAATGGCACGGGCGGCAAGTAGCGCCCGATGCCGCACAGCTTCGCCACTGCGTTGTGTCTGGTGCTGGTGCTCGAAGGTTTGTTCCTGTTCGCCGCGCCGCAGGCGTGGCAGCGCATGGCCGAGCAGATGCGCCGGCTCGATCCGCGCCAATTGCGCCTGATCGGCGCGATCATGGTCGCCGCGGGGCTTTTGCTGCTGAAGCTGGTTGTCTGAACCGCGGCTGTGGCGCGCGTGGGCCCGGCGCCCCCGGCTGCGTCTTTTCGGGTATGATTGCGCGCCTTCGCGGCCGCCGATCCCGTGCCGCCGCGATGCTTTCCTTCCGGAGGTTTTCATGATTTTGCGTGGCATCTTGATGGCGGCAGCGACGCTGGCCGCAGGCGCGGCATTCGCGCAAAACGGCGGTTCGGCGGCTGCGGCCGGCCAAGCCCAGGCGCAGCAACAGCAGACGCCGCCCGCGCCGCTCACTGCGGCGGACAAGCCGAATCTGTCGTACGCGATCGGCTACCAGATCGGTTCGGATTTCGTCGAACGCAAGCTCGACATCGACCTCAATCAGGTCATCCGCGCGATCCAGGACGGCTACGCCAAGCGCACGCCGAGCGTGTCCGAAGACAAGATGCACGATCTGCTCGCGCGCATGCAGTACCAGATGTATACCAAGGCCAAGAGCGAGTTCGACAAGCTCGCCACCGAAAACAAGGCCAAGAGCGAGAAATTCCTGGCCGAGAACAAGTCCAAGACCGGCATCCATGTGCTGCCGTCGGGCGTGCAGTACCGCGTGATCGAGGACGGCACCGGCACCCAGCATCCGACCCTCAACAGCGAAGTCACCGTGCACTATCGCGGGTCGCTGATGAACGGCCTGGAATTCGACAGCTCCTTCGCGCGCGGCGAACCGGTTCATTTCAAGGTCGGCGACGTGATCAAGGGCTGGCAGGACGTGCTGCCGCTGATGCGCGTGGGCGATCATTGGCAGATCTTCGTGCCGCCGGCGCTGGCCTACGGCGAACGCGGCCAGCCGCCGCGCATAGGCCCGAACGAGGCGCTGGTGTTCGAACTGAAACTTATCGCGATCAAGTGAGTTCAGGATGAACTCATCCCGGCCCGTGCAGGCAGGCACGTTGAGCCGGGATCCGGATTTTGAAAACAATGCCGCCCTCGGGCGGCGTTGTCATTTTCCGGCGGCTGCTTCCGCGACCGCGGCGCGCGGCGCGTAACGGGCGATGAAATCGTCGGCTGGTTCCGGCCTTCCCAGATGATAGCCCTGGCCGAGGTCGCAACCCATTTCCAGTAGCCGGCGTTGCGTGGCATCGTCCTCGATGCCCTCGGCCGTAGTCCACAAGCCGAGGTTGTGCGCAAACTGGATGATGGATTCGACGAGCTTGGCGCCCCGCGCATCGCTCGCGATTGACGCGACCAGCGACTTGTCTATCTTCAATTCGGAGACGGGAAATTTGCTCAGGTAGGTTATCGACGCGTAGCCGACGCCGAAATCGTCGATCGCCACGCGCACGCCGCGATCGCGCAACCGGCGCAGCGCCTGGACTGCCATATCCATGTCCCTGGCCAGCGCGGTCTCGGTGACTTCGGCGACGACTGCGGTGGGCGAAATGCCCCAGATGTTCAGGGCGTCCAGCAGCTGTTCCACGACGCCCCCGTGCGAGAGCGCCTGGGGCGACAGATTGATCGCGAGCAGAAAGTCCGGCGTTCGCAACAAGGCGGAAGCATGTCGGAGCGTGGAATGGATGCTCCAGCGCGTCAGCGCCGAAATCAGGTGGTTCTGCTCGGCGAAGGTCACGAAATCTTCCGGTTCGACCGGTCGCTGCGCGCGGCTGGTCCAGCGCGCCAGCGATTCGACGCCGACGATCCGTTGTTGCGCGAGGTTCCAGATCGGCTGGAAATAGGTGGCGAGGCGATTGGCCGCGATGCTGTCGCGCAGGTCGTGGTAATCGATGTGTATACGCGCGCTGTGCGGATCATGGAATGCGTACTGGTCGCCGCGCCGCTGTGCGTCGTCCGCGGCCGATTGCGCGTTCCGCCACAGCGCATCCGCGTCGGCGCCATCCTCAGGAAACAGCGCCACGCCGATGATCGCGCGCGTCTGCCAGGGCGGAGTATCGTCGGCAACGACGTGCGGCTGTTCGAATACGGCCGCGAGTTTGGCGATCGCCAGCAACACATGGTTGCGGTTGTGCAATCCCGGCAGCATCGCAACGAAGGTTTCATCGCTGGACTGCAGCACCGTGTCCGCAGGACGCAACGAATCCGCGATCAGTTGGCCGACGCAGGCTTCGGCCTGTTCGCCGCAGGCGCTGCCGAAACGCAGGGCGATCAGGCGCAGGTCGAGGATGCGCATCACCATGACGGCGAAGCCGCCCATGCCATCGCCGATCTGACGCGTGATCGCCGCGTGGATGGCGGCACGATTCAGCATGGCTGTGGCGACCGTGTCATGCGGCGGTGAGGAATCCGGCCGTGTCGATGTCGTACTCGTCGATCGCGAGTGCGCGCTGGATTTCGACGCGATCGCCGTCGCCGCTCTGATTCAGCAGGTCCAGTACGCGAAATTTCTCCAGCGGCTGCTTCGCGGGCGTGCTGATCACGAGTACGGCCGGGCGCAGCCGGCGCACCTGGTTCTGTTCCATCACCACGGCCACTTCGCCGGTGGTCAGTTCGACGCGCGATCCGGTCGGGTAAACGCCGAGACATACCTGGAACTGCTCGACCAGTTCGGCCTGATACAAGATGTCGCGGGCGCGGTAAATTTCCTGCAGGGCCTTGTGCCGCGAAACCGTCTTGCGGTGCGACCGGACACTGCACATGGCGTCGTACGAGTCGATG
The DNA here is from genome assembly GCA_018969845.1 of Lysobacteraceae bacterium. Taxonomy (GTDB): domain Bacteria; phylum Pseudomonadota; class Gammaproteobacteria; order Xanthomonadales; family Rhodanobacteraceae; genus Rudaea. The sequence continues at coordinate 3,785 of JAGWXP010000008.1, read as the reverse complement.
ATGGCGAGCATGCGCCCGGCCATCGGGATCGTGTTGCCGGCCAGCTGCTCCGGATAACCGCTGCCGTCGTAGCGTTCGTGGTGCGTACGCACGACGTCCAGCACATCCGGATCGTTGATTCCGCCCGAGCTGACGATGTCGAGGCCATGCGCGACATGCGTGCGGACCAATTCAACTTCCCTTGCCCGCAACGGACCCGGCTGGCGCAGGAGTTGTTCCGGCAAGCGCGTCTTGCCGATGTCCATCAGCAGGCCGCCGGTGGCCAGGCTCAGTATGGTGTCTTCGGGCAGGCCGAGATGACGGCCGAACGCCGCGGCGAGTGCGCCGCAGCTGATCGCGTGGCTGTAGGTATAGTTGTCGTGTCGGCGCAGACCCTCGAGGAACAGAAAGGCATCCGAGCTGCGCAGCACGCTGGCGACCAGCGGGCGCACGACCTGTTCCACATATTCGACGGACAGCTCGCGGCCGCTGGCGATGTCGTCGTATATGCGGTCGAGCAGTTCGCTCGTCGCCTGCAACGCTTCGCGCGCCCTCGGCATCTCCTCCTGGACGCTGGCCTTGTCCATGTAGGTCGTGGCGCGCCGGAATCCGGTTTCGCGGCGGTCGCTGCGCGCGAGGGTCGGCAGACGGCGGCGGCCGAGCGACAGCTCGCGGCGCCGGTCGATGTAAACGTACTTGCACAGCTCGCGCAGGGCGTGCACGTCGTCGTCCGTGCGTACCTCGATGCCCTGCAGCGGGAACTGGGTCTCTTCCCAGGGCCGATCGAGCCCGCAAACGAACATGCCGATGGCAAGATCGGCCGTATCGATGCGCAATTGTTCGAGTTCGGTGGTCACAGGCCCCTGACGCCACCCGTTTTCGGATTTGCCGCAGTGTAGTCCCGAATTTCGCTCCACGCCAATGCTGAAAGACACATCCGGCATGGGGGCGGTGGGGAGCTGTGCGGGGGCGACGCAGGCGCCTTGCGGCTCATTTCGTCACGGCGTAGATGCCCATCGCGCCGAGTTCTTCGAGGGCGCGTTCCATGTCGAGCTTGATCCGGTTCATCAGACGCATCGCCGGAAGGCTGCCCGGCGCCGCGCCCGGCGATTCGGCGAGTGCGGTTGCGTCGGCGTCGGGAATGAATTGGGCCAGGTACACGTAGCCGCGCGCGAGCGATTCCTTGAGCGCGGTGTGTTCGGGCTCCAGATGCTGGAGTAACATGACGATGGCGTCGCGGATCTGCGTCTTCGAATGCGGCAGCAGCGATTCGGGCACGCCGTGCAATCCCGGTTGCACCTGGGCCAGCACGCGGCCGTAGTCGGTCACCACCTTGGTCGCCAGTGCCAGCATCGCATCGCCGCCGTGAAAGCAGCAGCGAATCTAACAAGAATGACTACCGATTCCCATAGCGCTCCATGCTCTTTTCTCCAACCCCGGAAAAACCCGTGCTCAGTCCCTGCACCGGTCTGTGTCGATTGAACGATGCCGGCTACTGCATCGGCTGCCATCGCCGCGGCGCTGAAATCGCGAACTGGCTGCAATTCACCGATGCGCAACGTCTGCACTTGATGAACGAGGTGCTGCCGCGACGCGCAGCCGCCGGGACGGATTCGCCATGATCGCAACGGCAGGCCTGGATCGTCGCGTGCAGCGCGCGGTACGCGCACTCGACGATCCGCCGGCCGCGCCGGGCTGGAACCATGCCGAGATTGCCGATCTGCTCGGTCCCGGGCCGCGCCGCGCCGCCGCGGTGCTGGTGGCGACAATTGCCCGCGCGGACGGACCTTCGATCCTGTTCACGCGCCGCACCGAACACCTGGCGCAGCATGCAGGACAGGTGAGTTTTCCGGGCGGCGGCATCGAGGCCGGGGACGCAAATTCCGTCGCCACGGCCTTGCGCGAGACGCGCGAGGAAGTAGGCATCGATGCCGGTCTGGTGCGCCCGTTCGGCTATCTGGACTGCTTCGAGACGATCAGCGGCTACTGCGTCACGCCGGTGGTCGCGCAAATCGATCCCGGCTACCTGGTGACCCCCGATCCGCGCGAAGTCGCCGACGTATTCGAGACGCCGCTCGCGTTCTTTCTCGATCCGGCCAACCTGCGCCGGCGCCGCATCGATTGGCGCGGACGCGCGCGCGAGATTTGCGAATTTGTATACAACGACCGGATCATCTGGGGCGCCACCGCGGCGATGCTGTTGAGTCTGGTGCGCCGCATCGAGGCCACGCCATGAAATTTTCCGCCCTGATCGATGCGGCCGGGTTGGCCGCGCGGATCCGCGCCGGCGACACCCTGATCGTGGATTGCCGCTTCGAGCTGGCCGATCCGCGACGCGGCGCGCGCGACTATGCGCAAGGCCATATCCCCGGTGCGGTGTACGCAAGTCTCGACACCGATCTTTCGGATTTGTCCAAATCGCCGCAACTTGGCCGCCATCCATTGCCAGACGCGGCCGCGTTCTCGGCGACCTTGTCGCGCTGGGGCTGGACGCCGGACACTCCGGTCGTCGCCTGCGATGCCGCCAACGGTGCGCTGGCCGCGGCGCGGTTGTGGTGGATGCTGCGCCTGGTCGGCGCGCGTGCAGCCGCGGTGCTCGACGGCGGCATTGCGGCATGGGCACAGGCCGGGTTCGCGCTGGATGCGAACGCGGTTCGGCGCGAATCCACGCAAGTCGACGTCGCCTTTGCTGCCGCCGGGATCGTCCACACCGACGCGCTGGCCGTGGCGCTGAAGGAGCCGCGCACGCTGCTCGTGGATGCTCGCGCCGCGCCGCGCTACCGCGGCGAAAACGAAACCATCGACAAGGTGGCAGGGCATGTTCCCGGCGCCGTGAACCGGCCGTTCGCGGACAATCTCGATGCCGACGGCCGCTTCAAGCCGGCGGCGCAACTGCGCGCCGAGTTCGAAGCCCTGCTCGGATCGCACCGGCCCGCCGACACCATCCACATGTGCGGTTCGGGCGTTACCGCCTGCCACAACCTGCTCGCGATGGAGCATGCCGGGCTGGCCGGATCGCGCATCTACGCGCCGTCGTGGTCGGGATGGATTTCGGATCCGTCGCGGTCTGTTGCCACAAACTCTTGATTCATCTACAATTCGCCGCCCCGAATTTACGGGGGCCTTGCTTCATCGCCCGGCGAGAAGCTGCCGACGCGGAATCCTCCGCCCGGTATCCACGAGGAGACAACATGCGTCACTACGAGATCGTGTTTCTGGTCCACCCTGACCAGAGCGAGCAGGTGCCCGCGATGATCGAGCGCTACAAGGCGCTGATCGAAGGCGGCAAGGGCAAGATCCATCGTCTTGAAGACTGGGGCCGCCGCCAGTTGGCGTATCCCATCGACAACCTGGCCAAGGCGCACTACGTGCTGATGAACATCGAGTGCGGCCAGGACGTGCTCGGCGAGTTGCAGTCCGGTTTCCGCTTCAACGACGCCGTGCTGCGCCACCTGATCATTGCCAAGGACGGTCCGGTCACGGATCAGTCGTTCATCCTCAAGAACAAGGACGACAAGGGCGGCAAGCGCCGCGACGACGAAGGCTTCGGCTTCGGCGACGACGACGAACCGCGCCGCGAGCGCGCGCCGCGTCCGGCGCCCGTTGCTGCTGCCGAACCCGCCGCCGAATAAGACAAGGAGAACGACAATGTCCAAATTCTTCCGCCGCAAGAAATACTGCCGTTTCAGCGCCGAAGGCGCGACCGAGATCGATTACAAGGATCTGAACACCCTGCGCCAGTACATCGGCGAGACCGGCAAGATCGTGCCCAGCCGCATCACCGGCACCAAGGCGCGCTACCAGCG
>JAGWXP010000148.1 GCA_018969845.1 Lysobacteraceae bacterium | reverse complement strand
CCGGCGAGCGCACGTTATTTGCAGCTTTTTCCACAATGCAGCAAATCCCGCAGGCCTGCTGCGCCTCGTTGCGCGCCTTGAACGATTATCTGCACCCGCGCACACACATCGTGATCCGCTTCGACGGTGCGGCGGAGGAATCCGCGTGGCGGCGTGCGCTCGGCGCTGCGGATCGGCGCACGGATGTCTACTTCATTCCCGCGCAGTCGGGCAAGCTGCCTGGCATGCTCGCCGCGCAGAAATACGCTGCGGGCGGACTCGCCTACGTCTGCCGCGGCACGCAGTGCGAACCGCCGTTGCGTGACCCGGCCGGCTTGAAGCTCGATTGAGAACCAGGGCGTGCACGGTGCCAACGATGCCGTTCGGCGGCTGCCATTTGACGAGCGCTTCCGGATCGAGGAACGCCATGCCCGCAACCGGCGCGCAGAACGCGTTGGAAATGGAATCTGTGCGTGCCCGTGCTGCGCTCCTCGACGACCACGTCATCGGATTCCACATGCCGAGAACGGTCGGACCAGAACCCGACTCAGAGCACGATAGGCCGATCCGGCAATTCGTTCGTCTTGCCCGAACCGTCTGCCGGGAAATGTTTCGCCAGGATTTCGCCGGCAGCGCGCACGCCTTCGACCGCGCCGCGCTCGAATTCGCCGGCGGCGAAGCGTTGCTGCATTTGCACGCAGACGGATTTCCATTCCGCTTCGCCGACCCTGGCGGCGATGCCGCGGTCGGCGAGGATTTCTATCGCATGATCGGCGAGCAGCACGTAGATCAGCACGCCGGCATTGTGGTGCGTGTCCCACACGCGCAGGTGCGCGAACACCTCATGCGCACGCTGGCGCGGGGTACGTCGACGCAGCAGATCGCGCACGGGCAACGCGCCCTCCACCGCAAACATCACTTGTCCGGCGTGGCGCTTCTCGCCGTCGACGATGGCATTGCGGATGGCGTCGAGCACGCGCGGCGGAAACTGTCGGCGCGCGCTGCCTTCGGCGAGAACATGACGCAGACCGCGCAAGGTGCGCATCTCACCAACTCCCCGAGGCGCCGCCGCCGGCGAAGCCGCCGAACGAGCCGCCGCTGAATCCGCCGCCGCCGCCAAAACCGCCACCGCCACCGAAACTTCCGCCGCCGAAACCGCCACCGCCGGTCCAGCCGCCGAAGCCGCCGCGCCCGGCGAAACCGCCGCCGCTGCCGCCAAGCCAGCCGAACAACAATCCGAGCACGCCCGCGCCGATGCCGAACGCGAGTGCGCCGGTCAGCAGCCAGGCCGCTCCGCCGCAGACCGCGCCGAGCAATCCCGCGCGCGGCGCCGACGGCAACCGACCGAGAAAAGCGCGCAGCCACAGGCCGATGAAGACAATGGGGAACAGGAGATTGAACGAGTCACCGGTGGATTGCCGGTGCGAGCTGTCGGTGAGCGGCGGCGGCAGGGATTCGCCGTCGATGAGCTTGGTCAGCATACCGAGCGCGTCCTCGATGCCGCCGTAGAAATCGCCGGCGCGGAATTTCGGCGTGATGTATTCGCGGATGATGCGGTCGGCGGCGGCGTCGGGAATCGCGCCTTCCAGATCGCGCCCGACCTCGATGCGCACGCGATGATCATTCTTGGCGACGATCAGCAGCAAGCCGTCCTGCGCCTGTTTGTCGGTGCGCGAGAGTTTCCACGCGTCGGTGACGCGGATGCTGTACTGGGCGATGTCCTCGGGCTGCGTCGTGGGCAGCATCAGGATCGCCACGCGCGAGCCCTTGCGCTGTTCCAGCGCCTGCAGTTGCTGCGTCAACGTCTGCACCTGTGCCGGCGTGAGCGTGTTGGTCAGATCGGTGACGCGCGCGCCGAATGGCGGAATGGCTTGCAGGCCGGCATCGGCCCGCGCGATGCCGAGCGTCAGTGCGGCGCTTGCGAGAATCACCGCGAATGCGTGCAGTGCGCGCATTGCCATACTTTACGGCTTGGTCGGCTGCGCCGGTGCAGGTTTGCCGAAATCCACGGTTGGCGCGGTGGAAATCTGCTTTTCGTTTTCCACCGTGAAATTCGCCTTGGTCGTGTAGCCGAACAGCTTGGCAGTCAGGTTCTGCGGGAAGCTGCGCACCAGCACGTTGTAGTCCTGCACCGCGGCGATGTAGCGGTTGCGCGCCACGGCGATGCGGTTTTCGGTGCCTTCGAGCTGCGCCTGAAGGGTCTGGAACAGGGAATCGGCCTTGAGGTTCGGATAATTCTCCGAAACCGCCATCAGCCGCGACAGCGCGCCGGACAACTCGCCCTGCGCCTGTTGGAACGCCTTCATCTTGGCCGCGTCGTTGAGATCGTCGGCACTGAGCGTGATCTTGCCGACCTGCGCGCGCGCATTGGTCACGGCTTCGAGCGTGGACTGCTCGTGCTCCGCATAGCCCTTCACCGTGTTGACCAGATTCGGCACCAGATCGGCGCGGCGCTGGTACTGGTTGACGACTTCGGACCACGCAGCCTTGACCGCCTCGTCCTTGGACTGGATGGCGTTGTAGCCGCAGCCGGCCAGCATGAACGCGGCGAGCGCGAGAATCACGAGTCGTTGCAGGCGCATGGTCGTTCCTCCGATTCGCTAGAGTCCGCTCATCATAGCGTTTCGCGGCCGCTGTCGTCAGCACGGCGTTTGAGATGCTTCTTCTTCTGGCGCTTGACGGCGAGATTGAGCAGTTCGACCACGGCCGAGAAGGCCATCGCGAAATAGATGTAGCCGCGCGGAATGTGGATCGCGAAACCTTCGCCGATCAGCATCACGCCGATCATCATGATGAAGGCCAGCGCGAGCATGCGGATGGTCGGATTGTTGTCGATGAACTCGCCGACCGGATCGGCGGCGAAGATCATCACCAGCACCGCGAGCACGATCGCGGCGACCATCACCGGAATGTTGCGCACCATGCCCACCGCCGTGATTACCGAATCCAGCGAGAACACGATGTCGATCAGGGCGATCTGCACGATCACCCAGACGAACGCGGCCATGGCGGCATTCGCCGACGGCGGCTGGGCGACGCCGTAGATTGCCTCGTGGATCTCCATCGAGCCCTTGACCAGAAGAAATACGCCGCCACCGGTCATGATCAGATCGCGCACGGAAATGATCTGCGCGCCGAGATGAAACAGCGGCGCATGGGTGTCGTCCATGCGCGCCAGGTGCGCGAGTACCAACAGCAGGGCGATGCGGGTCAGGCAGGCGAAACTCAGCCCCAGACGACGGGCGAGGGAGCGCCGCGCTTCGGGCAGGCGTCCGACCGCAATGGAGATGAATACGAGATTGTCCACGCCGAGCACGATCTCGAGCGTGGACAGGGTCAGCAGGGCGATCAGCAACTCGCCTTGGAGAAAGCTCATGGGGTTCGCAATCCGCGGCGCCGAAGCATCACACGCGCTGCCAAAGAATCAGCGCCCAGCATAGCAGCACATTCAGCATGAGCAGGAATACCGCGGCCGAGCCCATGTCCTTGGCGCGGCCGGCCAGTTCGTGGAATTCGGGACTGACCTTGTCGACCACGGCCTCGATCGCGGAATTGAGCAATTCCGCCGACAGCACCAGGAGCAGGCTGCCGCACAACAGCGCCTTTTCCAGCGCGCCGTTGCCGAGCCACAGACCGAGCGGGAACAAGATAATGCACAAGTATACTTCTAGCCGGAACGAGGCCTCGAACGTCCAGCCTGCGCGCAGTCCCCTGGCCGACCAGATCAGCGCCTTCCAGATCTGGCGCGGTCCGCGCGGTTCGGTGCTCGGCATGCGTTGTGTCCCCGGTTTGGCAAGGCGCGATATGATGCCACACCCACCCCACGATGACCGCCATGAGCAAACGCGCCCTCGCCCTCACCGCCCTCGTCTGCGCTGCGCTGGCGCTGGTTCTGATCTTCGGCTTGGATCGCCGCATCGCCGAGGCGGTGCATGCGTCGGTCGTGGCCGGCTCCGCCGTCTTCGTTGACGGCACACGCGCGCTGGACGCGATTTCCGGACGCTCGCTGCTGCACAGCCACATGCTCTCCGGCGTGCTGCTGGGCGGCATCCTGTGCGGGCTCGGCATACTCGGCTGGCTGTTCAATCGCGGCAGCGCCCTCGCCCGCGCCCTGCTCTTCACCGGCGGCGTGCAACTGACGACCATCGCCGCCGCCTTCGGACTCAAGAAATTCTTCGGCCGCCAGCGGCCCTACGAACTCTTCGGCCACGGCGACTGGCAGCACATCTGGTTCGCCGGAGGCAGCTCGTTTCCGTCCGGGCACGTCGCGTTTTTCTGGGGATTGTTCCTGCCGCTGATGTACTTGTTCCCGCGCTGGCGCATTCCGCTGCTGATCATTCCGGTTTTCATCGCCTGCGGGCGCATCGACATGAGTGTTCATTTCGTTTCGGACGTACTCGCCTCGATCACATTGGCCGCGCTCGTCACCCTGATCGCGGCGACGCTGCTGGGGCGCTGGATAAAACCCATCACCCGTTAGCATTTTCCGCAAACGCACATTCCATTTCGCGCCGGTTCGGGTAACCTGCGCCCTTCCGTCCCGGCCCGGAGCCAGCATGACTTCCACGCCCGCCTCGCAGACCAAAGCCTTCTCCACCATCTTTCTGATCGAACTGTGGGAGCGCTTCGGCTACTACGGCATGCAGGCGCTGATCGTGTACTACATGGTCCAGCGCCTGGGCTTCGGCGACGTCGATGCCAACCTGATCTGGGGCGCGGCCTCGGCGCTGATTTACGTCGCGCCGGCGATCGGCGGCTGGGTCGGCGACCGCGTCCTCGGCACGCGTCGCACCATGCTCACCGGCGCGGCGATTCTCTCGATCGGCTACGCACTGCTGACGCTGCCGTCCGAGAGCGCGCTGTTCCTGTACTTCGCGCTCGGCGTGATCGTCGTCGGCAACGGTCTGTTCAAGCCCAATGCCGGCAACCTGGTGCGCAAGATCTACGACGGCGACGACTCGCGCATCGACAGCGCCTTTACCATCTACTACATGGCGGTGAACATCGGATCCACTTTTTCGATGCTGCTCACGCCGTGGATCAAGGATTACGTCAACGGCCTGTACCACAGCCAGTTCGGCTGGCATGCGGCGTTCGGCGTGTGCTGCGCGGGCCTCATCGTCGGCCTGGTCAACTACTATTTCATGCGCGCCTCGATGCGCCACGTCGGTTCGGAACCGGATGCGCGGCCGTTCAACCTCGCCACCCTGCTCAAGGTGCTGGCGGTTGGCGCGGTCTGCGTCGTGATCGCAGCGTTCATCCTGCAACACCAGTCCATCGCGCGCGCCTTCGTCTGGGCGGCGGGCGCGGCCATGCTCGCGATCTTCGGATACCTGATCGCCAACAGCCACCGCGACGAGCGTGCCGGACTCATCGCCGCACTGGTGCTGACGATCCAGACCATCTTCTTCTTCATCTTCTACCAGCAGATGCCCACCTCGCTGGCGCTGTTCGCGCTGCGCAACACGAACTGGGACTGGAGCCTGTTCGGCGTGCACTTGTATACCTGGCTGCCGGGACAATACCAGGCACTGAATCCGATCTGGATCATGATCCTGTCGCCGATTCTGGCCTGGCTGTATACGCATTTCGGCAAGCGCGGCAAGGACATATCCATCGCCGCCAAGTTCGCGCTCGGCTTTGCCATGGTCGCCGCCGGCTATTTCGTCTACGGCATGGCTGGCCTGTATGCCGATGCCGCCGGCAAGGCTTCGACCTGGGTGCTGATCTGGGGCTTTGGCCTGTATTCGCTCGGCGAACTGCTGGTTTCGGGACTCGGCCTCGCCATGATCGCACGCTATGTGCCGGCGCGCATGGGCGGTTTCATGATGGGCGCCTACTATGTCGGCGTGGGCATCTCGCAATACCTGGGCGGCATCGTCGCCAACTACGCGGCGATACCGCAGGACGTGACCGATCCGCTCAAGACCCTGCCGATCTACACCCACCTGTTCACCAACCTGGGCTACGCCGGCATCGTCTGCACCGTGATCGCACTCGCCGTGCTGCCGCTCATGAACCGGCTGTCGGCCGCGCATCACGGCGCGAATGGCGGCAGGTAAAATCCGGTAAAGGCCGCGCCGTACGCGCGGTGCATGCGTACACTTCGCGCGCATGAGCGAGGCGAAGATCCTGCTGGCCGACGACGACGAGGAGCTGTGCCAGCTCCTGCGCGATTTTCTGGTGCGCGACGGTTTTGCCGTGGACGTCAGCCACGACGGCGACGAGGCGCTTTGCCGCGCACGCGACGGCGGCTTCGACGCCGTCGTCCTGGACGTCATGTTGCCGCAGCGCTCGGGTCTGGACTTGCTGCGCGAACTGCGCCGCGA
>JAGWXP010000007.1 GCA_018969845.1 Lysobacteraceae bacterium | reverse complement strand
TCGCGCTGGCCAGCCTGATCTCGGCTGTGCCGCAAGGCCTGCTCGGCGCGCCCGACATGCACGTGACTGGCAACGCTTCGAGCGCGCAGGCGCTGCAGTGGTTCGCCGACCGCAGCGCCGATGCGCTGCCACAAGCGAGCGCGATCAGCGTACCGCTGTGGGTATACAAAGTGCTGATGCTGGCCTGGGCGCTGTGGCTGGCGAATGCGCTGATCGGCTGGCTGCGTGATGCGTTCGCGGCGTGGACGCGCGGGGGTTACTGGCGCAATACGCCGAAACCGGTTGTTGTCGAAGACGCCGCGAAGGAAAAGCCGGCAGACGCTTCGTGACTGGCGAGACGGTATGCAGCCTGCTTGCCGAGGCGCAGGCTGCACTGTCCGGCGACGAGGGGCGCGGCGAGGCGGAATTGCTGCTCGGACATGCGTTGGGCGTCGACCGCGCCTGGCTGATCGCGCATCGCGACGATGCGGTCGCGCCGGCGCTGGCCGGACAGGCGCGCTGCTGCGTCTCGCGCCGGGCGGCGGGGGAGCCGGTCGCCTACATCGTCGGCCATCGCGGTTTTCACGCGCTCGATCTGGCGGTTACGCCCGATGTGTTGATTCCGCGTCCGGAGACCGAGTTGCTGGTCGATCTGGCGTTGCGGCATATTCCACAAAGCGAAAAAGTTGACATTGCTGACCTTGGCACCGGCTCCGGCGCGATCGCGTTGTCCATCGCGACCGCGCGAGCGCGGGCGCGAGTGCTGGCGACGGATGCGAGTGCCGCGGCACTGGACGTGGCGCGTGGCAACGCCCAGCGGCTCGGGCTGCGCAACGTGGAATTCGCGCAAGGCGACTGGTGTGCGGCTTTGGCTACGCGTCGCTTCAACCTGATCGTCTCGAACCCGCCCTACATCGCCGCAAGCGATCCGCATCTTCGGCAAAACGATCTGCGCTTCGAACCACACGCGGCGCTGGCGTCCGGTGCCGATGGTCTTGACGCGATCCGCATCATCGTGCGCGATGCGCCAACACATCTGGAATCCGGCGGCTGGTTGTTGCTTGAACACGGTTTCGATCAAGGTACTGCCGTGCGCAGTCTGTTCGAAGAAAGTGGATTTGTGGAAATTTCAACCGCACGCGATTTGGAAGGCCGCGAGCGCGTGAGCGGCGGCGTCAAATCACGTTTCTGATTTCCACTGGCGGCCTCGCCGCCGATTGTGGCCAGCGCGCAAGCACCGCCTTGCGGATTCCCGCCGCGTCGATGCCGGCTTCGGCAAGCAGTCGCTCGCGGCTGGCGTGTTCGAGGAAGACATCCGGAAGTCCCAGTTGCAGCAGCGGGGTCTGGATGTTTTTCGATGCCAGCAGTTCCGCGACCGCGCTGCCGGCGCCGCCGGTGATGGCGTTGTCCTCAACCGTGACCAGCGCCGTGTGTGTGCACGCCAGTTCCAGGATCAGCGTCTCGTCCAGCGGCTTGACGAAGCGCATGTTGACGACGCTCGTGCCGAGTTCCCCACCGGCTTCGAGTGCGGTGGCGAGTGGACTGCCGAAGGCGAGGATGGCGATGCCCGCGCCGCGCCGGCGAATTTCCGCGCGGCCGATGGGCAGCGTCTTCAATTCCGTTTCGATTTTTGCGCCGGTTCCCGTTCCGCGCGGATAACGCACCGCGGCGGGACCTTCGTGCTCGAACGCCGTGCTCAGCAGCAGTCGGCATTCGTTCTCGTCGGATGGCACAGCAACAACCATATTCGGGATGCAGCGCAGATAGGTCAGGTCAAAACTGCCGGCATGCGTGGCGCCGTCCGGTCCGACCACGCCGGCGCGATCGATGGCGAAGGTGACGTCGAGGTTTTGCAGAGCGACGTCGTGTATCAATTGATCGTAGCCGCGTTGCAGAAACGTCGAATAAATCGCGATCACTGGTTTCGCGCCCTCGCAAGCCATGCCGGCGGCGAGCGTGACCGCGTGCTGTTCGGCGATGCCGACGTCAAAGTAGCGCTGCGGATATTCCTTGGCGAAGCGCACCAGGCCGGAACCCTCGCGCATCGCCGGCGTGATCGCAAGCAGACGTTCGTTTGTCGCGGCCATGTCGCACAACCAGTCGCCGAAAACGTCGGTGTAGCTCTGCTTGCCGGCGGCTTTTTTCGTCACGCCTTTCCCGGGATCGAACGGGCCGACCGCGTGATATTCGATTTGCGCAGCTTCCGCCGGAGCATAGCCCTTACCCTTGGTGGTGATGATGTGCAGAAGCTGCGGGCCCTTCAGGTTCTTCAGCGTCTTCAGCGAATGCAGCAGTTGCGGCAGATCGTGGCCGTCGATAGGTCCGAAATAGTGGAAATTGAATTCCTCGAACAGCGTGCTCGGCACGAACATGCCCTTGAGGTGCTCTTCCCAGCGCTTGAGGAAGCGCCACAGCAGGCCATCGCGGCGCAGGCGGCGCTTGGCGCCTTCGCGCAACGCGTTCAGGCGCCGGCTCGTCATCAGGCGCGCGAGCATCTTTGGCAGCGCGCCGACATTTTCGCTGATCGACATCTGGTTGTCGTTGAGGATCACCAGCATGTCCGGATCGACGTCGCCGCCGTGGTGCAGCGCCTCGTAGGCCATGCCGCCGGTGAGGCCGCCGTCGCCGATGATGGCCACGATCTTGCGCGCATCGCTTGCGTTTCCATTTTGCTGCGCAGACCGTTGCGCGGCGATGGCCATGCCGAGTGCGGCCGAGATCGAGGTGGATGAATGGCCCACGCCGAAGGCGTCGTACTCGCTCTCGTCGCGCTTCGGAAACGGCGCCAGACCGCCCGCTTGCTTGATCGTGTGGATGCGGTCGCGGCGGCCGGTGAGGATCTTGTGCGGATAGCACTGATGACCCACGTCCCAGACCAGGCGGTCGCGCGGCGTGTCGTAGAGATAATGCAGGGCGACGGTCAGTTCGACCACGCCCAGGCCCGCGCCGAAGTGGCCGCCGCTGCCGGCGACCTGCTCGATCAGGTACTCGCGCAGTTCGCGCGCGACTTGCGACAGTTCGCTTTCGGCGAGCTTGCGCAGGTCGGTGGGCGAATCGATGCGGGCGAGGCGCGGATAGCGCGAAGTGTCAATCATCTTTGTATTCTCTGCCACGCGGCGAGTCTGGGCAAGGATTGCGGCACGGGTGTGGCGGTGCCGTGGCGTTTCACAGCTTCGCATCGGGGCCGTGCCGGCGCAGGGTCTTGCGGATCGTCTGGCGGATGCGGATGTGGCGGTCGGCGTCGCGTGTCTCCTTTAGACGCCGCGAATGCGCAGTGACAAGGTCGCCGCGCGTGAGCACGCCGGTGATCTTGGTTGGTGCGTCGCGCGTCACCACGATCACGCTGCCGACGTTGTGTTCGACCATGTGGTCGGCGGCTTCACGCAGCGAATGATCCTCGTAGACCACGATCGGCGGCCGTATGAGCAGATCGCCTATGCGCGTCAGTTCGGCGTGGGCGGGATCGAGCAGTTCGCGGCGTGTGATGATACCGCGCGCGTTGCCGGCATCGTCCAGCACCGGGTAGCCGAGGAACTGTGCGTGGGGATCGCCGCAAGCGAGCCAGCGGCGGATCTCGCCGAGTTCATCCGAGGTCTTCAGGGTCATCACGTTGCGTGCGGCGCTGTCGCGCACCAGCACCTGATCCAGGTAATCGGCTGCGTATTCGGTTGGCACGCGCACGCCGCGGCGCGCGATCTTGGCGGTCATGATTGTGTCGCGCATGGTCAGGCTGGATACGAGGTACGCCGCCGCGCAGCCGCCGAGCAGAGGCAGGATGCTCGCCGGCTGCAGTGTGGTCTCAAACGCGAACACCACCGAAGTGAGCAGGGCACGCGAGGCGCCCGCGAACATCGCGGCCATACCGACCAGGCCGGCAATGCGCGGATCGATGCCAAAATGTGGAAAAAGCGACAATGTGGCATAACCGGCGATGCCGCCGAAGGCGCCGCCGATGGTGAACAGCGGCGCGAGGGTGCCACCCGAGGTGCCGCTGCCGAGTGCGATCGACCACGACAGGAATTTCATCACGCACAGGAACATCAGCGCCTGCGCGGTAAAATTGCCGGAGACGATCCGTTCGATATTGGTATAGCCGACGCCGAGCGTGAGCGGCGCGAAATAGCCCACGACGCCAACGGCAATGCCGCCGAGCGCCGGCCACCACATCCAGTGCACCGGCAGGTGGTCGAATCCGTCCTCGATCGCGTACACCAGCCAGGTCACACCCACGCTGACCGCACCGAGCAGGGCGCCGAGCACGATATAGAACGCGAGCGCGCCGCCGCTGGGCGTGACAACATTCGATGGCATCGCGAATACGGCATGCGAACCGACCAGCGCGTAGCGGATGCTGGCCGCTGTGGTGGTGGCGAGCGCGACCGGGATCAGCGAGCGCGGTCGCAACTCGAACAGCAGCAATTCGACAGCGAGAATCACTGCCGACACCGGCGAGCCGAACACCGCGGCCATGCCGGACGCGGCACCGGCGGCGAGCAAGATTTTTCGCTCGGTCGCGGTCACGCGCATGATTTGGCCGACCAGCGAACCGAGCGCGCCGCCGGTGGCGATGATCGGGCCCTCAGCACCGAATGGACCGCCAGTACCGATCGCGATCGCCGACGAAACCGGCTTCAAAAAGGTGATGCGGGGCGGGATCTTCGATTCGTTGAGCAGTACCTGCTCCATCGCCTCCGGTATGCCGTGGCCGCGGATGGCGGCCGATCCCCAGCGCGCCATGGCGCCGACAACGATGCCGCCGATCACGGGAATCGCGATCACCCACAATCCCAATTGATTGCCGGCTGGTGACGAAAAAGCAGGCGACCAGGTACCGTAGAAGCTGAGATTGGTGATCAGTCCGATCAGGGCAGACAGAATTTGCGCGACGAAAGCGGCGGCCACAGCGAGCAGGACGGAAATCGTCGAGATCAACACCACGCGCTTGTCGACCAGAGCCGTCTTGCGCGGAATTTTCGCGTCGATCAGTGTGTCGGTGAGAGCGGGCGAAACCGGCATGCGGCCTAGCGCCGTGCCGCTACTATCCGGCTGATCCGGATGCGGAACAGTCATCGAAGTCGGGAGGATTGTTTAGTGCGGCGCAGCATAGCGCCGAACGCCAATTCGGACAATGCGCGCCGAGGTTTTGCTACGCCAGGTGACGCCGGTTCTTCGGCAAATGATGCACCAGGAATTCCATCTGGTCGGCGAGGATGTTGCGGTTGGAAAGGATCAGATGCTCGACCCAGCTCGGCCGGTACGGCACGGCGAGCAGCGGCATGCCGGCCTGCTGCGGCGTGTGACAGCCCTTGCGCACGTTGCAGCAGATGCAAGCACTGACAACGTTTTCCCAGACGTCCAGGCCGCCCTTGGACAACGGCACGACATGATCGCGGGTGAGTTCACCGCGCGAAAAATGATCGCCGCAATACAGGCACAACATGCGGTCGCGTGCGAACAGCGCGGCATTGGTGAGGGCGGGTGCAGGTTCGATCAGGCCCGCACGCGCATGACCTCGGCTGGCGACGATGGGATGCAGGTCGATCGTGCTTTGCAGGCCGCTGTCGCGGTTGGTGCCGCCATGCACGGTCAGGCACGCATCGCCGAGCGTCCAGGCCACGGCATCGCGCACGTACAGGCATACCGCGTCCTGCCAACTCATCCAGTCCAGGATGCGGCCGCTGGAATCCAGCGACAGGACGCGGGTGCTATGGATGTCGTTGCTGGGTCTGACTTCCACCAGCATGGGCTCCTCCGTAAAGGGTGGAAACGCTGTCGGCTTTGCAGCATAGACTTTCGTTAAGCAAAAAACTACAACGGCCGCGTGGCGCGGCCGTTGTGCATGACCGGTGAGGCCGGTCCTGTCTAACGTCCGGTTGGAACCGAGAGCATCTGGATCGGCACATTGTTGCGTGTAAAGGCGCCACCACCCGGATAGGCGAGTTGGAAGGTCGCGATCCCGGTCGGTTGTTGTCCTGCCGTAATCGGATTCAGCGTCAATCGCATGCTGCCAATGGAAGGACCCGGCTGCACGCCGCCGGCCGGCGGCGTGCAGGTACGGCAATAACCGTTGGCGATTTGCACGACCTGCATGGTTGCGCTGTTGTTGACCAGGGTGCCCGATGCGGCAGCCCACGTCGGCTGATTGTTCGGTCCGGGGTAGTACATGTAGACAAATACCGCTGGCGATGCGCTGCCTACATTCACATCGAGCAATTCAAAACCCCAGCCGGAATCGGCGGAACCGGCGTACCAGTGGCCGTTGTAATCGGGAGTGGCATGCGATGCCAGCGGGACGATCGGCTGCATGCACCACGACGCGCTTTGGTCGTTGGCGGTATTGGTCGCATCGGTGCCGATCACCCAGTACATCACCGCCAGTTGCGGCGCCTGGCTGCGGTCGACGTTGCGGCAGACCGGCGAGTTTGCCGCTTGGTTGAAATCGACGACGACGCTGCCGTAATAGGACGTGTCGGCTGTCGCGCCGAGTTGTCCGGGCGCATTCGAGGCGTACTTCACGCGCAACAAGGTGCTGCCGTTGGCACTCTGGATGGCGGGAAGAAACACGCCATCGACCAAATGGCCGACTGCTTGGTACCACTCGGGAGCGCCGTCCGCAGCATAGCTATAAAACGTCAGGACATATACGTCGCCATTGATGGCATCGTGATAGCCGAGTTGAAAATCAAACCCGTGGCCGGAATGCGAGACGTCGTACCAGTTGCTGGGTATCGGCTGGCCCCACGTCGGCATCGGCGCGGCGGCATTGGACCAGCCGATCGGTCCGAGCATGGGCACGGCCAGGCCCATGTTGCGCAGATTCGTTCCGGAATCGTACGCGTTCATCATGTCTCCGGCCTGCACCGTGTGCGACAGGGTCGATCCGTTCTGCTCGGCGCAGGTGCTGGTCTTGGACTTGTCGCAGGGCGCGTACAGGCTCGGGAAATCCGCCGGTGCGGCGCGTCCGACGTTTTGGTTGACGGATGAATTTGCCGCCCCGGCATCGGACCAGCGCAGACCGGTGCATGGGCCACTGTAAACGCCACAGTTGGTCGTGCCGTACAGACCGGGCACGTAATCCCCCCCCGAGGTTGTCGTGCCACCGGACACCATCGCCGCCGCGCGGGCGGCATCGTTGGCGCCATTCACTTCGTAACCGGCAAATGGCGTATAGGTCGTGCCGGCATTGGCAACGATGGAAACGCTGTCGTCGAAGATGTCGTCGAACGGACCGTCGGTCAGGTTGGTGTAGTCGATGGAGGCGGAGCTGCCGTTGACAGTCAAACCGGCTTTGGCTCCCAGCGGGCCCTGCGTCGAATCGGTATTGACCAAGCCGAGAAAACCAAGACCGTGCGTCATCTCGTGCATGGCGATGTGGATGAAATCGATCTGGCCCGCCGGCTTCTGGTTCGGGTCGAAACCCAGATAGAACTTCTGGCCATTGAGCACGCTCGCGGTACCGACGTCCATGTTGAACACGGCCTGGATTTCGTCGTTGCTCAGGGTGTCGCAGGCGCCGCCGGCGAATCCGCACAGGCTGGAGCCGTTCAGGCGCGTGGCGACCGTCGAGGGGTACCAGGTGTATTTTTTCGGCAACGATGGCGACGGATAGTGTGGTTCGTCGTAGAAGAAGGACGTCGCGCCGGCATGCGCCAGCGTGGCCGAGTTGTTGTCGCCGCCCAGATGTGCGCCGCAGGCCTGCACGGTGACCGTGGTCGGAATACCGAGTTGGGCGACCAGTTCGTTCGCGGCATAGGCCAACGCATTCTGACGCTGCTGGCCCAGGGTTGTACCGTTGTTGCCGCCGATCGGCGTGGCCGGTGTCGAGTCGGTCCAGAAGCTGATGTCGCAATTGTTCTTGGCATCCTTCGGATCGACGTAACTGCTGTTGAAATCCAGTGCGATATCGCCGACTGGCACAGTCGACGAATAGCTCGCAGTCAGTGTACCGTTTGCGGTTGAGCTACCGCCGTTGATCAATGCGATATACCAGCGCCCGGTCTGCAACGGCACTTTGTCGGATGGCAGGATCAGCACGGATTCGTTCGACGTGGAGCTTCCCGAGTGGTATTGGCCGTAGCGGCTGAGCAGGTCGTAGCTGACGGTCGGGTAGCTGACGCTCGTGTTCTGCACCGGGAACGGCGAACCGAAGCGCACGAACAGATCCACGTCGCCGCCGCTGGCGTTGAGGTTGACTGCAAGTTGCTGCGCGCCGGCCGGAACATCGATGTAGTAATTCGAGAAATAGTTGCCGGCGGGTAGGGCGGGCAGGTTGTTGGCCGCGCCTGATTGCAGGCCGACATCCGCCCACACCGCCTGAGACAGGGCCAGTGCAGCGGCGATTGTCGCGAGACGACGAATCATTGTTGCACCTGCGCGTTCGGAGTGGCGACCCGGTTCGGTGGCAGCGCGATCTTTGCGCGCGGGTTCGGCTCCTGGTCGCATTGCATGCGCAGGCTGCCGTCCGCTTGGCGCACCAGGCGCGTGACTGTAATGGTTGGAGCGGGCAGACGCAGTTTGGCGGCCGGTTTGTACAACGGCGCACGGCCTGATTTCGGCTGGGCCAAGGGTGCCAGCGGTTCTGGCACCATCGGTGTATCGGCGAACGCGGTGAATGCGGCCAGCAGGCCAAGACAGGCAAGCGCAATTGCGGGTTTCATGACGCGGCTCGAAAGGCAGGGCCGATAATGATAACCCGTGGATCTCAGGGATTCATCGAAAGGATGCGAACGGATCCCCCGGCGATCGGAAAACTCGCGGCCAGAGCGTGTTGCAGAAAGGCCTGGGCGTCGGTCGTGGCCGCGCGCAATGTGAGCCCCCGCGCCAATCCGGCGGCGATCGCCGATGCCAGCACGCAGCCCGTGCCGCGTGCGCGGATCGGCAGCCGTGGATGGCGGAATTCCAGGACGCCGCGCGCATCGCAGAGCACGTCGCATACTTCGCGCCCGCGCGCATGGCCGCCTTTGAGCAGGATCGCGCGCGGGCCAAGCGCGCGCAAATCCTGCGCGGCGCGGGCCCGATCCCGGATGCGTCTGCCGAGCAGGATTTCCGCTTCGGGAAGGTTCGGTGTCAACAGCGTGGCGAGTGGCACAAGCTCTTCGCGCAAGACGCGCAATCCGGTTTTGGATAGCAGCACGGTGCCGCTGCTGGATGCGAGTACGGGATCGAGCACGATATGACGCGGCGCCGCGGCGCACAGGGCCGCCGCGACCGCGCGTGCGATCGGCGCGGAGCCGAGCATGCCGATCTTGATGGCATCGACGCGGAAATCCACGAAGGCCGCTTCGATTTGCGCCCTGACCTGCGCGGCAGGAATGCGGTGAATCGCCTGCACTCGCCGCGCGGTTTGCGACGTCACCGCGGTGATGGCAGTCAATCCATGCACGCCGAAGGCGGCGAAGGTTTTCAGGTCGGCTGCAACGCCCGCCCCGCCGCTGCAATCCGATCCGGCAATGGTCAGTACGCTCTGGGGTATGGAAGATTTGGGCATCGACCGTATGATTTTTGCAACAAAATACCGCCTGCGGTAAAAAAAGCCCGTGAAAACCTCGGTTCAAGGCCTCCCGACGGGCTTGACGCGTTGTTGCATTTTTGCCAAACTGGCCTCGGAGACAACCACTCCTAACGCATCCAGGGCTATGCGTCGGTCAACAGCGAAGGCAAAAAATCTTGCGGGAGCAGTCGGGCTCGTCCTGACGCTCCCGCTTTCTTTTGCCGCTGCGGCCGAGCGCCTGCATGCAGATGTCTCCGCGCTGGCTGCGTACGCGCAGTCCACGAGTATACTCGACGCGTGGCGCGACTATGCGCTCGCGGATTTGACCCGCGGCTTCGATTGGGCGGATAGCGGGGGCGTCTCGCCGCAGGCGCCGAGCCTGTTTGACCGCGGCATCGGGCGCATTGCGCCGTTGGTCTCGCATTTCGGCGGCGCGCGCGAGGTTTCGCCGCTGTCGGTAATCTTCCTCAAGACCAAGGCGGCGGATACGCCGTTGTTCGTGCCCGCCGATCAATCGAGCCTGCTGCGCGATTACACGCCGGGTCTGAAACGTTATCTGTTGGCACCTTCGTATGCGCAACGCTGGGGCAATGCCTCTGCGCTGAGCGTATCGGCGATTTTCGCTTACCAGCGCTTCGCCGGACTGGGGCTTGGAATCGACAACGTGCCTCTGCAGTCGGAGCAGACGGGTTTTTCCATTGCGGACAAGTATCCCGGTTCGTATGGCGCCGGCTTGCGCGCGGATTTCGACAGCCGCTTGAGCGAGCGCGTGAGCTGGCAGGTGGGCGTGCAATCGCGCGTGAACATGGATGCGTTCAACAATTACCGCGGAGTGTATTCCGAGCCCGGCAGCTTCGACATACCCGCCAGTGCCAACGTGGGTCTCGGATTTGCGCTGACGCCCGATTTGAAAGCCGATATCGGCGCCGAGCGCGTGATGTACAGCGGCATCGCGCCATTCACCAGCGCCGCGTTGCCGACCCGGTTCCTGGTTCTGCTCGGCAGTTCGATTTCGCCGGCTTTCGCCTGGCAGAACCTGGATGTGTATTCAGCGGGCTTCAGCTGGCGCGATCCGGGCAATGGCGTGTGGTCGCTGCATTACACGACCCGCGAGCAGCCTCTGCCGACATCGCCGCTGCTGCAGACCGCACTGGAACCCTATCTCGCCTCGCACAATGTCGAATTCGGCTTTGCGCGAGTTTTCGGTGCGGCATCCAGTCTGCGTGTGGCGGCTTCCTACGCGCCGTCGGAATTCGTGCTGGGCCTGCCGACCAGCAACAGTCTGCGAACGCCGAGCAACGGCGGGCAGATCGAGTATCAGGCTCTCTGGACTACCCGCTTCTGACGGGAACTTCTGAAAGCTACTGCGCTTGGCATCTTGCGCGAATCCGGTGCTCGCAATCCTCATGTACTCTGCACGTACACTCCGTTGCTGCGCGCCGTGTTCGCGCAACCTGCCTTCGCTCGTGACGCTTTCAGCAGTTCCCGACTGATGCACGTAGCGGATACTTACAACATCTCCGAAGCGTAGTCCGCCAGGCGCGAGCGCTCGCCACGGCGCAGCGTCACATGCGCCGAATGCGGCCAGTCCTTGAAGCGATCCACGGCGTAAGTCAAACCGGAAGTCGTTTCGGTCAGGTACGGCGTGTCGATCTGCTCGACATTGCCAAGACATACCATCTTGCTGCCGGGTCCGGCTCGGGTAAGCAAGGTCTTCATTTGCTTGGGCGTGAGATTCTGCGCCTCGTCGATGATCACGTAGCGGTTGAGGAAGGTGCGTCCGCGCATGAAATTGAGCGAGCGGATCTTGATGCGCGAAGCGAGCAGATCGTTCGTCGCCTGACGGCCCCAGCCGCCGCCTTCTTGCGGCGTGGCCAGCACTTCGAGGTTGTCGGTGAGCGCGCCCATCCACGGCGTCATCTTCTCTTCCTCAGTGCCGGGCAGGAAACCGATGTCCTCGCCAACGGAAACGGTCGCGCGGGTCATGATGATCTCGCGATAGCGCTGCTGGTCCATCGTCTGCGCCAGGCCCGCGGCGAGCGCGAGCAGAGTCTTGCCGGTGCCTGCCGTACCCAGCAGGGTAACGAAGTCGACATCCGGATCCATCAACGCGTTGAGCGCGAAATTCTGCTCGCGGTTGCGTGCGGCGACGCCCCAGACCGTGTGCGCGCCGTTGCGGTAATCGTCGACGATTTGCAATCGCGCCTTGCCGTCGGCCACCTGCAACACGCGCAGTTCGACGTCGTCGTCGCCCGGCAAATACAGGAACTGGTGCGGATGCCAGTCCTCGCCCTTGCGTTGCTTGACCTCGTAGAAGGTGTTGCCGCGCTCGGACCAGGAGCGCAAACCGGAGTGGCGCTCCCAGAAGTCCTTGGGCAACTCGCTGTGTCCGGCGAAGAGCAGGCTGAAATCGTCCAGCGCGCGGTCGTTTTCATAGTCTTCGGCCGGTACGCCGTAGATCGATGCCTTGATGCGCAGGTTGATGTCCTTGGACACCAGCACCACCGGCGTATCCGGCTTGTGCTCGTGCAAGGCGACGATCGACGCCAGGATCAGATTGTCCGGCAGGGTCTTGCGCTTGCCGTTGGCGCCGTTCGAGTCGAAGTCGCGGGTCTGGAAGTACAGCCGCCCGGCTTGCGCCTTGCGGTCGAGTTGCAAACCCTGCGGCAGTTTCAGTTCCAGGCCCTGATCGATGGGCTGCTTGCGGTTGCGTTCGATCAGCTCGTTGATGAAGCGACTGACCTGGCGCGCGTTGCGCGAAACCTCGGAGGTGCCTTTCTTGGCCGCATCGAGTTCTTCGAGCACCGTCATCGGCAGGAATACGTCGTGTTCTTCGAAGCGGAACAGCGCGGTCGGATCGTGCATCAGCACGTTGGTGTCGAGGACGTAGATGCGCTTGCCTTTGGTCATGCGGTGATCACCCTGTGGAATTTAGCGTGGAAAAACGGCGTGCGGAATGCGGAATCGGGAAAGCGGCAGGCGTTCACGCGCAGGCGGCCTGGACCGCATCGAGTACGGCTCGCGCATGACCCGGTACCTTCACGCCACGCCATTCGCGCAGCAATTTCCCGTCCGCGCCGATCAGAAAGGTACTGCGCACGACACCCATGAAACGTCGTCCGTACAGGACTTTTTCGTGAATCACGTCGAATGCGCGGCACCACGTTTCGTCCGGGTCGGAAACCAGCGCAAAGCCGAGCTGCTGTTTTTCGCGGAACTTGTCGTGTGACGTCAGCGAATCGCGCGACACGCCGAGAACGATCGCGTGGCATTTGGCGAAGGCTTTTGCGAGATCGCGAAAATCCTGCGCTTCGCGCGTGCAGCCCGGGGTCGCGTCTTTGGGGTAGAAATACACGATGACGGAACGTCCACGCAGTTCGCGCAGGCGGATTTCGCCGGCGGTGCTCGCGCCGCGCAAGTCGGGGACGGCCTTGCCGACGGCGACCATCAGAATTTCACCGGATCCATGATCGCATCGAGATTCTGGCCGTCGCAGAACTCGAGGAAATCGTCGCGCAGCGCGGCGATGTGGGTGTTCGCCGGAATGCCGATGGTGATCTGCGCCGAGAACATGTCGGCGCCGGTCTGCATCGCGCGGTAGCGCATCGACTGCAATTGCTCCACGCTGATGCCGTGTTCCTGAAAGAATTCGGCGAGCTGAAGAAGGATTCCGGGCTTGTCCGCGGCAACGACCTCGACCAAGTATGGCAGCAAGTTGGTTTGCGCCGGCTTGGGCCCGGTGCGGAAATGCGTCAGGCGCAATTCCTCGTCGCGCTCGAACCGCGTCAGCGCAGTTTCGAGCTTGGCGATGGCGTCCCACGATCCCTGCGCGAGCACGAGCACACCGATTTCGGTGCCGAGCGCGGTCACGCGCGTTTCGGCGATATTGCAGCCGGCATCGGCGACGCGTTTGGCGACGGCGAGGAACGGCGGCCGCGCGGCGGGCGCGAAGGCGTTGATCAAAAGATAGTTTTCGTTCGCGGCCGGACGCGGAGCAGAATCGATGGGTGCAGCTACTTCCGGAATCTTGCGCATGTCGAAGGGAATGCCGGCGTCGCCTGCGAGAATACTTGCCGCATCCCCGGGTGGCAAGTAACATCGCCAGCCCACGCAATTCAGAGTCCTCGCTTGAAAAAACTCGTCGGCAGCATTTGTGCGCTGGCCACGCCGTTCCGCGGCGACGCGCTCGATCTGGCAGCATTCGGCGCGCTGATCGACTATCAGCTTGCCGGCGGAACGCGGGCGCTCGTGGTGGCCGGTTCCACCGGCGAAGCGCACGCCTTGAGCGAGGCCGAATTCGATCGTGCACTCGCGTTCGCGCTCGAGCGGGTTGCCGGGCGCGTGCCGGTGCTGGCCGGAACCGGAACGGCGAATACGCGCAAAACCATCGTGGCTTCGCGCCGCGCTCAGGCGATCGGCGCCGATGCCGCCCTGGTCGTGACGCCGTATTACGTGCGGCCGACCCAGGAAGGATTGTTCCGGCATTTTTCCGCGATCGCCGACGAAGCCGGACTTCCGGTCGTGCTCTACAACGTGCCATCGCGCACCGGTTGCGACATGCTGCCGGAAACCGCCGCGCGTCTGGCAGGACACGAACGCATCGTGGGTCTGAAGGAAGCGCGCGCGGATGGCGAGCGGATCGCGGCCATTGTTGCACTCAAGCGTCCGGATTTCGCCGTACTCAGCGGCGACGACGGCACTTGCGCGCAGGCCATGCTCGGCGGTGCCGATGGCGTGATTTCGGTCGCCGCCAATGTCGCGCCGGCGGCCATGGCAGCGCTTTGCGAAGCAGCCTTGACCGGCAATGTCGCGCGCGCGCGGGATTTGGACAAGAAGCTCACCGAACTTTATGCGCTGCTTGGCGCCGAACCTAACCCGATTCCGGTAAAATGGTGCCTGCACGAACTCGGTTTGGGCTTGCCCGAACCACGACTGCCGCTGACGGGGTTCAGTCCCGTGTACCATGAGCGTGCGCGGCAAGTCCTCGGCGCCTTGGGCTTGGCCGCGGTTCAGCCGCGGCACAGCGGCGTCGCGTAAGCTGCGCAATTCAAGCAAATCGAACAGGATCAGCCGTGAACCGCACTCTCTCCTATCGCTGGGCCATTTCCCTGATCGCCGCCGCCGGCCTGCTCGGCGGCTGCAGCTGGTTCCGCCACAATGACAGTTATTATGCGAAGGCGAAGCAGACCGCGCCGCTGGAAGTGCCGCCGGATCTGGATACGCCGGTATCCTCCGACGAAATGGCCATTCCGCAGTCCGGTTCGCCGGCCGCGTCAGCGTCCGCCGGCAGCGTCGGCAGCGCGCCTCCGGCTGGCATGATCGGCGGCGGCAATCTGCATATCGCGGACAACGTCGATCATGCGTGGCAGCGCGTGGGTCTGGCCCTGGAACGCTCGCAGGCGGGCACGATCAGCGCGCGTGACGCCACAGCGCATACGTACACAGTCGAAGTATCCGGTCTGCGAGCGCCGGCTCAACCGGTAGCCGCGCCGGTTGAACATCATTGGTACACGCGTATCCTGCATCCGTTCGGCGGCGGTTCCAAACCCGCCAATGCCGATAGCGGTCCGGTCAGCGGCAATCTCACGGTGACGGTCAGCGCCGACGGCGATGGCGCGCGCGTGGAAGTGAACGGACCGGAAGAAGCCGCGCAGCGCGTGCTTGAAATCCTGCGCCAACGCTTGTCCTGACTCAACGCTGCAGCAAGGGCAGTTTGCCCGTCTTGCCATCCCATTGCTTGGCGTCGGGCGGCGCGTCCTTGCGTTCGGTCAGCACCGGCCAGATTCGCGCGAGTTCCGCGTTGAGCTGGATGAAGTGCTCCTGCCCTGCGGGCACGTCGTCCTCCGGAAAAATCGCGTTCGCCGGGCACTCTGGCTCGCACAGCGTGCAATCGATGCATTCCTCCGGATCGATCACGAGGAAATTCGGCCCTTCGTGGAAGCAATCGACCGGACATACTTCCACGCAATCGGTGTATTTGCACTTGATGCAGTTTTCGACGACGACGAAGGGCATAGGCTTGTTTTTGAAATGTCCGGTTTTCGGTTTTGCTGTCCGGAAGCGTGGCAAAGTTCGGAAACTTTTGGATTGCACCGTACGCGCCCAAAATGCCAAGCGCAGCAGATTCAGGCAAAAGATTTGGCGCTCCCTAGGGGATTCGAACCCCTGTTTAGGCCTTGAGAGGGCCCCGTCCTAGGCCTCTAGACGAAGGGAGCATGGAAGTCGTTAGTATACCGGGCCGGGCCGACGTGGGACAATTCCCCGCGTGCGCGGGAAGCGCACATCAAGACCATTCAATGAACCTATCCGATTCGACTTCCGCCGCGCTGCGCATCATTCCGCGCGACGCCCACAACATCTCGCGCAAACAGATTTCCAGCGGCGCGCTGCGCGTGCTGTATCGCCTGAACGAAGCCGGTTACGCGGCCTACCTGGTGGGCGGCGCGGTACGCGACCTGCTGATCGGCGGCCGACCCAAGGATTTCGACGTCGCCACCGACGCGACGCCCGAAGACGTGCGCCGCCTGTTTCGCAATTGCCGTCTGATCGGACGACGCTTCCGCCTCGCCCATGTCGTGTTCGGGCAGGAAATCGTCGAAGTCGCCACCTTCCGTGGCAATGGCGGAGACGACAGCGACGGCGACCGCCACCTGGTCGATGGCCGCATCGTGCGCGACAACGTCTGGGGCACGATCGAGGAAGACGCGCAGCGCCGCGATTTCACCGTCAATGCGCTGTATTACGACATCGCCGATTTTTCGGTGCGCGATTACGTTGGCGGCTTCGCCGATGTGCAGCGTCGCGTGCTGCGCCTGATCGGCGATCCACAGCAGCGCTACCGCGAGGATCCGGTGCGCATGCTGCGTGCCGTGCGGTTGTCGGCGAAGCTGGATTTCTCGATCGCAGCCGAGGCGCGCGCGCCGTTCGCCGAACTCGGTGAACTGCTCGCGCACGCGCCGCCGGCGCGCCTGTTCGACGAAACCCTGAAGATGTTCCTCGCCGGCAGCGGCCTGAAGAGCTTCCACGCGCTGGAACAATCCGGATTGCTGGGCGCGGTATTCCCGCTCACGGCGCGCGCGCTCGCGTTCCGCGGCGGCGAATCGTTTCGCGCCATCGTCGAGGCCGGTCTTGCCGGCACCGATGCGCGCGTGTCCGAGGGTAAATCGGTGACGCCGGCGTTTCTGTTCGCCGTCCTGCTCTGGGGTGCCGTGTGCGCGCAGGCCGAACGCGAGATCGCGCGTGGCCTCGAACCGAACCTGGCCTGGCAGCGCGTTGGCCATCAGGTCATCGCCGAGCAGGCCAAACACGTCGCAATCCCGCGCCGCTTCGGCCAGATCATGCAGGAAATCTGGATGCTGCAGCCGCGCTTGGCCGACCGGCAGAAGAAACGTGTATTCCGCCTGCTCGCGCATCCGCGTTTCCGCGGTGCCTATGATTTCCTCCTCCTGCGCGCGGCCGAGGGCGAGGCGATCGCAGAACTCGGCCGCTGGTGGACCCATGCGCAGCAGATGCCGCATGAGGCACTGGCCGCCGGACTTTCCGCTGCGCCGGATACCGCCGTCAGCTCGCCGTCCGGTGATGGCGCCAAGAAACGCCGTCGGCGCCGGCGCAAGCCGTCCGTGCAAACCGGCGCGGACCCGTCGTAATCCACAATGGAAAAAGTATACATCGGCCTCGGCAGCAACCTTGCCGATCCGCCCGCGCAGGTCGAGACGGGTCTGCGTGCGCTTGCGCAGCTGCCGCGGACGCGCTTGGCCGCGCGTTCGCGCCCGTATCGCAGCATGCCATGGGGCCGCACCGATCAACCGACATTCGTCAACGCGGTGGCGCGCCTCGACACCGGTCTGGAGCCACGCGAACTGCTTGGCCAATTGCTGGCGATCGAGCGTCGTGCCGGCCGTGAGCGCGAGGGCGCGCGCTGGGGCCCGCGCGTGCTTGATCTGGATATTCTCCTCTATGGCGATTGCTGCATTGACGAGCCCGGTTTGCGCGTACCGCATCCGCACCTGCACGAGCGTGCGTTTGTGCTCGTGCCGCTGGCGGAAATCGCGCCGGATCTTGACATTCCCGGCCATGGCCGCGTTGCCGATCTGCTCGCGCGTATCGACGCCTCGGCCTGCGCGCCATTTGTTGTGGATGCGCGCGTGGCAGAATAGAAGTTCCTGTTCGCGGAGATCGCCATGTACGCCAATAGCAAATCCTCCGCCACGCGTCCCGCGATCACCGTGCCGCAACTGCACGCGATCAAGGCGAAGGGCGAGAAGATCGTGATGCTGACTGCCTACGACGCCAGTTTTGCCGCGCAATGCGACACTGCCGGCGTGGATGCCGTACTGGTAGGCGATTCGCTGGGCATGGTTGTGCAAGGGCACGCCAGCACCTTGCCGGTCAGCGTGGACGACATGGTGTACCATACCGCTGCTGTCGCGCGCGGCGTGGAGAGCGCACTGCTGATCGCCGACATGCCGTTCATGAGTTTCCGCGACGCGGACACGGCTCTGCGCAACGCCGGCCGTCTGCTCGCCGAGGGCGGCGCGGCGATGGTCAAGCTCGAAGGCGCGGGCTACGTGCTCGATGTTATCGGTGCGCTCGCGCGGCACGCGATGCCAGTCTGTGCGCATCTGGGTCTGACCCCGCAATCGGTGCACAAGCTCGGCGGTTACCGCGTGCAGGGCAAGTCCAGGGACGCCGCCGCACAGCTCGTGGCCGATGCGCGCGCGGTCGCGGATGCCGGCGCCGATTTGCTCGTGCTCGAATGCGTACCCGCGGCGTTGGCCAAACGCATCACACTGGAGATTCCGATTCCCACGGTCGGCATCGGCGCCGGCGCTGATTGTGACGGCCAGGTGCTGGTACTGTACGACATGCTCGGCATCACGCCGGGCAAGCGGCCGAAGTTCTCCAAGGATTTTCTCGCCGGCCGCGGTTCGATCGGCGATGCCATACGTGCCTACGCCGAAGCGGTACGCAACAGCTCGTTCCCTGCCGCCGAACACGCGTTCTGATGGATACGTTCCACGCCGCCGCCGATCTGGGCGCGCGCGTGTCGGCGTGGCGCCGCGCCGGCGCGCGTATCGGCTTCGTGCCGACCATGGGCAATCTGCACGCTGGGCATTTTTCACTGGTCGAACTCGCGCGCGCGCATGCCGACAAAATCATTGCCAGCGTGTTCGTCAATCCCACCCAGTTCGGCCCGAGTGAGGATTTCGCGAGCTACCCGCGCACGCTGGCGCAAGATCAGGCAGGTCTTGCCGCGCATGGTTGCGATGCGCTGTTCGTGCCCGCCGTCGATGCAATGTATCCGTTCGGCGCCGCGGCAAGCGTACGCGTCGAGGTTCCGGGAATCACCGAAATCCTCGAAGGCGAATTGCGGCCAGGACATTTCGCCGGCGTCGCCACCGTGGTAACGAAATTGTTCAATCTCGTCCAACCCGATGTCGCCGTGTTTGGCCAGAAAGACTATCAGCAACTGCTGGTGATTCGGCGAATGACCGAGGATCTGTGCCTGCCGATCAGAATTCTTGCCGCGCCGACGCGACGCGAAGCGAATGGTTTGGCGATGAGTTCGCGCAATCAATATCTGAGTAGTGAGGAACGCGATCGGGCTGCCGTCATATATCGAACGTTGTGCGCTATGAGTGAGCAATTGCATGCCGGGAGATCGCACAAGGTCATTGAAGCGGATGCTCGCGCAGCGCTGGAAGCGGCAGGTTCGGTTCCGGATTATGCGGTGATCAGACGCGCCTCTGATTTGACCTTGCCCGATCCGGCGGAGCACAGCGGGTTGATCGCGCTGATCGCCACGCGTCTGGGCCGCGCGCGGCTGATCGACAATCTGCTTATGGGCCCATAGCTTTTCCACGCCTTCTGTGGTATTATCACCACTGCCATCGGGATTTTTGCAACGTTCGCGCGTTGCCCCAGGCTAGCAGGGCGGCATCGTTCTGGTAATCGTCACTCCGATAATTCTACCCTCGCTGCACAAGCGAGGGTTTTTTTTGCCCTTGTGTCACGTGTGGTCGAAGGCAAGTCTTGCCGATTAGGCGTGCGGCGCGGATAATTTGTGCGTCGCCGCAGAAAGAGGCTGCGATGTTGCTAAAATGACACATAGTTGACCGCGAGATGGCCATGCACCTGAGTCTGCTCAAAGCCAAGATCCACCGCGCCAGCGTCACCCATGCCGAGCTGCATTACGAAGGCTCATGTGCTATCGACGGGCTGTTGCTGGATGCCTCGGGGATTCGCGAGTACGAGCAGATCCACATCTACAACGTCAACAACGGCCAGCGTTTCGTTACCTATGCCATTCGCGCGGACGAAGGCTCCGGCGTTATCTCGGTCAATGGTGCCGCCGCGCACCGCGCGTCACCGGGCGACATCATCATCATTTGCGCCTATGCTCAGTTGAGCGAAGCCGAAGCCGCGCACTTCAAGCCGACCCTGGTCTATGTCGATGCGCAGAACCGCATGAGCCACACCAAGAACTCTATCCCGAAACAGGCGGCGTAGCGTTCTGCTGTCGCAATGCCCACGCCACGTGTTCGCGCACCAGTACGGACGGATGATCGGCGCGTGATTGCAACGCATCGTTGATGGCAGAGCTTCGCGGCGCGTTGCCCAGCGCTACGGCGATGTTGCGCAGCCATCGTTCGTGGCCGATGCGGCGGATTGCGGAGCCTACGGTGCGGGCGAGGAATTCCGTTTCGCTCCAGCCGAACAAATCGACCAGCGCGGCGCCGTCCAAACCGTGGCGCACGGCAAAATCCGGCTCGACGCTTTTCTTCGCGAACTTGTTCCAGGGACACACCAGCTGGCAGTCGTCGCAGCCGAAGATGCGATTGCCCATCGGCGCACGCAGATCCTCGGGAATCGATCCTTTCAGCTCGATGGTCAGGTAGGAAATGCAACGCCGTGCATCCAGTTGCCGCGGGCCGACGATGGCCCGCGTCGGGCAGACCTCGATGCAGCGCGTGCAGGTGCCGCAGTGGTCGGTGGCCGGCTTGTCAGCTGGCAACGGCAGGTCGGTATACAACTCGCCGAGGAAAAACCACGAACCGGCGTCGCGGTTGATCAACACGCTGTGCTTGCCGATCCAGCCCAAGCCCGAATTGCACGCCAGCGCCTTTTCCAGCACCGGTGCCGAATCGGCAAACGCGCGATAGCCAAATGATCCGATTTCTGCGGCGATGCGGTCGGCAAGCTTCTGCAGGCGCATGCGCACGAGCCGGTGGTAATCGCGGCCAAGCGCGTAGCGCGAAACATAGCCGAGCGACGAATCAGCGAGTACGTCCCATGCCGCGCGCGCACCGGGCGGGTCGTAGTCCAGGCGCGCGGAAATCACGCGCACTGTGCCGCCGTGAAGCTCCGCTGGCCGGCTGCGCTTGATGCCGTGCCGCGCCATGTAATCCATCTCGCCGTGGCGACCGGCGTCCAGCCAGTTGAGCAGATGCGTCTCGTCGGCGCCCAGATCGGTTGTGGCGATGCCGATCTGTTGGAATCCCAACTCGACGCCCCAGCGTTTGATGGCGGCAGCGAGTTCGGCGTAGTCGGGCGAGTCCATTCGACAAAGTATAAACTTCGCGAATGAGTACGCGTTTGTATACCGCCGCGCAGGTGCGCGAACTGGATCGCCGGGCGATCGAGGAACAGGGCATCGCCGGCTTCGATCTGATGCAGCGCGCTGCCGCGGCGGCTTGGCGCGTGTTATGTGCGCGCTGGCCGCGTGCGCAGCGTCTGGCGGTGTTGTGTGGCGCGGGCAACAACGGCGGCGACGGCTATCTGTTGGCCTGCCAGGCGCGTGCGGTGGGTTTGCCGACCATCGTGCTGGCGCTGGCCGAGCCGGTGGGCGGGGATGCGCAGAGCGCGCGCGCTGCCTGGCGTGACGGTGGTGGCGAAATCTTCACCGCCGATCACGGCCTGCCGGCGGCCGAAGTCTACGCCGATGCGATTTTCGGTATCGGTCTGACGCGTCCGGTGGAAGGCACCGTTGCGCGGACGATCCGCCACCTGAATGCGACCGGCAAGCCGGTGCTCGCATTGGATGTGCCGTCCGGCATCGATGCCGACACCGGCGCGGTCCAGGGTGTTGCCGTGCGCGCCCAGGTCACCGTGAGTTTCATCGCGCGCAAGCGCGGACTGGCGACCGGCGCGGCGCTGGATCATTGCGGCACCCTGGTGCTGGATCGGCTCGGCCTGCCCGAAGAGGCGTTCGCCGATGCACCGTTCGATGCGCGCCTGCTGGATGCGCGGCGGATGGCGGCGTGGCTGCCGCCGCGCTCGCGCACCGCGCACAAGGGCGACTTCGGTCACGTGCTGGCGATCGGCGGCGATGCCGGCATGGGCGGCGCAATCCGTTTGTGTTCCGAAGCGGCCCTGCGCGTCGGCGCCGGATTGGTCAGTGCGGCGACGCGCCCGGAAAACATTGCCGCAATCAATGCCGCGCGGCCTGAGGTGATGGCACACGCAACGGCGGATGTCGGCGCAATGTCGCCGTTGCTCGATCGCGCGCGTGTACTCGCACTCGGGCCCGGACTCGGCGGCTCGCCATGGAGCGAAGCGCTGTGGCGCGCGGCTCTGCAATCTGGCAAGTCTGCCGTGGTGGATGCCGATGCATTGAATCTGCTCGCCGCGCACACGATGACGCTGCCGTTGGATAGCGTGATCACGCCGCATCCCGGCGAGGCAGCACGCTTGCTCGGTTGCCACACGCAAAGCATCGCACGCGACCGTTTCGCCGCGGCGCGCGAACTTGCGGCGCGCCATCGCTGCGTGGTCGTTCTCAAAGGTGCGGGCACGCTGATCGCGAGCGAACAAGGCAAGCTGGCGGTGTGTCCATGGGGCAATCCGGGCATGGCTTCGGGGGGCATGGGCGATGTGCTCACCGGCGTCATCGCCGGACTCATGGCGCAGGGCCTGAATGCCTGGCGCGCCGCGCGGTTTGGCGTGGCCTTGCACGCACAGGCCGGCGACGCCGCCGCGCGCGACGGCGAGGCCGGCACGCTGGCGCACGATCTGTTTGCACATTTGCGCCGCCTGCGCAATCGGTTGGCCGATGAATGACATTGCCTTGTACGGAATCGACGAGGATGTGCTCGCCCTGCTGGCGCGCGCGCTCGCGTCGCGCGTGCGCGAAGGCGGCAGCATCCATCTGGCCGGCCCGCTCGGGGCGGGCAAGACCACGTTCGCGCGTGCCTTGTTGCGCGCTCTGGGTGCCGGCGAGCGGGTCAAGAGTCCGACCTACACCCTGATCGAAACGTACGCGCTGCCCGGACTGACGGTGCAGCATCTGGATCTTTACCGGATTGCCGCAGCCGAAGAACTGGAGTGGTTGGGATTGCGCGATCTGGCTGACGGCCCAGTGCTGTGGCTGATCGAATGGCCCGAACGCGGAATCGGGGCCATTCCTGCGCCGGATCTCGCAGTACAGTTGTCCTACGCGAAGGCCGGCCGCGACGCTCGTGTGACGGCCTATGGCGATCGCGGAGCCAGATGGCTGGCGGGATTGTCATCGACGGTTGCCGAAACGGCAGGACAGCAAGTTAGCCAGCATTCCTGATTTTCAAGATAGATTTCTCCTGCAATATTAAGATTCATAAAGATAAAGTACTTGAAATTGGCGGTGGTTTTGCGTTTGAATACGCCGCATGAGGGGAGTAACGGCCCGGATTCGATGGTTTGTTGCCTGCGCGGCAATGCTGGTCGCGCCGGCGTGGGCGGCGGAAATCCGTTCGGTTCGAGCCAGCCAAAGCGGCGATCATCTGCGCGTCGGGTTCATTCTGTCCGCACGGCCGGACTACAAACTCTTCGAGATCGCCAATCCCGACCGTCTCGTGATCGACGTCGGCGACGCTACGGTGGCAGGCGGTTTCGTCGCACCCGCCGCCACGGGCGTGCTCAAGGGCGTACGCACCGGCCGGCACGGCAAGGACGGCGCGCGTATCGTGCTGGACCTGACCGCGGCGGTACAGCCGAAGACCGTCGTGCAGGCGTACGGCAAATCCGGCGCGTACCGACTCGTCGTGGATTTGTACACACGCGATCACGACGCGCCGGTCAAGAGCATGGCCGCGCTGGCGGCCAGACCGCGCGATGTGATCATTGCCATCGATGCCGGCCACGGCGGCGTGGATCCGGGCGCCACCGGCGCCGGCGGCACGCACGAAAAGGACATCACGCTCGCGGTCGCGCGCGATCTGGCCAAACTCGTCGACAAGCAGCCCGGCATGCACGCGGTGCTTACGCGCGATGGCGATTACTTCATCTCACTGCAGGAACGTTACCAGAAGGCGCGCGAGGCCAAAGCGGATCTGTTCGTCTCCATCCACGCCGACGCTTACGCCAGCGGCGACGCACGCGGTTCGTCGGTGTGGGTGCTCTCGCCGCGCGGCGCCACCAACGAGGCGGCGCGCTGGCTCGCCGACCGCGAGAACCGCGCTGATCTGGTAGGCGGCGTCAAACTCGAGGACAAGGACAACACGCTTGCGGCGGTGCTGCTGGATCTGTCGCAAGGCGCAACCGCCGAGGCGAGCGATGCAGTGGCCCGGCGCGTGTTGCACGCTCTGGCGCGAATTGGCCCGACGCATCGCGGCTATGTGGAAAAAGCCAACTTCGTCGTGCTGCGTTCGCCGGACGTGCCGTCGATCCTGGTGGAGACTGCGTTCATCACCAATCCGGCCGAGGAAAAACGTCTGAAGAATCCCGCGCAGCGGCAGAAACTGGCGGTCGCGATTCTCGACGGCATGCGCGATTATTTCGAAGCCACGCCGCCGCCGGGAACATTGTTCGCGGCGCATGCCCGTCACGAGAGGCCGCGCACCATCGCGCACCGCACTGCTCGGGATTCCGCTGCGGATTCTGCGGATCTCGCCGACGATGCCGTTGCCGCGCGCGTTCCAAAATCCTGAGCCCGCCTGGCCGCATCACGGCATCTTGAAATCCTGTCGTAACGTCGTCACTTGACGAAACATACGCGTGCGCTCACGCTGCCCGTGAGGCGTCGCGTCATCCCACCGACAGGAATCGCAATGGAATCCAGCAGCATCCCCGAGAAATCCGCCGTCGCGATCGACGAATTGCCGGTGTTGCCGTTGCGCGATGTCGTGGTCTATCCGCACATGGTGATTCCACTGTTCGTCGGCCGCGAGAAGTCGATGAAGGCGCTGGACATGACCATGGCCGGTGACAAGCGCATCTTGCTGGTGGCGCAGCGCGGGGCGGACATCGACGATCCCAAGGCGGGCGACCTGTACCCGATCGGCACCGTGGCCAGCATCCTGCAGTTGCTCAAATTGCCGGACGGCACGGTCAAGGTGCTGGTCGAAGGCAGCACGCGCGCCGAAGTGGTGCGCTACGGCGAGCGCGACGGCGTGATGACCGGTCACACGCGCGCGCTCGAACCCGCCTACACGCGTGGGGCGCGCGAAACCGAAGTTGTCGCACGTACGGTGGTGTCGCAGTTCGAGAACTTCGTCAAGCTCAATCGCAAGATTCCGCCGGAACTGCTGACCACGCTCGCCGGCATCGACGACGCCTCGCGCCTGGCCGATACCATCGCCGCGCACCTGTCGATCCGCCTCGCCGACAAGCAGCGCCTGCTGGAGACCCCCGATGTAGCAGACCGGTTGGAAATGCTGATCGGATTCGTCGAGGGCGAGATCGACGTGCAGCAGATCGAGAAGCGCATCCGCGGCCGCGTCAAGACGCAGATGGAGAAAAGTCAGCGCGAGTACTACCTCAATGAGCAGATGAAGGCGATCCAGAAGGAACTGGGGGAGAATGAGGAAGCGCCGAACGAGATCGAGGAACTGGGCAAGAAGATCGAGAAGGCCGGCATGCCCAAGCCGGTTGAGGCACGCGCCCGCAACGAGCTGAACAAGCTCAAGCAGATGTCGCCGATGTCGGCCGAGGCCACGGTCGTGCGCAACTACATTGACTGGCTGGTCGGTGCGCCGTGGAAGAAACGCAGCAAGGTGCGCAGGAACCTCAAGGCCGCCGAGGAAGTGCTCGATGCCGATCACTACGGCCTGGAAAAGGTCAAGGAGCGCATCGTCGAATATCTGGCCGTGCAGCAGCGCGTGAAGAAGATGAAAGGCCCGATCCTGTGCCTGGTCGGCCCGCCAGGCGTTGGCAAGACTTCGCTCGGTCAGTCGATCGCGCGCGCGACCAACCGCAAGTTCGTGCGCATGTCGCTCGGCGGCGTGCGCGACGAGGCCGAGATTCGCGGTCACCGGCGCACCTATATCGGTTCGATGCCGGGAAGGATCGTGCAGAACATGAACAAGATCGGCACGCGCAATCCGCTGTTCATGCTCGACGAGATCGACAAGATGTCCATGGACTTCCGCGGCGACCCGTCGTCGGCTTTGCTCGAGGTGCTCGATCCTGAGCAAAATCACACCTTCAACGACCACTATCTGGAAGTGGACTTCGACCTGTCCGAGGTGATGTGGATTGCGACGGCGAATTCGCTGAACATCCCGGGACCCTTGCTTGATCGCATGGAAGTGATCCGCATTCCCGGCTACACCGAAGACGAAAAGATCAACATCGCCCAGCGCTATCTGTTGCCGAAGCAAATCAAGGCGAATGGTCTGCGCGAGAACGAAATCCGGATCGCCGAAGACGCGCTGCGCGACATGGTGCGCTATTACACGCGCGAATCCGGTGTGCGAAATCTGGAACGCGAAATCTCCAAGATCTGCCGCAAGGTGGTCAAGGAACTCACGCTCGCCGCGGACAAGGGCGCAAAGAAGCGCGGCAGGGCCGCGGTCGCGAGCAAGAATCTGGAACACTATCTGGGCGTGCGCAAATTCACCTATGGTCGCGCCGAGCAGCAAAACGAATTCGGCCTGGTCACGGGCCTGGCCTGGACCGAGGTCGGCGGCGACCTGCTCAGCATCGAGGCGACGGTGGTGCCCGGCAAGGGCAAGCTGATTCACACCGGCCAGCTCGGCGAGGTGATGCAGGAATCCATCCAGGCCGCGCTGTCGGTCGTGCGCGCGCGCGCCGAACGCCTCGGCATCGATCCGGAGTTCCACAACAAGTACGACATCCATGTGCACGTGCCCGAGGGTGCCACGCCCAAGGATGGCCCCAGCGCCGGAATCGCCATGTGCACGGCATTGGTATCCGCGCTGACCCGCGTGCCGGTGCGCTCGGTCGTTGCCATGACCGGCGAGATCACGCTGCGCGGCCGCGTGCTGCCGATCGGCGGTCTCAAGGAAAAGCTGCTCGCCGCCCATCGCGGCGGCATCGAGCTCGTGATCATTCCCGAGGAAAACCTGAAGGATTTGGCCGACATCCCGAAGAACGTGACCGGATCGCTCAGCATCAAGCCGGTGCGCTGGATCGACGAGGTGCTCGATCTCGCGCTGGAACGGCCGCTCGCACCGCTTCCCGCAAAAGTGGAAAATGCTGAAAAATCCACTCTGGAGCCGGTGCGCAAGGACGAGTCCGAAGACACGCATGCGCGCGCGCACTGAGCACGCGCCGCGCGTTCATGCAATTTTCTTACCCGGCTGTCAAGCGGTTTTTCTCCGGCTGGCCGCCTTTTGCCGAGTTTTGCGGAGTCGCTTAAATCCGCATGGCGGCTTGTGTTGCGCACGTTCGCGGGCGCTGGTATAAAGTCTGCGCCGCGATCCGGGAGACCACGAGTCCGGGAGGTCGCGGGGAAGCGATGCGTGCGTTGGCATCCGGAGGCGGATCAACGTTCGGTCGCGCAGACATCACACGTTGCGGCCATCAGAATCCGCTCGGGAGAAATAAATGAATAAAGCTGAATTTATTAGTGCTGTGTCCGATCACGCAGGTCTGACCAAGGTCGAGGGCGGCAAGGCGGTCGAGGCCGTGATCGAAGTCGTGAAGAAGGCGCTGAAGAAGGGCGACACCATTGCGCTCGTCGGCTTCGGTACTTTCGTTGTGCGCAAGCGTGCCGCGCGTACCGGCCGCAATCCGCGCACCGGCCAGCAGATCAAGATCAAGGCCTCGAAGAATCCGTCGTTCAAGGCTGGCAAAGCGCTCAAGGATGCCATAAACTAAGCGGCTTAGCCCGAAAGGTATTTGTAGGGGTGCTTAGCTCAGCGGTAGAGCGTCGCCCTTACAAGGCGAGGGTCGGGGGTTCGAACCCCTCAGCACCCACCAGTGCCTCGATGCGGATCATTCCGCAGGGAATCCGGTAGCGGTAGGCCGCCGGATTTCCGGAAACAACGCGGAGTGGTAGTTCAGCTGGTTAGAATACCGGCCTGTCACGCCGGGGGTCGCGGGTTCGAGTCCCGTCCACTCCGCCACGTTTTCACGAAGGGCGCCAAAGGGCGCCCTTTATTTTGCCCTCACGGTATCGCTCATGGCTCGCACTCTCCACGAAAGATTCTCCGGCCCATTCGTCAAGGTCGTCCTCGGCATCATCGGCGTCGTCTTCGGCGGATTCTTCGGCATCCAGCAGTATTTCAATCCGCGCAGCGAGACCTACGTCGCCAAGGTCAACGGCCACGAGATTTCCCAGGACGAATTCCGCGACCGCTACAACAACTATCGCGCGCAGATGCAGCGCATGATGGGCGCGCAGTTCGACGCGCAGGCCTTTGACAGCCCGGAGCGCAAGCGTGAATTACTCGATCAGTTGATCAACGAGCAACTGTTGCTGCAGGCCAACGATCAACTCGGCGCCGTAGTGCCGGTGAGCGCGGTGCGCGAGGAAATCATGGGCATCCCCGCGTTCCAGGTCGACGGCAAGTTCAGCGCCGATCAGTACCGCCTGCTGCTCGCCGCGCAGCGCAAGTCGCCGCAGGAATTCGAGCAGAACGTGAGCCAGGACATCGCCCTGCGCCAGCTCACCGGCCAGATCGCGTTGTCCAGTCTGGTCAGCGCGGCAGACGTTGACGAATACCTGCGCCTGCGCGACCAGACCCGCGACTTCTGGTTTGTGAAACTGCCCAAACCCGATGCCGATCAGCCGATCGCCGATGCCGACATCTCCGCGTATTACAAGGCGCACGGCAACGATTTCATGACGCCGGAAAAAGTCTCGCTGGACTATGTCGAGCTGGATGCTTCGAAGATGCAGTCGGATGCCAAGCCCGACGATGCCACGTTGAAGCAGATGTACGACGAGCAGAAATCCAAATTCGTCAGTCCGGAACAGCGCGAGGCCTCGCATATCCTCATTGCGGTTGGCAAGAACGCCGACGCGGCTGCGCAGAGGGCCGCGCTGGCCAAGGCCGAAGCTATCGAGAAGCAACTCAAGGCCGGCAAGGATTTCTCCGCGCTGGCCAAGGCCGATTCGGACGATCTGGGCTCCAAGGCGCAGGGCGGCGATCTGGGCTGGCTGGAAAAGGGCGTGACCGATCCCGCGTTCGAAGCCGCGTTGTTCGCGCTGAAGAAGGGCGAGGTTTCCGATCCGGTAAAGTCCGAGGACGGTTATCACATCATCTGGTTGCGCGACGTGCATCCGCAGGCAGTGCGCAGCTTCGATGAGGTCAAGAGCGAACTGGCGAAGAAATATCTCGACGAACAGCGCGAGCATCAGTACAGCGATATTTCCGGCAAGCTCACCGACGCGATCTACCAGGATCCGACCTCGCTGGCACCGGCGGCCAAGGCGCTGGGCTTGAGCGTGCAGAAGACCGAATTGTTCACGCGCAACGGCGGCACCGGCATCGCCGCGAACCCGGCTGTGGTCAAGGCAGCGTTTTCCAACAATGTGCTGGCGGAAGGAAATACCTCCGACCCGATCGAGCTCGGCACCGATCACATCGTGGTCGTGCATGTGGATCAGCACGTCAAACCAGAGCCCAAACCGCTGGATGACGTTCGCGAGCAGATCCGTGCCATTCTCGCCGAGCAG
Organism: Lysobacteraceae bacterium; assembly: GCA_018969845.1. GTDB lineage: Bacteria > Pseudomonadota > Gammaproteobacteria > Xanthomonadales > Rhodanobacteraceae > Rudaea. Next base: position 3,008 of record JAGWXP010000007.1, on the reverse strand, counting down.
CAGATCGCCAAAGCGGCGAAGGAACGTGCGGATACCCTGTTCGCGCGTCTGCAGAAAGGCGAGGCGCTGGACAAGGTCGCGGCCGACCTGAAACTGGTGCCGGTCGAGGAAAAAGGCATCGGCCGCAATGCCGCGAATCTGGAAAAACCCCTGATCGACGCGGTATTCGCCCTGCCGCCGCTGGCGGCCGGGAAAACCGAGCCGGGCATGGTCGCGCTGAACGGCGATGTGTATGCGCTGTTCCAGCTCGATGCGGTCAAGGACGGCGATCCGTCCAAACTCGATGCGCGCACGCGCGAGGCGGCGCTGAACCAGTTGCGCCAGGGACTGGGCTACGAAGCCGTGCGCGGCTTTGTCGACAGCCTGCGCAAGGCGGCGAAGATAGAGATTGCCGAGAACAGACTACCGTAGCTGGACGACAGCGCGACTTACAATCCGGTCATGCCGAGAATGTTGTATCCGGCGTCGACATAGGTGACTTCGCCGGTGATGCCGGAAGCCAGATCCGAGCACAGGAATGCGGCGGCGTTGCCGACCTCGTCGATGCTCACGCTGCGGCGCAGTGGCGCATTCTGTTCGACGTGGTCGAGCATCTTGCGGAAATCGGCGATCCCGGCCGCGGCGAGCGTTTTGATCGGTCCGGCCGAGATTGCATTCACACGCGTGCCTTCGGGGCCGAGGTTATAGGCGAGATAACGCACGCCGGCTTCGAGACTGGCCTTGGCCAGCCCCATCACGTTGTAGTTGGCCAGCGCGCGTTCGGCGCCGAGATACGTCAGGGTCAGGATAGCCCCGTTGCGACCCTTCATCAGTGGCCGCGCCGCCTTGGCCATGGCCGGCAGGCTGTACGCCGAAATATCGTGCGCGATCCTGTAATTCTCGCGTGTGAGGCCATCGAGGAATCCGCCAGTCAGCGCCTCGCCCGGAGCGAAGCCGATGGAGTGGATCAGGATGTCCAGTCCGTCCCAGCGCTTGCCGAGGTCGGCGAACACTCGCTCGATCTGCTCATCGCTGGTGACGTCGCAGGGCAGGACGATGTCCGAGGCGAACGTCTTCGCCGCTTCGTCGACGCGGCCCTTGAGCTTGTCGTTGACATAGGTGAACGCGAGTTGCGCGCCTTCGCGGTGCATGGCATTGGCGATGCCCCAGGCGATGGAACGCTGGCTGATGATGCCGGTAACGAGCGCGCGCTTGCCCTGCAGAAATCCCATGGTCGATTCCATTGAATGGCCGAAACAGACGCGGATTCTAGCCGACCGCGCCGGTCCGCGTCAGTCGGGGTTGGCAGCGGCCGTGGCCGAAGCGCCGCCGCGATCCGGCGGTTGCAGACGCAGGCGCTGACCGGGCCGCAAGACGGCAGTGCGTGTCAAATCGTTCCAGCGCAGGAGGTCGGACAGTTCGACGTGCACGGCGTGAGCGATGCGCCAGAGCGTGTCGCCGGCTTGCACGATGTGCACGTCGGCGTTCGCCGGCGCTGGCGACACGATCGTGGCCGTCGCCGGAGCGGCCACTCCGCGCCCAGGCAGCAGCAGATGCGTTCCCGGCGCGAGTGTCGCATCCGCGGGCAGTGAATTGGCTGTCGCCAACACGTCCGTATCGACGCCATGGGCCTGCGCGAGAACGTCCAGCGTTTCGGACTCGCGCAGGACGATTTCGTGCCAATCGCGCCACAGCGGCCGCGGCAACGTGTGCAGTGCGGCAGTCAGCGTCCGGCTCGGTGCCTCGGGCAATAGCAGATGCAAAGGACTGGCTGTTGGCATGCGGCCGTGCAGGTAGCCGGGATTGAGCTGGCGCAGGCGCGCGCCATCCATCCCCGTCAGGCGCGCCGCGAGTTGCAGATCCAGCGGCGCCGGCAGGGGAACGAGGGTCAGGAAATCGGTCGGCGCGGGTTCCGGCAATTTCACGTCGAAGCGCGACGGATCGGACACGACGCAGGCGACGGCCAGCAGTTTGGCCAGATGCCGATGCGTGTGCGCATCGACGCGCAGGCGGGCCAGCCCTGCCGCGCTTGCGGGTACTGCGGAATTGCCCAGCAATTTGGCGATGCGGTAAGGGCCGGCATTGAACGCCATGTCGACCACGCGCCAATCGCCGAAGTGATCGTAGTAACGTTCGAGCAGATCCAGCGCGGCCTCGGTGGAAGCGGCGACATCCAGGCGCCCGTCGTAACCGGCGCCGATGCGCAGGCCGGCCTCGCGCGCGGTGTCCGGCAACAACTGCCAGATGCCGGCGGCGCGATCGCCGGTCGAAACCAGCGGCACGTAGTTGCTCTCGATGTAAGGCAACAAGGCAAACTCGCCCGGCATGCCGCGCGCCTCGATACGCTGGGCGACGTAGAGCAGAAAGGGCAACGCCTGGCGCAGCGACTCGGCGAACCCGCTCGGGTCGGCGCTGAACCAGCGGGCGAGGTGCGAGACGTCCGGGTTGTAATCGCAATCCGGAAGCGTGAAATGGCTGCGCAACTGCGCCCACGGCGAAATCTCGACCGCGGGTGCGGGGGCGGCAGATGGCGCTGGTCGGGATACGACGCGGACCGGGGCTGTTGCTTGTTCCGATGTCTGCGCGGCAATCTGCGGTTTGCGCGGCGCGGTGCTGCACGCGGCGAGGAGCAGGCATGCTGCACCCAGGGTCGTGCAACTGCCGCCCAATACCGCCATGCGCCAGTCGCGCGCCCGCCGGCAAACCCGGTGGACGCCGCGGTTGGACGTATCGACGCGCTTCATCCGCATACCCCTCCCCGGACAAAAACGGGCGCGCACTATAGCAGCGATCGGGTAAGCAGCCGTTATCCGGCATCGTGCGGCGCAACATGCCGGTTTACCCGTTGCCGTCATTTCGCGCACAATCGCGGCTCGTCCGCAGCTAACGAGCCGTTGATGGGAGACGCCGCCAGTTTGTACTCAAGCGCGCCGATGCAAGTGGTGCTCGCGCGCGAGATGTCGGCGCTGGCGCCGATTCTCTCCGGCGCCTACGGCAATTTCGGCCTGATGCTGCGTCCGCGGCATGGC
>JAGWXP010000147.1 GCA_018969845.1 Lysobacteraceae bacterium | reverse complement strand
AGGCGCGCCAGGTGCGGCGACGGTAGCTGCGCGTCGAGCAGACGAAAACCCCACGCGTGCAGCACACGGCACAGCGCCATGAGTGCGACTTTCGAACCGTTCGTCGCCGCGCTGAACATCGACTCGCCGAAAAACATGCGGCCGATGGCGACGCCGTAGATGCCGCCAACGAGGCGGCCCGATGGATTGTATGCCTCGACGCTGTGCGCAAAACCGAGTTCGTGCAGGCGGCAATAGGCGTCGCACATTTCCGCCGTGATCCAGGTCGTCTGCTGGCGCGCGCGCGGCGCGGCGCAGGCGCGCACGACGCCGACGAAATCTCCGTCGCTGCGCAGGGTCCAGTCGCTGTGTTGCAGCCAGCGCCGCAGCCGCGCCGGGACGTGAATTCGGTCAGTCGCGAAAACCGTGCGCGGATCCGGCGACCACCACAGGATCGGCTGGCCTTCGGAAAACCACGGAAAAATCCCGTGCCGGTAGGCATCGAGCAGGCGTTCCGGTGCCAGATCGCCGCCCGCCGCCAGCAGGCCATCCGGTTCGCGCAACGCCGAGTCCGCCGGCGGAAACGGCTCGCAGACTCCCGGGCGCAGTACGGGAATCCGGATCACGCCGGTTCCGCCTCCGCGTAGGGCGAATGTGCGAGCAATTCCTCGCGGTAGGCGCGCAGCGCCGTTGCCTCGCGCGCCAACGCGTCGCCGATCGCCGCGCGGAAGCGCGCATCGGCGATGTAGTGGTACGAGCGCGTCATCGCCGGCAGGAATCCGCGCGCCAACTTGTGTTCGCCTTGCGCGCCGGGTTCGAAGCGGCGCAAGCCGTGACGCAGGCAATAGTCGATCCCCTGGTAATAGCAAACCTCGAAATGCAGTCCGGGCAACTGTTCGCGGCAGCCCCAGTAACGTCCGTACAGCGTGTCGCGGCTGCGCAGGAGCAGGGCCATGGCGATCAATTCCGATCCGCGCGAGGCCAGCACGGCCAATGTTCGCTCCGGCATGGCACGTCCAAGATGACTGAAAAATTCCCGGGTCAGTGCCGGATAGTTGCCTTTCCCATCGAACGTCGCCGCGTAGAAATCGTGGATGCGGCGCCAGGTTTCGGCATCGATCTCGCCGCCCTGGCGGATTTCGCAATGCACGCCGGCGCGCTGCACCTGCGCGCGTTCCTGGCGGATGTTCTTGCGCTTCTTCGGCTTCAGCGCATCGAGAAAATCGGCGAAATCCCGCCAGCCATGATTGCGCCAGTGAAATTGCCAATCGAAGCGTGCCAGCCATTCGCCGCGATCGGCGAATGCCGTTGCATCGGCGCCAGTGCAGAAATTCGCGTGTGCCGAGGAAAGACCCAGGCGTTCGCATTCGGCTCTGATCGCATCAATCAGGTTGGCGCGCAACGCATTTCCGCCGAGCAGCCGCGGCCCCGCGACGGGCGAGTAGGGCACGGCACACAACAGCTTCGGATAGTAGTCCAGCCCGTAACGCGCGTAGGCGTGGGCCCAGCTCCAATCGAAAACATATTCGCCATGCGAATTGGTTTTCAGGTAAAGCGGGGCCGCCGCGACCAGGGCAGCGTCCTGGTACAAACCCAGATGATGCGGCGCCCAGCCATGCGCGGCGTCGAGACAGCCGTGTGTTTCGAGGCCCGACAAGAAAGCATGATGGAGGAACGGGTTGTCGTCGGCAAGCAGGGCGTTCCAGCGCGCCGCTTCGATTTCGCCCAACCGCGAATGGAAGCGCGCAGCAAGCATTCTTCATCTCGTCATTCCGGCATGGAATGCCGGAATCCAGTTGCCATGGATGGCATCCCTGCAGTCTGGGTCCCGGCAATCCCTGCCGGGATGACGTTATTCCACCTTGAGAATTCGATCAACTTGCGAGTCCAAGTTTGTCCAGGTACTTCTCCGCATCCAGCGCCGCCATGCAGCCGAATCCGGCCGAAGTCACCGCCTGACGGTACACCTGGTCGGCCACGTCGCCGGCAGCAAAGATCCCGGGCACGTTCGTAGCGGTAGCTGCGCCGTCCAGCCCCGACTTGATCGTGATGTAGCCGTTCTTCATCGCGAGCTGACCGTCGAACAGCGCGGTGTTCGGGGTGTGGCCGATCGCGACGAACAGGCCGGTGACGGCGATGTCGCGCGGCGTGCCGTCCTGCGTGGATTGCACGCGCACACCGGTCACGCCGGTGGCGTCGCCGAGCACCTCGTCGACCTGGTGGTTCCAGACGATTTCCACTTTTCCACTTTGCTGCTTGGCAAAGAGCTTGTCCTGCAGGATCTTTTCGGCCTTGAACTTGTCGCGGCGGTGCACGACGGTGACCTTTTTGGCGATATTGGACAGATACAGCGCTTCCTCGACCGCGGTATTGCCGCCGCCGATGACGGCGACGTGCTGGTCGCGGAAGAAGAAACCGTCGCAGGTGGCGCAGGCCGACACGCCGCGACCCTTGAATTTGTCCTCGGAAGCGATGCCGAGGTATTTCGCGGTCGCGCCGGTGGCGATGATGAGCGCGTCGCAGGTGTATTCGCCGTTGTCGCCGACCAGCCGGAACGGGCGCTGCGCCAAATCGGCCGTATGGATGTGATCGAACACCATGGCGGTGGCGAAGCGCTCGGCATGCTTGTGCATGCGTTCCATCAGCGTCGGGCCTTGCAGGCCTTCGACATCACCGGGCCAGTTGTCGACGTCGGTCGTGGTCATCAGCTGGCCGCCTTGTTGCAGGCCGGTGATCAGTGTGGGTTTGAGATTGGCGCGGGCCGCGTACACGGCAGCGGTGTAGCCGGCGGGGCCGGAGCCGAGGATGATCAGACGCGAATGCGTGGGGGTCGTCATGTATAATTTTCCGGGGAAGCGGTTGGAGGAAACTGCAGGCCCGAAGCCGAAGATTCCGGCTACGGGCGGTTTCCTCAACCGCTTCATCGACAATTGGGAAAGGGTGCGAGAGCCGTAGAATGGGGCGACACTCGCACCGAATCAAGTCCACGCATCAACCAGACCCGGAGTTATTCATGCGTATTGGCGTTCCTTCCGAAACCAAAACCCTCGAAGGCCGCGTGGCCCTCGTCCCCGCCGCCTGCGCCGATCTCGTGCGCCGCGGCCACGAAGTGTTCGTGCAGGAAGGCGCCGGCGCCAAGAGCGGCTTCGGCGACGACGAATACCGGCGCGTCGGCGTGCAGATCGCCGCGACCGCGAAGAAGTTGTACGAAGCGGGCGAGCTGATCGTCAAGGTCAAGGAGCCGATCGCCGGCGATCTGAAGTTGCTGCGCAAGGACCATCTGCTGTTCTGCTACCTGCATCTCGCGCCGGAACCCAAGCTCACCAAGCAACTGCTGGACATCGGCCTGACCGGCGTGGCGTTCGAATCCGTGCAGGAAGCCGACGGCTCGTTGCCGCTGCTGGCGCCGATGTCGATCATCGCCGGACGCATCGCGGTGCAGATTGGCACGCACCTGCTGCATCAGCCGGCGGGCGGCAAGGGCAAGCTGCTCGGCGGTTTGCCGTCGACCGAACGCGGCAAGGTCGTGGTGCTCGGTGCCGGCGCAGCCGGCGGCAATTCCGCGGCGCTCGCCGCCGCCGGCGGCGCGAACGTGGTCGTGTTCGACAAGCGCCAGGACAGACTCGCGCAAATGATGGCGCTCGGCACCAATGTCACGGCGCTGTATCCGTACGAGGAATATGTGGCGCGCGAAGTACGCGATGCCGATCTTGTGATCGGCGCAGTCTTGATCCCCAGCGCCAAGGCGCCGCACGTGGTCACGCGCGCGATGGTCAAGTCGATGGAAGCGGGCAGCGTGTTGGTGGACATCTCCATCGACCAGGGCGGCTGCTTCGAGACCTCCAAACCGACGACGTACGCGAATCCGACCTACATCGTGGACGGCGTCACCCACTTCGCCGTGACCAACATGCCCGGCGCGGTGCCGCAGACATCCTCGCAGGCGATCTGCGCGGCGATCCTGCCCTATGTCCAGCGTCTGGCCAGCGACAAGCACTGGCGCAAGTTGGCGGCGCTCGCCAGCGGCATCAACGTCGAGAACGGCAAGCTCGTGCATCCGGCGTTGAAGGGCATGAAGCTGGATTGAAGACGAGCCTGAATCCCGGAATTCGAGTAGATTCACGCGGTGGCGCGCGATTCCAAGCATAAATCCGGCGGCGATCCGGCCGAGGCGATGCAGCGACGCTTGCGCGAAGCGGCGTTCCTGCTGCTCGCGCCGGTTGCCGTATATCTGCTGCTATGCCTCGTCACCTACAGCGCGGACGACCCGGGCTGGAATCATGCCGCCGCGCAGGCGCAGCACGTCAATAATCTGGGCGGTGCGGTCGGCGCGTGGATCGCCGACATTGCGTTCTCCCTGTTCGGGTATCTTGCCTACGCGTTTCCGCTGCTGCTGCTCACGGTGGGGATGGTCTTGTTCCAGGCGCCGAAGGCCGATCAAAAGTCGGCACTGGAACCGACGCTGCGCCTAGTCGGCGGCGTCGCCTTCTTCATCGGCGGCACCGGTCTGGTGCACTTGCAGCTTTCTGGCGTCGGCATGCCGCCCGGCATCGGCGCGGGCGGCGTTCTGGGCGAGATCGTCGGCGTCCAGTTGCAGCGCGGATTCGGCCATCTCGGCGCCAGCCTGTTCCTGTTCGCCATCTTCCTCGTCGCGCTGACCCTGGCGACCGGAATCTCCTGGTTCCGCGTCATGGACGCGATCGGGCGCGGCACGCTGACCGTGTTCGGCTGGCTCGGCGTCGGTGCGCGCAAGGCCTCCGACATCCGTGCCGCGCGCGCGGCACGCAGCGAACGCGAGGAAACGCGCAAGATCGAAACCGTCAGGCAGTCGCGACGCGAGCCGATCAAGATCGAACCGACCCTGGCGCCAATCGAAAAGAGCAAACGCGCAGAGGCCGAGCAGCAGATTCCGCTGTTTTCGGGCATCGCCGATTCGGACCTGCCGCCGTTGTCCCTGCTCGACGAACCGCGGCAGCGGGTCAAGGGCTATTCCGAAGAAACGCTCGAGGCGCTGTCGCGCCAGGTTGAACTCAAGCTCAAGGATTTCCGCATCGACGCGCAGGTGGTCGGCGTGTTTCCGGGTCCGGTGATCACGCGCTTCGAATTGCAACCTGCCGCCGGCATCAAGGGCAGTCAGATCAGCAATCTGGACAAGGATATCGCGCGCGGCCTGTCGGTAACCAGCGTGCGCGTGGTCGACGTGATTCCGGGCAAGTCGGTGATCGGCCTGGAAATCCCGAACGCGAACCGCGAGATCGTGTATCTATCGGAAATCCTGCGCTCGGAAAAATACGACACGGTGAAATCGCCGCTGGCGCTGGCGCTGGGCAAGGACATCGGCGGGCGCGCTGTGGTGGTGGATCTGGCCAAGATGCCGCATCTGCTTGTCGCCGGCACCACCGGTTCCGGCAAGTCGGTGGCGCTGAACGCGATGGTGCTGAGCCTGTTGTACAAGGCGACCGCGCGCGACGTGCGGATGATTATGATCGATCCGAAGATGCTCGAGCTTTCGGTCTACGAAGGCATTCCGCATCTGCTCGCGCCGGTCGTCACCGATATGAAGGAAGCTGCGAACGCGCTGCGCTGGTGCGTGGCCGAGATGGAGCGCCGCTACAAGCTCATGTCTGCGGTCGGCGTGCGCAATCTGGCCGGTTTCAACAAGAAGGTCAAGGACGCCATCGACGGCGGCAAGCCGCTGTCCGATCCGTTGTTCAAGGCACCCGAGAACACGACAGAACCTATCGTCGTGCCGACGCTGGAACCGTTGCCCTACGTCGTGGTGATCATCGACGAATTCGCCGACATGATGATGATCGTCGGCAAGAAGGTCGAGGAACTCATCGCGCGTCTCGCGCAGAAGGCGCGTGCCGCCGGCGTGCATCTGATTCTTGCCACGCAGCGACCGTCAGTGGACGTGATCACCGGCCTCATCAAGGCGAATATTCCCACGCGCATCGCGTTCCAGGTGTCGAGCAAGATCGATTCGCGCACGATCCTGGACCAGTCCGGCGCAGAAACTCTGCTCGGTCACGGCGACATGCTCTATCTGCCGCCCGGAACCGCCACGCCCGAGCGCGTGCATGGCGCCTTCGTCGGCGACGACGAGGTGCACAAGGTTGTGGCCCACCTGCGGAATCAGGGCAAACCCGATTACATCGAAAGCGTTTTCGCCGACGTGCAGTCGCTCGGCGATGGCCGTGTGGTCGGCGAGTCCGGGTTGCCGGAAGACGCCGGCGAGGAAGACGCCGGCGATTACGACGAGCTGTACGACAAGGCCGTGGCCATCGTCACGGAAAGCCGGCGTGCCTCGATCTCCGGCGTGCAGCGGCGCCTGAAGATCGGCTACAACCGCGCCGCGCGCCTGATCGAACGCATGGA
>JAGWXP010000146.1 GCA_018969845.1 Lysobacteraceae bacterium | reverse complement strand
GGATTCATGTGCAATTTACCATCTTATCACTGCGTCGTGCCGGCGCTAGAGTGTGCGTCATCGAAGCGGAAGGAGAATCCAATGCAAAAGCGCACACTCGGAAAGGACGGCCTCGAAGTCTCGGGCCTGGGCCTGGGCTGCATGGGTCTGAGCTTCGGACTCGGCCCCGCGGTCGAAACGCGGCAGGGCATCGCGCTGATCCGCGCGGCGGTTGAGCGCGGCGTGACGTTTTTCGACACGGCCGAAATCTACGGCCCGTACGCGAACGAGGAACTGGTCGGCGAAGCGCTCGCGCCGTTCCGCGGACAGGTGACGATCGCCACCAAATTCGGTTTCGGCATCGATGCGGATACCGGCAAGCCGACGGGCGACCTCGACAGCCGTCCCGAGCACATCAAGGCCGTCGCCGAAGCGTCGCTCAGGCGGTTGCGCATCGACGCGATCGACTTGTTCTACCAGCATCGGGTCGACGATGCGGTGCCGATCGAGGACGTCGCTGGCGCGGTCAAGGACTTGATCGCCCAGGGCAAGGTCAAGCACTTCGGCCTCTCCGAAGCCGGTGCCAAGACGATACGCCGCGCTCATGCGGTGCAGCCGGTAGCCGCGCTGCAAAGCGAGTACTCGCTGTTCTGGCGCGAACCGGAACAGCAAATCATCCCAACGCTCGAAGAACTCGGCATCGGCTTTGTGCCGTTCAGTCCGCTTGGCAAGGGCTTTCTCACCGGCGCAATCGACGCGAACACCCAATTCGCGGAAGGCGATTTCCGCAACGTCGTGCCGCGTTTTGCAGCGAACGCGCGCAAGGCGAACCTCGCACTCGTCGAACTGCTGCGCGGGATCGCCGAACGCAAGCGGGCAACGCCCGCGCAGATCGCCCTAGCGTGGCTGCTGGCGCAGAAACCGTGGATCGTGCCGATTCCGGGCACGACCAAACTGCACCGTCTCGAGGAGAACCTGGGCGCCGCAAATCTGGTGCTGAGCGCGGACGATCTGCACGACATCGCACAGGCATCATCGCGGGTCGCGCTGCAAGGTGCGCGCTATCCGGAGCATCTGCAGAAGCTGGTGGGCCGCTGAGATGCCTCAGCTCGACGCCTTTTGCACCTTGAGCGTGGAGCCATCCACGCCGACGACCTCGACCGGCGAGCCGGCGGGCAACTCCGGACCCTCGGCCAGCCACAGCGAATCGCCGACGCGCGCCTTGCCCTGACCGTTGACGATGGCGGTTTCCAGCACGAAGCGGCGGCCGATGTATTGCTCGGCGCGGCGATTCAGATGCGGCAGGTCGGAACGCTCGCTCAGCGCATGGCGCACGAAACGCCAGTAGACGAAGCAGGTGACGACCGCGAACGCGGCGAACACGACCGATTGCACGCCGAACGACATGTCCGGGATGAAAATCAGCACGATCCCGAGCGCCGCCGCGGCCATGCCGATCCAGAGCATGAAAAATCCGGGCGCCATCAATTCCGCGCCGATCAGCACCAGTGCGAGCAGCCACCAGCCGTAATGCAAGGTCAGGTTCGCGAGCATGTCAGGCCTTTGGCAGCGATTTCGCGACCTGCTGCTCGGCGAGGCTGGACTTGGCCAATTCGGCGATGCCGGCCAGCGAGCCAAGAACCCCGGTCGCTTCCATCGGCAGCAGCATGATCTTCTGGTTGGGCGCGCCGACCATGGCCTTGAGCGCATCCACGTACTTGGTCGCGACGAAATAATTGATTGCGTTGATGTCTCCGGCGCGGATCGACTGCGAGACCAGTTCGGTGGCCTTGGCTTCGGCCTGGGCGGAACGCTCGCGCGCCTCGGCTTCGCGGAACGCGGCTTCGCGACGGCCTTCGGCGGCGAGGATCACCGACTGCTTCTCGCCTTCGGCCTTGAGGATCGCGGCCTGGCGGAAACCCTCGGCTTCGAGGATGTTCGCGCGCTTCTCGCGTTCGGCCTTCATCTGCCGCGCCATCGAATCGATCAGGTCCTTCGGCGGCTGGATGTCCTTGATCTCGATGCGGTTGCATTTCAGGCCCCACGGATGCGTGGCCTCGTCGACGACCCGCAGCAGGCGCGCATTGATGTCGTCGCGCTTGGACAGCGATTCGTCCAGATCCATCGAGCCGAGCACGGTGCGGATGTTGGTCATCACCAGGTTCAGGATCGCCTGGTTGAGATTGGAAACCTCATACGCCGCCTTGGCCGCATCGAGCACCTGATAGAACACCACGCCGTCCACGCGCACCACGGCGTTGTCCTTGGTGATGACGTCCTGGCTGGGCACGTCGATCACCTGTTCCATCATGTTCATTTTCTTGCCGACCGTGTGGTAGACCGGAATCAGGATGTGCAGGCCGGGCTCCATCGTGCTGGTGTAACGGCCGAAGGTTTCCTTGGTCCATTCGTAGCCCTGCGGCACCACGCGCACGGTCTTGGAGACGAAGATCGCCACCACGACGAGCAGGATCAATGCGACGAATCCACCCATGATTGACTCCCGGATATCAAGCCATGCAAGACGCACAGTATATAGATACTGCCCTGCTACGTGGCTGGACCGGTGGGTGTAAGATGTCCGCACTACTGTTCTCCGCAGTGGGCGGGGGACGGGGTGCGTCTCAACTGGAAACTGGGAGAATCAGATGAAACGTCAGCTTACGTTTGCCATCGGCGTGGCCTTGATTGGCGTCAGCGCCACGGCCTTTGCGATTACCGACACGGAAACCAACGCTAGTATCCCGTTCAACCTGGCCAACCCCGGTGCGCGCAGCATGGGTATGGGTGGCGCATTTCTCGGCTTGGCCGACGACGCCACGGCCGCCTACACCAATCCCGCTGGACTCACCCAGCTGGTTACACCAGAAATCTCGGCCGAGGCGCGTCACACCGATTACAGCCTTCCCTACGTCAACGGCGGCAGCGCGTCGGTCAATCCATTCAACGGTTCCGGCTTGAATGTATCCGACGCGAACAGCTCAATCGACAATCTGTCGTTTCTATCGATCGTCTACCCGCACGACCGCTGGTCTTTTGCGTTCTACCGCGATGAATTGGTGAATTTCCATAACGACTTTGCGACCGCCCTGGGTGGAGAGGGAATTAACGGTTTCACTGGTACTAGCAACTGCGCCCCGCCTCTAACCTCCCCGTGCGGTTACACTGCGTTTCCGATTGCAGCACGCGCCAATCTCAAGATCGTCGATTACGGCGTGTCCGCGGCGTGGAAAGCGAGTGACAGCGTGTCACTCGGCATTGGCCTGTCGTACTACGACTTCAAGATCGACACCTTGATCACCCGCTCCAACTCCCCGACTACGTTTTCGGGCGTTCCTGCCGGCTTTCCGCTCAATCAGCAAGCGCAATTCGGCAGCGACAACGATGTAGGTGTGAATCTCGGCGCTCGCTTCGCGCTGAGCGAACACTGGAGCGCCGGTGTCACTTACCGGCGCGGGCCGAAATTTTCCTACGAGGCGACCAGTGCGAAATTGTCATCCATCACTCAAAATAGTGACGGCACATACACTGGCGCAGTGACTTCTCCGAACGTTATCGTCGATCTCAAGAACGTGCGCTTCAAGGTGCCGGATGAGTTCGGCGCTGGCGTGAGCTGGCACCCGACCGATGCGCTGGTGATCAATTTCGACGCTGACTACATCCAGTATTCCCAGCTCACGGACGGCATCCAGTCCCTGTTTGGTCTCGACGCGGCGACGGTGTCCATGCTGTCGCTTCCGAACGGCACCGAGCTGCACCTCGGTGGCGAATATACGTTTACCCAGATGGCGCATCCGTTCAGTCTGCGCGCCGGCGTCTGGCACGATCCGCGCCACTCGATCGAATTCAAAGGCGATCCGGGAAACAACACGGCTGCAGCCACAACGGCAACCCTGTTTCACGGGGGCCAGGGTGCGCAGACGCATTACGCTCTGGGCTTGGGCTGGGCGTTCTCGAAGTTCGAGATCGACGGCGCCGCGGATTTCGCGGACGTGACCGACACCTATTCGATCTCGGCTATTTATCGGTTCTGAGCGCACGCCGAACCGCAATGCGAAACGCCTCCCTCGCGGAGGCGTTTTTTTGCGGCGCTCAGCGGCTGCGCTGATAGAACTCGCGGAACGCCGGCGAAAAAAACGTCGCGTCCGGTATGGCGCGGCTGTCCAGCGCGCGCGCCGCGGCGGCATCCGTCTTGGCGCTGTCGAGCAACGCGTTGTCGGCCGTGATGCGCGCCTGCGTGTACTTCGCGGCCGCGCGGACAAGATAGGCATGGAAGCGTGCGTGCGGATCGGCGTACGTATCCGGATTGATCCGTGCAACCTCGCTGTAGTGCCCGGCAAGAAACTGATCGAACGCCTGCACCAAAGACTCCGGCGGCGCCGCTTTTACCACCACTGGCGGTTTTTCCACCGGCGGCGGCGGTTTCGCCGCAGTTGGCTCGACTGACCTGGGCGGTGGCAACACCGGCTTTGCCGGCGTATTCCCGGTGGCCATCCTGGCCGAAGGAGTCTCGGCGGCCACGGTTTTCAGCGGCGGCGTTTCGCTGGTTCCGGTTCGCTGCGTTGTGGATATATCCACTTTGCTCACCGCCACCTTCTTTTCGCAGACCGCGCTGTCGCGCTGTTGTTCGCTGCTGATTTCCGGCAGTTGCGACACGATCTGCTTGTTTGCGGGCACTCCCCATTGCGCCAGCGCGGCGCTGCAATCCCCCTGCTTGAACGCGAGCAGACCCAGATAATGCTGCGGCAGGTACGGTTCGAAGACCTGGCCATACAGGCGAATGCGCGTTGCCGGTTCGGCGCGCTGATCCAGCGCTTTCTGTATCAGCTCACGTGCCTTGGCGTACTCGCCATTCTTGAACGCCTCTAGGCCGTGGCTGTAATCGTCCTTGTAATCGGCGCGTGCGTTCGCGGCCAGCGCGAGCAGCGCAAACGCAAGCAGCCCCTGGTGCTGACGCTTACCAACCCGCACGCGAGAAATACTCCTTGGCGGAGATCGTAGGGAACGCCGCATTGGCGGCGACGCGCTTGCGCGCTTCGACCGTGGCGATGACGCGCACCGGCTTGCCCGCATTCGGATGCCGGAAGGTCACCACATAAGTACCCGCCGGCAGGGTCAGCACCAGTGGTGTGGTGGTGTCAGCCGGCAACGGCACCGGTTCGTGGTTCGCATCGAACACTGAGTCCACTTTCGCCCAGGGATAGGCATTGAGCACGAGTTCGCCGCGCTGGGCTTCGGCGCGCGCCGTTTCCGCCTGCGCCACTTTTGCGCGCAGTGCCGGCAAGTTGGCCACGAGCGCGGCGTACGCGTGATCGCTGGACAACGGCCTGGCCTGCTCCTTGAGCAAGGCAGCCAAGGCATCGAACTCGGCCACCCCAGGCGCGGCTTGCAGTTCGGCCCCGAGCGTATCGATCAGACGCGTGCGCAACGCCAACGTATCCTTGTTCGTACTGTCGGCGACGAGCAAGTCGTCAAGATCCTTCGCGCCGGCACGCAATTGCTCGGGCGCCGGCGCAGACACGGCGAGGATCTTGCCGATCCGGTCACGCGCGGCCTGCGCCAGCGCCGCGTTCTTCTCGGCAGCAAGCTGCGCCTGCAACTTTTGCGACAACGCTGCCAATGCCGCATCCTGCACAAATATACGTCGCGCGAAGTCGACAATCGTGGCGGCAACAGCGGCATTGGTCTGCGCACGGGCGGTCGCGGCCTCGACGATGCGCTTGGGCAGCTCGCCCAGCAGTTGCCTGGCATCGGTGTTTGCCGGATCGAGTGCGAGCGCCGCCTGGAGCGACGTATAGGCGTCGTCGCTGGCCGGTGGCACAAAACGCTGCTCGGCGATGGCTTGCTTCGCCGAACTCAGGGTCTGCGCGAGCTTGGCGGCACGCGCGCCAAGACGCTGCTCGATCTGCGTCTTCAACGTCTGCGCATCAGCCATACCCGGCACGACCCTGAGCGCCAGTCCCGCGCGCTCCAGCGCACGCGGCGCCTGACCGCTATTATCTAGCTTGCGTGCATCGGACAGCAGGGCACGGGCAAGCGCATCGCCGAATTCCGCGACGCGCTTGTCGCCGCCGGCAAACTTGTCTAGCTCGCCCAGGGTTTCGTAGGCATTGTCGCCGCCGGGTTCGACGAGATGCCCGGTGCGTAGTTGCTGATTGCCGCGCTGGAGCAGATCGACAATCGAATTTTCCCTTTGTTGCTTTTTCAGCATGGCATCGGCCTCGCCGCGCAATGCAATGAACTCCGGCTCGACACCGAGATACGGCTGCAGCCGCGCAAGCTCGACGCTTGCCTGCGCGGACTGACCGGCTGCCAGTGCCTTGCGTGCGGTATCCAATTGCTCGCCGACAACGGCATCCAGGCGTTTTTGCACATCGACATCGTTCGGCGCCAGCGCATGTGCCTGGGCAAGCAG
>JAGWXP010000145.1 GCA_018969845.1 Lysobacteraceae bacterium | reverse complement strand
GTTCTGGCATGTTCCGCGCGCCTTAAAAGTCCGACAGGTCCGAGTTAGGGGAATTCCGACATGAGCATTACGTCCTGGTATTGGCTGGTTATCGCATCCGGCCTGATCGCGGTGCTGTACGGCATCGTTACCGCCCGCCTGGTGCTGGCGTCCGATCCCGGCACCAATCGGATGAAAGAGATCTCCGCCGCGGTCCAAGAAGGCGCGCAGGCCTATCTGCGCCGCCAATACCTGACGATCGCCATGGTCGGCGCCGTGATCTTCATCGTGCTTTTCCTTGCGCTCGGCTGGCATTCCGCCGTCGGCTTCCTGATCGGCTCGGTGCTTTCGGGCGCCGCCGGTTTCATCGGCATGAACATCTCGGTGCGGTCCAACCTGCGCACCGCCCAGGCGGCGCGCAGCGGTCTCGCGGCCGGATTGAAGCTTGCGTTCCGCGCCGGCGCGGTCACCGGCATGCTCGTCGTCGGTCTCGGACAGCTTGCCGTGGCGGTCTATTACATCTTCCTGCGCTCGACGCTGCCGATCGACGATCCGCGGCCCATTCTCGAGGCGATGGTTGCGCTGTCGTTCGGCGCGTCGCTGATTTCGATCTTCGCGCGTCTCGGCGGCGGCATCTTCACCAAGGGCGCCGACGTCGGCGCCGATCTCGTCGGCAAGGTTGAAGCCGGCATTCCCGAGGACGATCCACGCAATCCGGCGGTGATCGCGGACAACGTCGGCGACAACGTCGGCGACTGCGCCGGCATGGCCGCGGACCTGTTCGAGACCTATGCGGTGACGCTGATCGCCACCATGCTGCTCGGCGGCGTGCTCGGCGCGGACGTGGGCAGCTACGGCGTGCTGTATCCGCTCGCGCTCGGCGGCGTGTCCATCGTCGCCTCGATCATCGGCACGTTCTTCGTCAAGGCTCGCCCGGGCGGCAAGATCATGAACGCGCTGTACATGGGCGTCGGCGTTTCGGCCGTGATCGCCCTGCTTGCCTTCATCCCGGTGACGCAGGAAATGATGGCCGGCTCGAAGTGGGGCGTCTGGAACGTGTACTGGTGCGCCGTGATCGGCATTCTGCTTACCGTTGCGATGGTCGTCATCACCGAGTACTACACCGCCACCGAATTCGCGCCGGTGCGCCACGTCGCGCAGGCCTCGACCACCGGGCATGCGACCAACATCATCGCCGGCATCGGCGTGTCGATGAAGTCGACCGCGCTGCCGGTGCTGGCGATCTGCGCCGCGATCTGGGGCGCGCATTTCTGCGCCGGCCTGTACGGCATCGCCATCGCCGCCACGGCCATGCTGTCGATGACCGGCATGATTGTCGCACTCGACGCTTACGGCCCGATCACCGACAACGCCGGCGGCATCGCCGAGATGGCCGAGCTGCCCAAGGAAGTGCGTGCGGTCACCGATCCGCTCGACGCCGTGGGCAACACCACCAAGGCGGTGACGAAAGGTTATGCGATCGGTTCGGCGGGCCTCGCCGCGCTGGTGCTGTTTGCCGACTACACGCACAACCTCGCCACTTCGCCGAATCTGGCCGGCAAGATCATCACGTTCGATTTGTCCGACCACATGATCATCATCGGCCTGTTCATCGGCGGTCTGATTCCGTTTCTGTTCGGTGCGATGGCGATGGAAGCCGTCGGCCGCGCCGCGGCCTCGGTGGTCGTCGAAGTGCGCCGCCAGTTCCGCGAGATCAAGGGCATCATGGAAGGCACGGCCAAGCCGGATTACTCCAAGGCCGTGGACCTGCTGACCAAGTCCGCGATCAAGGAAATGCTGGTGCCATCGCTGCTACCGGTCCTGGTGCCGATCGTGGTCGCATTCGGCGCGACCTTCGTCACCGGCTCGGCCGTGGAAGGCGCCAAGGCACTCGGCGGCGTGCTCATCGGCACCATCGTGACCGGCCTGTTCGTCGCGATTTCGATGACCACCGGCGGCGGCGCCTGGGACAACGCCAAGAAGTACATCGAGGACGGCAACTTCGGCGGCAAGGGTTCGGATGCGCACAAGGCCGCCGTGACCGGCGACACCGTCGGCGATCCGTACAAGGACACCGCCGGCCCGGCCGTGAACCCGCTGATCAAGATCATCAACATCGTTGCCCTTCTGCTCATTCCTTTGTTGTAATCAGAGCGCAGCCATTTGCCACGACGTTGTCCGAGCAACTACCGCACGGCACCCATTCCCCCTCTCCCGCTGGCGGGAGAGGGCAAGGGGTGAGGGTAATTGCTGATTCCGCTGCTCTGATCGGCGAGTGGTATCGGAGCCCTCCCGAATCCGGGAGGGCTTTGTTTTCAGGAGTCCTCCCATGAAACTGCTTCCCGTCACACTGGCAGCCTGCGTTGCCCTCGCCGCCTGTGCCAGCCATCCGAGCAAACCTGCTGCCGTGAAACCCAACGCATCATCGACCGCTGCCGCCACGTCTGACGATCCCTACCTGTGGCTGGAAGACGTCCATGGCGAACGCGCGATGGATTGGGTCAAGGCGCAGAACGCGATCACCGAAAAGCAGTTCGCCGCGACGCCCGGGTTCGACAGGACGCGCGATGAAATCCTCCAGGTGCTCGACTCCGATGCACGCATTCCCTACCCGAACCGCAGGGGCGAGTACCTGTACAACTTCTGGCAGGACAAGGCGCATCCGCGCGGCATCTGGCGGCGCACCACGCTGGCCGAATACCGCAAGGCGACGCCTGCATGGGAAACCCTGATCGACATCGACGCGCTGAACAAGACGGAAAACGCGAAGTGGGTATTCAAGGGCGCACGGTGCCTGAAGCCGAAATTCGAACGCTGCCTCGTTTCGCTCTCGCCCGGCGGCGGCGATGCGGTGGAGGTGCGCGAGTTCGACCTGCCCTCGAAATCCTTCGTCAAGGACGGCTTCTTCCTGCCTGTGGCGAAAACAGAGACGAGCTGGATCGACGAGAATCATGTCTACGTCGGCACCGATTTCGGCCCCGGCTCGATGACCAAATCGAGTTACCCGCGCATCGCCAAGGAATGGACGCGCGGCACGCCATTGTCGTCGGCGGCCGTGGTGTATGAAGGCAAACCCGACGATCTCGCGATCAGCGCGTATCACGACCGCACGCCCGGTTTCGCGCGCGACTTCGTGAATGTGCAGAAGGACTTCTTCCACGGCGAACTGTATCTGCGCAAGGACGGCAGGCTCGTCAAGCTCGACGTGCCGAGCGACGCCAACGCCGACGCGCATCGTCAATGGCTTCTGGTGCAGACCAAGTCGCCGTGGACGATCGCCGGCAAGACCTGGCCAAGCGGCGCGCTGCTCGCGACGCATTTCGACGACTTCATGGCCGGCAAGCGCGACTTCACGGCGCTGTTCACGCCCGACGCGCACACCGCCCTCGCCGGCTACGCGTGGACGCAGCATCACCTCATCCTGAACACGCTCGACGACGTCAAGAGCAGGCTCGAAGTGCTCACGCCGCAGCGTGGCATCTGGAAGCGCGCGGCACTGCCGGGCGCGCCGGCGTTCAGCACGATCGGCGTGATCGATACCGACCCGGATCAGTCCGACGAATACTGGCTGTCGGTCACGGGATTCCTGACGCCCTCGTCGCTGCAGCGCGGCGTGCTCGGACACGGCCGCGCGCACACGATCAAGCGCAGCCCGGCCTTCTTCGACGCGTCGAAGTTCGCGGTCAGCCAGCATTTCGTGACCAGCAAAGACGGCACGCGCGTGCCGTATTTCGAGATCGCGCCGAAAAATCTCAAGCTCGACGACAGCAACCGCACGCTGCTCTACGGCTACGGCGGATTCGAAGTCTCGCTGGAACCGTTTTATTCCGGCTCGGTTGGCCGCGCGTGGCTGTCGCGCGGCGGCGTGTTCGTGATCGCGAACATCCGCGGTGGCGGCGAATACGGTCCGGCCTGGCACCAGGCTGCGCTCAAGGCCAACCGTCCGCGCGCCTACGAGGATTTTGCCGCCGTCGCGCGGGATCTGATCAAGCGCGGCGTCACCTCGCCGCAGCATCTGGGCGCCGAAGGCGGCAGCAATGGCGGCCTGCTCATGGGCAACATGCTCACCGAGTACCCGCAACTGTTCGGCGCGATCGCCTGCGAGGTGCCGCTGCTGGACATGAAGCGCTACACGCACCTGGACGCCGGCGCCTCGTGGATCGCCGAGTACGGCGATCCGGATACGGCGGACTGGAATTTCATCAAGACCTTCTCGCCGTACCAGAATGTGGAGAAAGACAAAAAGTATCCGCCGGTGCTGTTCTACACCACCACCAGCGACGACCGCGTCGGTCCGCAGCAGGCGCGCAAGATGGCGGCAAAGATGGAAGGCCTGGGCCTGCCCAATGTGTGGTTCTACGAGAACACCGAAGGCGGCCACGGCGCCGGCGCGGACAACAAGCAATCCGCGCACATGCACGCGCTGGCCTACACGTTCCTGTGGGATGAACTGAAGTAGACGAACGCGCGGATGCCGCCGACAAGCCCCGTCAAGTGCGGGGCTTTTCGTGCGTCGATGTCAGCTTTGCTTTATCCTTCGCGCCCCGCGCAAAACCCGCTGGAGCGCCATCATGGGCCTCGACCTCGTCACCGCCGGCCGCAACGTGCCGGACGAAATCAATGTCGTCATCGAAATCCCGAAGGACGCCGATCCGGTCAAGTACGAGGTCGACAAGGCCACCGGCGCGATCTTCGTCGACCGCGTGCTGGCGACGCCGATGCGCTATCCGTGCAATTACGGCTACGTGCCGCACACGCTGTGCGGCGATGGCGATCCGGTCGACGTACTGGTGCTGATGCCGCTGCCGCTGATTCCCGGCGCGGTGATCCGCTGCCGTCCGGTCGGCATGCTGGCGATGACCGACGAAGCCGGCGTCGACACCAAGATCATCGCCGCGCCGGCACCGCAGGTGTTCCGCCACTACGACCATATCAACGACATCGGCGACGTGCCTGAGCACTGGAAGGACCGCATCGGCCACTTCTTCCAGCACTACAAGGATCTGGAAAAGGGCAAGTGGGTCAAGCTCGACGGCTGGCTCGACGCCGCCGCCGCCCGGCGCGAAATCCGCGACTGCGTCGCGCGCTATCAGCAAAGTCCGCAAAAGCCGGCCTTTTGAAGCTCACTCCTCTGTCGCGTCGTCCAAGTCCATTGCCGGCGCCTGTCCCGGTGCCGGCCAAGGCATGGCGAGCAGGTCGGACGCGCGCCAGAAACGAATGAAGCCGAAACGGTACGGCAGCTCGAGGTCGGGTTTGGCCGTGATCGGATATCTTGAGTAGAACGTGACGATTTCCCCGTCCGGATGCGCCGTGCACCAGGCGCGCAGCTCGCCGAAATCGAGCTTGGGCAGCGGCTGGGTCAGGCGGCCGGGGAAATCGAAAAGGCCGTGATGCCAGGCCAGATGCGCGATCGGCCGGCCGGAATCCTGGTCGAGCTTGATGCGCGTCGCGGCCACGCTGACGTCCACGTAGGGACCCACGCCTTGAGCCAGCGCGAGCATGCCCAACGCCGCTGCCGCCGTGCTCGCCAGCGCCAGCGCGCGCAGCGACGCATGCGCACCGCGCACGCACAGTACGAGCAGACCGATGCACGCGGTCACTGCGCCCCAGACCGGCCAGATGCCGGCGACGACGTGCAGGAATTCCGGCGTCAGGCGGCTTTCGTCGATCAGGCGCGCAAGCGGCGCGATGTCCTGCGCATGCGCGGCCAGATACGGGAACGCGGCAAGCGCGATGCCGACGACCAGCAGCAGCGCACCAAACAGGCGTCCGCGCAGCCGCGCGCCATCGGCACCGAGCAAATTGGCCAGATACAGCGCCAGCGCCGGCAGCAAAGGCAACAGGTAATGCGGCTGCTTGCCGCTGACCAGGCAAAACGCCACGAACGCGGGCAGCGCCCACGCCGTCGCAAAACGCGCACTTTTGGAAATGTGGAAAGAATCACGCCACGCTCGCCACGGCGCGCGCACGGCCAGCGTCCACGGCAGCGCCATCGCCGGCAGCACCATGAAATACCACCACACCGGACGGCGGTGCGCGAAACTGTTCGCCATGCGGTCGACGGTCTGGCGCAGGAAAATCGCGTCGGCGTATTTTTCGCCGCCCATGATCGCGGCGGGAACGGCCCAGGCCAGCGCGATGACCGCGCCGCCGAGCACGGCCAGTCCGGTCATCGCGTACCAGCGTCGCTTGTTCGTGCGCGCGGTCTCGCTCCACCACGGCCCGAACACGAGCGCGAAACCGGCGTCGAGCAGCACTACCGGGCCCTTGGTCAAGATCCCGAGGCCGAAGCCGAGCGCGAGCAGGATCAAGCCGCGCCGCCAGCGCAGCACGTCCCAGTCCAGTGCACCGTGCAGAGCGAGCAACGCGCACGTCGTCAACAGCACGTCGAACATGATCGCACCGGAGAAGATCGCAA
>JAGWXP010000144.1 GCA_018969845.1 Lysobacteraceae bacterium | reverse complement strand
TCGCCGCCGGCGGGCTCACGCCCGCTCCCGACGAGCAGCCGCCGAGCAGAAACACGGCCGCGGCAAGCGGCAAATTCCAGATGGACGAACGAACGGCTTCAATCTTCATGGTCTTTCCCGGGTAAATCCGTGCGGTGCCACCAGCCGCCGCCGAGCGCCAGATACAGCGCCGCGGTGTCGGCGTAACGGTTGGCCTGCGCCTGAATCAGGGCGATGCGCGCCTGTTGCCAGGCCTGTTCGGCGTTGAGCAACGACAGATAGCTGGCGTAGCCGGCCTGCCACTGCCGCTGCGATAAATCGAGTGTGACCTTGGCCGCATCGGCCGCCGCGGCCGCGGCCTGCAAGGCGTGCGCATCTTCGTCCAGCGCGCTCAGCGTATCGGCGACATTCTGGAACGCGGTCAACACGGTGCTGCGGTACTGAGCGGCCGCTTGCACTAGTTGCGCCTTGGCCGCGCGCTCGGCGTGCAGCAGCTTGCCGCCCTCGAAGATCGGCGCGGCGAGATCGAGGCCGACGCCCCAGAAGCCGGTCCCGGATTTGAACACGTTGCCGATTTCCAGCGCCGTGCTGCCGGCATTCGCGCTCAAGGTGATCTGCGGCAGGCGGCTGGCGATGGCGACGCCGACCTGCGCGCTGGCCGCATGCCAATTCGCGCGGGCCTGACGCACGTCGGGCCGCTGCTCGACCAGTTGCGAAGGCAGGCTCAGCGGCAAATCCTGCGGCAAGCTCAAGCTGGCCAGATCGACGTCGGTCTGTTCCTGCGCGGGAAATTCTCCTGCTAGAACCGAGATGAGGTGCTGCTGTTGCTCAAGCTGTTTGCGCAACGGCGGCAGACCCGCCTGGGTCTGCGCGAGCTGCGACTCCTGCGCGGCGAGATCGAGACGGCTCGCATAGCCCTTGTCGTATTGATACTGCAGCAACTTGACGGACTGCGCTTCGATATCGACGAGCTGCTCGGTCGCCTTGACCTGTTCGCGCAGCGAGGCTGCGCCGACTACCGCGGTGACGACATTCGCGCTCAGCGCGATGTGCGCCGCGATCAACTGGAAGCGTGCGGCCCGGGCCTGCGCCTGCAGCGATTCGACACTGCGTCGATTCAGGCCGAATACGTCCGGCACGTAGGAAATGTTCAGTTGCGGTGTGAACAGGCTGTACAGGAACTCCTGCGGCACCGCCGGGAAATTGGGCGCCGGCGCGAGCAGCGTCGACTGCTTGTTGCGCGATGTGGAAAACTCGGCCGACACACTCGGGTAATACTCGCCGCGTTGGGCGAGCGCGTTCTCGCGCGCCGCGGTCAACGCCGCACGCGCGGCGGCGAGATCCGGATTGTTCTTCAGCGCGTTCACGATCAGCGCATTCAGGGGCGACGAATGGAACAGCGTCCACCAGTCACCGGGAATATCCGCACCTTCTTGGAACCGTTGCGTGGATCCTCCTGCCACCGGCGCCGTGGCCGTGCGCGCGGGCAACGTGCCCGAATCGTAAGCCTGCACATCCGGCGCAACGGGCTTGCGGAAATCCGGTCCGACCGCGCAGCCCGTGAGCAGCAGCGCGGCTATGCCGACACACACTGGCGCACCGCGCCGCGCACGCACACCGCTTGTCGTTTCGAGCTTGCGCATCGCCATGCCGATTCCGCCGCAACCGGCGGTGCCGGTCATGTAACGATATATCGTATCAGAAAATCGCCGCGCATGGCCGCTGCCGCAGACGTTTCGATGAACGCTACGATCCGGTCGCGATCAGCCCGCATGCAGAGACCTGATCAAGCAGGCGCGTGACCCCGTGCGAGCGCAGGGTCGTCGGCGAGCAGAAAACGGATGTTTATGGTCCGCCGTCCCTGTCCAACGCTATCGCCACGCGCGTCCCCGCGCCCGGCGCGGAGTCCACTTGCAGGCTGGCTCCGATCGAACGGGCGCGCTCTGCGATCATCTCCAGCCCCCAGTGCACGCGCGGTCCAAGCCTGTGCGCCGCCGGGTCGAAACCGCGGCCGTCATCGGCGATGCCCAACGTCACCCGCCTGCCGTTGCAGGCCAGGTCGATCTTGATCCGGCTCGCCTGCGCATGCTTGATGGCATTGTTCAGCACTTCCTGCGTGATCCGGAACAGGGTGGTCTCGAATTGCGTCTGCAACCGCGGCTCGGATTCGGCCCCGGTCACGTCGATCGTCAGGCCGGTGCGCTCGTGCACTTGTTCGGCATACCAGTGCAGGCCCGCCAGCAGACCGTAGTCGTCGAGCACTGCCGGCCGCAATTCGGCGATCAGGCTGCGCACCGAGGCGGTGGTAGTCCTGAGCAGTTCGCGCGAATCGCGCAGCCGGTTGGCCATATTCGTATCCTGGTTCTTTCCGGCCGTGCCTTCGATCAGGGTCAGGTTGATCCCGAGCGCGGTAAGGTTCTGGCCGATGCGGTCGTGCAGTTCGACCGACAGGCGCTTTTGCGCGAGCTCTTGGGCCTCGGCCAGCCGCAGGGCCAGGGTTTTCTGGCGGTCGGCTGCTTCTTCCAACTGTTTCTCCATCATTACGCGCGCGGTGACGTCCTCGGTAAACAGGATGATGCCGCCGATGGCGCCATTGCTCTCGTGCCAGGGGACGATCTGCCAGCGCACCCACTGGACCTGACCGTCCGCGCGCAGAAATTCTTCGCGCTCACAACTCTCGCTGGCGCCGGCCTGGCAGCGCGCGTGCACCTGCTTCCAGCGTTCCGGTATTTCGGGGAATACGTCATAGTGGCAACGGCCCTTCAGGTCGTGGTTGTCCCCATGGAAATCTTCCGCGTAGCGTCGGCTGTTGACGATGTAGCGCATGTCGCGGTCGAACATCGCCATCGCCGCCGGGCTGTGCTGGACGAACAGGCGCAGCAGTTCCTCGTGGCGCGCCAGCCTGGCTTCGGCTTCGCGCGTTTCGGTGACATCTTGCAATATCGACAAGACGAAATCCTTTCCGTTGATGTCGATCTTGGAGGCGTTCGCCAGCACGTCGAGTACCTTGCCGGATTTCGCGAGCACCTTGATTTCCCGCCTCTGCAGGCGTTTGCCTTGTTCCAGTTCGGTGAAAAAGTGGGCGCGCTTTTCCACGTCCATGGTCAGGCCGATTTCCGGCCCGGTCCTGCCGACCACTTCCGCGCGGGCGAAGCCGAACAATTCGACCCAGGCCTGGTTGACCTCGACGAACCGGTAGTCGGGCGAACTCATCAACGCCGTCGGCGACAGTGCCTGACTGAAAATGGCGGCGAACTTCTGGCTGCTCTCGCTCAGCGCCAGTTCGGCGCGCTTGCGCTCAGTGATGTCGATGTGCGCGCCGAGCACGTGCGGGCGCTGCCCGTCCGCTGCGTCCCGCCGCGATCCGTAGGCGAGGATCCAGCGCCACGAGCCGTCCTTGTGCCGCATCCGAAACTCGTTTTCGAACGCAACGGAAGGGTCCTTCAGGTGCGCCTCGATCCGCGCCAGCGCCGGCGCCAGATCGTCCGGATGGACCCGGCTCTGCCATTCTTCGAACCGGTTCGAGATTTCGTCGTCGGCGTAACCGAGCTGGCGTTTCCAGATCGGCGAGTAGAACACCGTGTTGTCGTGCAGGTTCCAGTCCCACAGGCCGGTATTGGAGGCATCGACGGCCAATGCCAGCCTCGACTCGACTTCATGCAACTCTCTATCGATCAGCACGCGTTCGGTGATGTCGACGTGTGCGCCGATCACATAGGCCTTCTGTCCCTGTTCATTGAACCGCAACGCCGCATTCGTGAGGATGTGGCGCCAGGAGCCGTCCTTGTGGCGCATCCGGAACGTGTTCTGGAAAAGCGGCGTGGGGTTTTGCAGATAGGCATTGCAGCTTTCCAGCGCCGATTCGCGATCATCGGGATGGATGCGATCCACCCATTCCGAGAACTGGTTGCCGATCTCGTCGTCGGCGTAGCCGATCTGGCGTTTCCAGATCGGGGAGAAGTACACCTCGTTGGTGAGCAGGTTCCAATTCCACAACCCGGTGTTCGAGGCTTCCACGGCCATCGAAAGTCTGGACTCGGTCTCGCGCAACGACTGTTCCGCGCGGACCCGCTCCGTGATGTCCTTGGTAATGCCGATGACCGCGGTGACTGTCCCCGCTGCGTCGCGCAATGGCGAGGAATGTGTCTCCAGCCAACGCCGCCGGCCCTTGAAGCCGATGATCTCGAACTCCAGCGACCCGCTGTTCCCGAGAAACGTGTGCTCGATCAGGTCGCGGAACGCCGCCCGATGTTCCTCGACAACCAGCGGATAGACACAGTGGTTGCGGACCTGCCCCAACGAATCAGCTTCGAGCAGATCCAAACCGGCAGAATTCATGTCCAGCAGCGATCCATCGGCTGACAGCAACTTCACGCAGGCTGGTTCGCTGTCTAGGATCGCGCGCAGGTAGTTTCGGCTCGCCGCCAGTTCGCGGTTCTCGCCTTCGAGCTGGAGGATTCTCGCCTTCAGCCGCTGGAGCTCGTTGTTGCCGTAATCGCCCATCCCTTGCCTCGATAATCCGCAACCGGCAGGCCAGGATTCCCAAAATGTGTCTTGCAGCACTATACGCCCAAGCCCCGCAGGTCGCGCTAGGAGCGACTCGGCGGCGCCGGCGAACACCGGCAGGCCCGCGGTCACCGAACGGCGGAATCACGCCGCCGGCGCGATCACCAAGGCCCACTATCGCGCCAAGCTGAAGCTGGTCAAACCGCTTCGCTGACACATATAAAGTAGACGCGCCATTTGCAGACAAACGCCAAGCTGATAGACAAAGGGCCGCAGCGGAAAACCGCTGCAGCCCTTGTCGTTATTGGCTCCCCGAGACGGGATCGAACCGCCGACCCAGTGATTAACAGTCACTTGCTCTACCGCTGAGCTATCGGGGAAATGCTCGGAGCGAGCCGCGCATTTTCAGGGACGGCGCGACTTACGTCAAGGCATGGGCAACCCGGCACAGGCCGCGTCAGCCTGGGCGGTGGTGGCCTTGCCTGAGCGAATGCGTCCGGCATTGCTGATCACCACGGTATCCGCGCTCGCCGGACCACGCCTGTCACAGAAGGTGAAAGTGAGGTTGCTGCCGGCGGAGGTGCCGTCGGCGCGATAGGTGACGCGGCGGCGCGCGGCGGTGCTGGCGATCGCCATGCCGTCGTGCATCTGACCGACGTGGATGATCGCTTCGCGATCGGTGCGCACACCGTCGTGGTTGGTGTCGGCGAACACGATCCAGCCGTTCTGCCACCAGATGGCGTTGTCGCAGGTCGCGCCATCACGGCTCGGACAGATGGAAATATCGGATTGGCGTGATGCCGCCGTGCTGCGCGCCAGATTCAGCGCCGCGACCAGCGCATTGTGCGCGCTGCGCGACTGGCCGCTTTGCAGCAGACTGCCCAAGGCGGGCAGGCTGATGGCGCACAGCACGGATGCGATGGTTATGGCGAAGATCAATTCGATCAGGGTGATTCCACGGACGTTTTTCGCTGACGGCTGGCGCATGGCGGTTCCTCCTCGACGATGGCGCCATGCTAGGAATCGCGTTGCATGCGCGGGATCGGCATCAGGCGCCGCCGAACGTAGGAAAACGCCGATGTCATTGTCGCCGTGCGGTCTATAATCAAAGGTTGGCCTCCGGAACCGCCGATGTCCGACCGTCTTCAACCAGACCGCTTCCATCTCGTTGCGCCCTACCGTCCCGCCGGCGATCAGCCCGACGCGATCGAAAAGCTCATCGCCGGTTTCGAGTCCGGGCTCGCCCACCAGACCCTGCTCGGCGTGACCGGCTCGGGCAAGACCTTCACCATCGCCAACGTCATCGAGCGCGTGCAGAAGCCCACGCTGGTGCTGGCGCCGAACAAGACCCTGGCCGCGCAGTTGTATGGCGAGTTCAGGGAATTCTTCCCGCACAACGCGGTGGAATACTTCGTCAGCTATTACGACTACTACCAGCCCGAGGCCTACCTGCCGTCGACCGACACCTACATCGAGAAGGATTCCTCGATCAACGAGGAGATCGAACGGCTGCGCATCGCGGCGACGAGTTCGCTCGTCAGCCGCCGGGACGTGATCGTGGTCGCCAGCGTGTCGTGCATCTACGGCCTCGGCTCCCCCGAGGATTTCACCGAGATGCGGATCGAGCTGCGCCGCGGGACCGCGTTCGGCCGCAACCGCCTGCTGGAGCGGCTGGTCGAGAATCTCTACGAGCGCAACGACTATGAACTGAAGCGCGGTTGTTTCCGGGTGCGCGGCGACGTGGTCGACGTGATGCCCGCGTACCTCGAACAGGGGTTGCGGGTGGAGTTCTGGGGCGAGGACGTCGAGGCGCTGAGCGAGTTCGACCCGCTGACCGGGGAGGTCATCCGTCCGCTGGAGCAGTTCGACCTCTATCCGGCCAACCAGTATGTCACCTCCCGCGGCAAGCTGGAGGGCGCCATCGGCGGGATCAAGGCGGAGCTGGAGGAGCGGGTGGCCTGGTTCGAGCAGAACGGCCGGTACCTCGAGGCGCAGCGCATCCGCATGCGGACCAACTACGACCTCGAGATGCTCCAGGAAATGGGCTT
>JAGWXP010000006.1 GCA_018969845.1 Lysobacteraceae bacterium | reverse complement strand
CGTGCAGAAAGCTGTAGGTGATCAGTTGCCACGGCTGGAATCCCAGCGACATCACACTGCCATCGTCCATGCGCACGAGCTGGTGCGGGCCGAGCGGCCAGAGCGCGAAGTGCGCGATGATCGCCGAATCGGCACCGGCCATCTGCAACAGGAAGATCGCGATATTGGCGATCAGCAAGGCACGGGTTACGGCGGGGAGGTTGGACATTGCGCTCCGGAATTATCGAGACTATCGCAATTGTTTAACGTCATACCGGCAGGGATTGCCGGTATCCAGACTGCATGGATGCCGTCCTTGGCCACTGGATTCCGGCAGTCCCTGCCGGAATGACGAGCTGAATGCCACATGATGCCCGAATCGGGCCGCTTCACGCCATCTTCCACAACTCCGCATCCAGATCGCGCTGCCAGCCGTAACGCGCCAGATCCACGCGGCCATGCGCCACCACGACGCCTTCGTCGACGAGCAGCACGCGCTGCTCGCGGTAGCCGCGACTACCACGCGCAAAGGCAATGCGTCCATCGGAACGCAACACGCGCTGCCACGGCAGCTTCAGCGCGGAATACGCGCCGAGAATGCGCCCGACCATCCGTGCGCGCCGCGGCAAGCCCGCGCGCGCGGCAATCTCGCCGTAGCTCGTCACCCGGCCGCGCGGAATCGCGCGGATCACGCGCAGGATGGCAGCGTGTTCGGGCGGGATCGATGCCGTGCCTGACTTCATGGGCGCGACACGTTAGCATACGCGGCAAGTTCACAAGGACACCGCAATGCACTCGTTCGAGGAAATCCGCTCCAGCGTCCAGGCACGCCACACGCTGCGCATCAACGACCCCTACCTGCTCTGTTTCGACCTCGCCCTCGACGGCGGCAACCGCCATCAGGGCCTGTATCTGGCCGAGATCGAAGGCGAGGACGGGCGCAAGTTCCTGCGCGTATCCACGCCGATCGGCGCGCTTGCCGGCATGGATGCGAAACGCTGCCTGCGCTTCAACTGGGAACAGCGCGTCGGCTATCTCGCCGTGAGCGACCTCGATGGCGCACCCTACCTGCACCTGTGCGAGAACCGGCCATACGAACTGCTGACCGCAAAGGAATTGATGCGTCTGATCGACGAAATCGGCCCGCTCGGCGATCGTCTGGAAAAGGCCATGTCGGCAGGCGGCGACGCGCTCTGATGCGACCGCCACCGCCAGTGCGAGTTCGCCCGCGTCGCGCGCGGCGACGCCAACGCGCATGATCGTCGAAGTCGTCCTCATCGTCCTGCTCGCCTTGCTCAACGGCTTTTTCGCGCTCAGCGAGATGGCCCTGTTGACCTCGCGCCGCAGCCGCCTCAAGCATCTGGCGCGCAGCAGCCGGCGAGCGCAGATCGCACTGAAACTGGCGCAGACGCCGGAACGTTTCCTCGCCACCGTGCAGGTGTTCATCACCCTGATCGGCATCGGTACCGGCACGGCGCTCGGCGCGCGGCTTGGCGCGGATTTCGCGCGCCTGCTCGACGCCACGCGCCTGGCCTGGCTCGCGCCCTACGCGCCCGCATTTGGCGTGGCGCTGAGCGTTTCGGCGATCACCTTCGCCAACATGCTGCTCGGCGAACTCGTGCCCAAACGCGTCGCCCTGGTCAATCCGGAACGCTATGCACTCGCCACCGCAGTGCCGATGCGCATACTGACCTGGCTGGCCGCGCCGTTCGGGTTCGTGCTGATCTGGCTCACCCGTGCGATCCTGCACGCCCTGCGCATGGATCGCATCCGCGCCGACCAGGTCAGCGAGGAGGAAATCCGCCTGCTCGTGGCCGAGAGCGCCGATCAGGGCGTGATCGACGCCGACGAGCGCAACATGGTCAATCGCGTGCTGCGCCTGGGCGACCGCACGGTGGACAGCCTGATGACGCCGCGCCAGCGCATCGCTTGGCTGGATGCGTCAGCATCGCTGGAGGAAAACCTTGCGGTCATGCGCGACACGCCGTATTCGCGCTATCCGGTGTATCGCGGCAGCGACAAGGACGTGCTCGGCGTGCTCAGCCTCAAGCGCCTGCCGGCCATGCTCGGCAATGCGCGGATCGATCTGTTCGCAAGACTGGCGACGCCGCTGTACGTTCCCGGCACCGCGCGCGCGCTGGATCTGCTCGAGGAATTCCGCGATGCGGAAACGCGCCTGGCACTGGTGGTGGACGAATACGGCGACATCGAAGGCCTGGTCACGCTCAACGACGTGCTCGGCGCGGTGGTCGGACAGGGCGCCGCGCCGGCACCGGCGACGCAAGGCCCGCAAATCGCGCAGCGCAGCGACGGCAGCTGGCTGATCGACGGCGCGCTCGGCACCGACGATCTGCGCGAACTGCTCGGACTCGCCGAACTGCCGGCCGAGGATGAGCATGATTTCAACACGGTCGCCGGCATGGTCGTCGCGCAATTCAGCCGCATTCCGCATCCCGGCGAGCACTTCGATTGGCGCGGCTGGCGTTTCGAAGTGGTCGACCTGGACGGAGCGCGCGTGGACAAGATTCTCGTCCTGCGCGTGCCGCCGGATTCGGAAGGCGTGGAAAGCGGTTGACAAAAATCCGTTCGCGTTGAGCGTAGCGAGCAACGCGAGCGAAGTCGAAACGCTAGGCCCTTCGACTTCGGCGCTATGCACCTACGCTCCGGGCGAACGGTCGGTGGTTTTCGCCAGTCGCGCCATACGCTGCGCATCGTCGAAAATCCCGCGCAGAATGCGCACCTCGCGCTGATCCAGGGCCGCGTGCAGGAACAGCCGGCGCAGGCGCTTCATGATCGTCACCGGCGAGCGACCCTTGTGGAAATCGATGTCGTCGAGCATCTGCGCCAGATGCCCGAACAGGTGTTCAAGCTGTTCGGCCGTGGCCGGCGGATCGGATATGGATTCGTCCGCGGCCTGCGGCGCGCGTTCGAGCACCGCGAGCCGCAGTTCGTAGGCCAGAACCTGCACGGCCTGGGCGAGATTGAGCGAGGGGAAATCCTCGACGCTAGGAATCCGCACCGCGGCGTGACAAGACATCAACTCGTCGTTTTCCAGTCCCGTGCGCTCGTTGCCGAAGACGATGGCGACCGGACCGTGCGTGCTGGCGGCCAGCGCACGTGAGGCCGCTTCCCGCGGCGACAGTTCCTCGAGCTGCACGGCCCGCGCGCGCGCCGTGCAACCAAGCACCAGCGTGCAGTCGGACACCGCATCGACCAGCGCCGGAGTGACGGCAGCATCGTCCAGCACGCCGATCGCGCCCGAAGCCAATGCCACCGCATCCGGATGCGGAAACTTGTGCGGCGCCACCAGACTCAACCGCGCGAATCCCATCGTGCGGATCGCGCGCGCCGCCGCGCCGATGTTGCCGGGATGCGAAGTACGCACGAGGACGAAACGGATGTCCGGCCCCGCAACGGACGATATCGAATTCTTGCTCATTTTCTGATTATCGCAGGTGTCCCGCCGCAACACAGAATCGACGAGTTGCAAGTGGAACTTGCATCCTTTCGCCAGCCTTCGTGAAGCTCCTCCCGCGGACGGTCGCGCTTTGACGTGTTTCTTTGGTGACTTTCTTTTCACGAGAAAAGAAAGTCACCCGACCGGTTGCAGACCGGTCGGAAGCTCTGGCTCTGGGAGTCACCCGGCCGGCCGCAGGACGGACGGAAGCTTCGCTTCTGCTAAAATCTGCACCGCGCCTAGCCGCACCACGTTCTTTTTGACAATAAAAGCAGGAACTCGTCATGCCCAGACCCGCCATCAACGTCGCGGTGCGCGCCGCGCGCGCTGCCGGCAACGTCATTCTGCGCTACATCCATCGCGTGGAAGGGCTCAACGTCGAGGAAAAATCGCGCCACGACTACGTCAGCGAAGTCGACCGAATGGCCGAAGCCGAGATCGTCAAGGAGCTGCGCCGCGCCTATCCGGGTCACGCCATCCTCGGCGAAGAAACGGGCAAGACCGGCAAGTCCGACAAGGTCTGGATCGTCGATCCCCTCGATGGCACCCACAATTATCTGCGCGGCTTTCCGCACTATTGCGTGTCGATCGGCTTCATGGACCACGGCGATCTGGTGTACGGCGTGATCTACGACCCGCTGCGCGACGAGCTGTTCACCGCCAGCAAGGGCGACGGCGCCTTCGTCAACGATCGGCGCATGCGCGTGAGCAAGCGCGAGACCCTCGCCGGCACGATCCTGTGCACCGGCTTTCCGCCGCGCCAGCATCAGCATCTGGATGCGCAACTCGCGATCACGCGCGCGCTGTTGCGCGACGCCGACGACATCCGCCGCACCGGATCGGCCGCGCTTGACCTGGCCTACGTCGCGGCCGGTCGTCTGGACGGCTATTTCGAACCCGGCCTGCAACCCTGGGACATGGCCGCCGGCTGCCTGCTGGTGCGCGAAGCCGGCGGCACGTTCTGCGATTTTGCCGGCCGCGATGGCATGCCCGCCAGCGGCAACCTCGTCGCCGGCAATCACCACCTCACGGCGGCGATGGTGAAAATCATCTCGGCGAATGCAACGCCGGAGATGCTTGGCTAATTGTCGTCATTCCGGCAGAGAATGCCGGAATGACGAACCTCAAGGCCTGCGCGCCAACTCGGGATTGTCGCGCGTCACCGGCATCAGGTCCTTCTTCGACACGCCGAGCCAGAGCAGGATGGGGCTGGCGAAGAAGATCGACGACAGCGTGCCGATCACGATGCCGATGATCATGGTCAGCGCAAAGCCGTGCACCGCCGGACCACCGAAGAAGAACAACGCGACCATGGTGATGCCCGTGAACACCGAGGTGATGATGGTGCGCGACAGGGTGCCGTTGATCGCCTTGTTGAGGATATCGACCGGTTCGCCTTTGCGTGTGGCGCGGAAAATTTCGCGCACGCGGTCGAACACCACGACCTTGTCGTTGATCGAATAGCCGACCACGGCCAGCACCGAAGCCAGCACGGTGATGTCGAATTCGTGCTGGGTAAGCGCGTAGAACCCGATCGTGAGCAGGGTATCGTGGAATTCCGAGGCGATCGCGGCGATGGCGAAGCGCCACTCGAAGCGCACGCCGATGTAGATCATGATGCCGATAATGACGAAGATCACCGCGGTCACGCCGTCGCTCTTCAGTTCCGCGCCGACCTCGGGGCCGACAAAGTCCGGATCGCGCGTCATGCTGGCGTCGCTGCGCTTGGCCTTGAGTGCGGTCATGACGTCGGCGGCGACCTTGTCGCTCTGCTTGACCGTGCCGCTGTCCGCAGCCGCTGCGGCCTTGTCGCGGCCGGGCTGCAGGCGGATCGAAACCTCGCGCGCACCGCCCACGCTCTGCACGATGGCGTGGTCGAAACCGGCCGTGTCCAGCGCGCTGCGCACGTCGCTGATGTCCACCGGCTGCGCGTACTTGACGTCGATCAGGATGCCGCCGGTGAAGTCGAGGCCGTAGTTGAGGCCGCGCGTGAAGATCGCGCCGATCGACAGGACGACCAGAATCGCCGAGATCGTCAGACTCACCCGGCGCCAGCCGAGAAAGTCGACCGCGGCATCGTGCTTGAAGATTTCCATGGGTCAGGCTCCTGCAGCGGCGCGCGCGTGGCCGCCGCCGACGGCCAAGCCCTTGAGCTTGCGGCCGCTGTGGATGAGGTTGGTGATGGCGTGGGTGACCGTGACCGAGGTGAACATTGAGGTCACGATACCGATGGCCAGGGTCACGGCAAAGCCCTTGATCGGGCCGGAACCGAAGGCGAACAGGCCGAATGCGGCCAGCAGGTGGGTCACGTTGGCATCGAGAATCGTCGCCCAGGCCTTTTCATAACCGGCACGGATCGCGGCCAGCGGCGTGGAGCCGTTGCGCAATTCCTCGCGGATGCGCTCGCAGATCAGCACGTTTGCATCGATCGCCATGCCGAGCGTCAGCACGATACCGGCGACACCGGGCATGGTCAGGGTGGCCTGGAAGATCGAGAGCACCGCGATCAGCAGCACCAGGTTCAGCACCAGGGCGATGTCGGCAATCAGGCCGAACAGGTGATAGTAGAGCGCCGCGGCGATCAGCACCGCGAGCAATCCGAGCAACACGGCGCGGCCGCCCTTTTCAATGTTGTCCTGACCCAGACTCGGGCCGATCACGTTCTGCTCGACGATGTCGGCCGGCGCCGCCAGCGACCCCGCGCGCAGCAGCAGCGACAGTTCACTCGCCGTCTTGAGGCTGTCAAGCCCCGTCGTTTGGAACCTGTTCGAGAACACGCCCTGGATGGTGGCGTCGTTGATGACTTCCTCGTTGACCTTGGCGGTATGGACTTCCTTGCCGTCGACAATCTTGGTTTCCGGAATGCGTTCGATGTAGACCACGGCCATGCGGTGGCCGACGTTTTCGCGCGTGTAATCGAGCATGCGCTTGCCGCCGAGCGCGTTGAGCGTGACCGACACCGCCGGCAGGCCGGTCTGCGGATCGGGAATCGCCGCCGCATCGATCAGCTCGTCACCGCCGACGATGATTTTCTTCTTCAGCACGATCGGCATCGGCTTGCCATCCGGACCGAGGCGCTGCGTGTAGTACAGGCGCGAATCCGGCGGCACGATGCCGGTTTTCTCGGCCTCGATCGGATTCGTGTTCTCGTCCACCGCATGGTATTCAAGCGTTGCCTGCGCACCGAGAATCTTCTTCGCCTCGGCCGTGTCCTGCACGCCGGGAAGTTCCACCACGATGCGGTTGGCGCCCTGCTGCTGGATCAGCGGCTCGGATACGCCGAGCTGGTTGACACGGTTGCGCAGCGTGGTCAGGTTGCTGTCGACGATCGAACGCTGCTGTTCCTGCAGCGTCGCCTCGCGGATGCGCGCATTGAGCGCGAAACTCGTCGCCGTGGTGGTGCCGTCGGTGATATCCAGCGGCGGCGGCGCGCCCAGCTTCTCCGGCTGGTTCACGTCCTTGGCGATGATGTTGCCGGCGGCCGTGCGGTCGGCCGCGGAACGCAGCACCACGACGATGCCCTGCGCACCGGGGTTGACCGATTCGTAGCGGATCTTGGCGTTGCGCAGCGCGGTGCGGATGTCGTCGACGTAGCGCTGCTGCATCTTGTCGAGCGCCGCCTTCTGGTCGATCTCCATCAGGAAGTGCACGCCGCCCTGCAGGTCGAGGCCGAGCGGCATGCGGTTCGCGCCGATCGTGCGCAGCCAGCCGGGTACGGTGCTGGCGAGGTTCAGCGCAACGATGTATTTGTCGCCGAGACCGGTTTTGATCAGATCGGAGGCCGCCAACTGGACTTCCGTATTCGGAAAGCGCGCGAGCAGGCGGTCGCCGTTGAGCTCAACGTCCTTGAACGCGATTTTCTTGGTCTGCAGGATGCCGAGCACCTTCTCGCGCAATGCCGCGTCAACCGTGGCGCCACGGTTGGCCGAAATCTGCACGGCCGGCTGCTGCGGGTAGATGATCGGCAGCGCATAGACGATGCCGAGCAGGATCACCACGGCGACGAGAATGTATTTCCAGCGGGGAAAATCGTTCATCTACAAAACCTCTGCACAAGGGCCCGATCGCATTTGTCTTCGATCGCGGAGCCGCACTTCCACAACCCCCATCAAACTCTTGCGCGGCATGAGTTTGATCGCCCCCTTGACTCAAGGGGGCTGAAAACTTCACACCGACTTGAGGGTGCCCTTGGGCAACACCATCGAGATCGCTGTTTTCTGCAACTTGATCTTGACGTTCGGCGCGATTTCAAGGGTCACGAAACTCTCGCCGATGTCGTCGATGCGCCCGGCCATGCCGCCGTTGCTCACGACTTCGTCGCCCTTGGCCAGCGCTGCGATCATGGCCTTTAGTTCCTTCTGCCGCTTGGACTGCGAGCGGAACATGAAGAACATCATCACGACCATGATGGCGATGAACACGATCGGCGAACCGAGCAGGCCGATGCTGTCCGGCGAACCGGCGGCCGGCGCCTGCGCATAGGCGTTGGAAATCAGGAAATCCATGGAGTTCTCGCGTTGTGCGCCCGCCGCGAACCGGCGGACCTGCCAAAAGACTGCGGATTATGGCATGGCGTTGGCGCTTGTGCATCCCCGGCTGGTGCCGGACTCAGCCTGCGGCGATG
The DNA here is from genome assembly GCA_018969845.1 of Lysobacteraceae bacterium. GTDB lineage: Bacteria > Pseudomonadota > Gammaproteobacteria > Xanthomonadales > Rhodanobacteraceae > Rudaea. The sequence goes on along the minus strand of JAGWXP010000006.1, from coordinate 25,410 downwards.
CCGCGCATGCTCTGGAACTCCGCCACGAAATCGCCGAGCCGCCGCGCGGCAATCGCCTCGCGCAGCCCGCGCATCAGATCCTGGTAGTAGTGCAGATTGTGGATCGTGGCCAGCATCGGGCCAAGCATCTCGCCGCACTTGTCCAGATGGCGCAGATAGGCGCGACTGAACCCGGACGTGCAGGTATAACAGGCGCAGGCTTCGTCCAGCGGCCGCGTGTCGCGCTCGTATTGCGCGTTGCGCAGACGCAGCACGCCGGTGCGCGTGAAGACATGCGCGTTGCGCGCGTTGCGCGTGGGCATGACGCAATCGAACAGGTCGATACCGCGCGCGACGGCCTCGACGATGTCCTGCGGCCGGCCTACACCCATCAGATACCGCGGCTTGTCGGCAGGCAGCAGCGGCACGGTTTCCTCCAGCGTGCGGTTGCGCTCGGCTTCGGGTTCGCCAACGGCGAGTCCGCCGACCGCGTAGCCATCAAAACCGATTTGCAACAATCCATCGGCGGAAACCTTGCGCCATTGCGGGTAGGTGCCACCCTGCACGATGCCGAACAAGGCATTGGGATTGCGCAGATCGTCGAACGCACGGCGCGAACGCTCGGCCCAGCGCAGTGACAGTTCCATCGAGGCGCGCACCTGTTTCTCTGTGGCAGGATCATCCCCGACAAGATAGGGCGTGCACTCATCGAAAATCATCGCGATATCGGAATCGAGCACGCGCTGGATGCGCATCGATTCTTCCGGCGACAGGAACACCATCGAGCCATCGACGGGAGACGCGAAACGAACGCCCTCCTCCGTTATCTTGCGCCGCTGCGCCAGCGAGAACACCTGAAATCCGCCGGAGTCGGTGAGGATGGGCTTATCCCAGCCGATGAACTTGTGCAGTCCGCCAAATTCGCCGATGACGTCAAGACCCGGCCGCAGCCACAGATGAAACGTGTTGCCGAGAATGATTTCGGCGCCGGTCTCCAGGATCGAGCGCGGCGTCATGCCCTTGACCGATCCGTACGTGCCCACCGGCATGAAGGCCGGCGTTTCGATGACGCCGCGCGGAAAAGTGATGCGGCCGCGGCGTGCGGCATGGTCGGTGGCGAGGAGATCGAATTGCATGTTTGCCACGTCAGGTACCAATCGGCGGCGGATTCGGATGTTCGCAGCGGATACGACAGCCGTCGACCACGCCCCAGACCGCCGCGGCGAGATCGGAACTGACGTATCCGGCGCGCGTCTCGACTTCGTTCACGCCTCGGCTTCCCCGGGATATCCCGCTTCACGCTGATGGCGAATGGTCAGTATGCGTACCACGTCCGCTTCGGCATCGAAACGATAGAGCGCGACATAACCGCTGCGGCCGCGCGAAATGACCAGCTCACGCAAGACGTCGTCAGCTCTGCGTCCGATCAACGGATGATTACCCAGCATCTGCAACGCGCCCACGACCAACTCGACCGTGTGCGCGGCAGCCCGCGGATCGCTTTCGATCAGGAATTCGACCAAGCGTTCGAGGTCTTCGATCGCCCTGCCGGCATAGATCAACCGCGCCAAGACATCGCCTTCGGCTTGCGCGCGGGAACGCCGGCAACCTTGTCCTTGATGTATTTGTGTACGGCGTCGGCAGCGTAACCTTTGCCGGTCTTGCGCATCTGCGCGTCGGCGGCCATGGCATCGGCAATGAAGCTTGCGCGCTGTTCCGTCGCGGCAGCCACCACGCGGATGGCCTCGACCATGAAGGCATGCGGTGTGACGCCGCGGATACGCGCGGCCGCGGCGGCGCGTGTCTTCAGGTCGTTCGGCAATTTCAGGGAAGTGGTGGTCATGACGCGCATGTCCGGCAATCGGGTAGTACTAGGGTAACACCCGCGACGCCGGTGTCACAACCCGCTCGGATGGCAATCGTCTTCGCGCTCTGCGCCGGCAGATAACGGCCCGTCGTCCGGCCCTGTTCGCGCACTACAAACGTGCCGTGCGGTTACTTGTCTACTGCCGGGCAAGAAGGGATGAGAACATTATCGCGGCCGCGCGCCGTTCGGCAAAATCAGCATCGCGTCGCCGTAGGAAAAAAACCGGTAGCGTTGCGCAACCGCGTGACGGTAGGCATCGAGCATCAACTCGCGTCCGACGAAGGCCGACACGAGCATCAGCAATGTGGATTCCGGCAGATGGAAATTCGTGATCAGCGCATCGACGCTGGCGATGCGGTAGCCCGGGAAGATGAAAATCTGCGTCTCGCCGGCGAAAGGATGGACTTGCCCATCGCGCAGCGCGGATTCCAGCGCACGCACGACGGTGGTGCCTACCGCGACGACGCGCCCGCCGCGCGCGCGCGCGCGGCGCATCTTCTCCACGAGTTCCGCGCCGACATTGAGCCATTCGCGGTGCATGCGGTGGTCTTCGACGTTCTCGCTGCGCAGCGGCGCGAACGTGCCGGCGCCGACGTGCAGGGTGACGTAACCGAAATCCACTCCCTTGCCGCGCAACGCGTCGAGCAGCGGCGCGTCGAAATGCAGGCCCGCGGTCGGCGCCGCGACCGCACCGGGCGCACGCGCGTAGATCGTCTGGTAGCGCTCGGCATCGGCCGCCCCATCGGCGCGCGCGATGTACGGCGGCAGCGGCATGTGACCCAGGCGCAGCAGCAGTTTTTCCAGCGGCTCGGTACCGTCGTGGCGCAAAGTATAAAATTCCCCTTCGCGGCCGAGCACTTCGAGCGCGCTGCCGTCCTCGAGCAGGATGCGCCCGCCCGGCCGGGGCTTCTTGCTCACGCCGAGCTGGGCGACGGCTTCGTGCGCGCCGGTGACGCGCTCGATAAGGATTTCCACCGCGCCGCCGGTTTCCTTGCGTCCGTACAGCCGCGCCGGCAGCACGCGGGTGTCGTTGAACACGAGCAGATCGCCGGCGCGCAGGAATTGCGTCAGGTCGGTGAACTGGCGGTCCGCAAACGCCTTTGCCGGCACATCGACCACGAGCAGACGGCTCGCCGAACGCTGCGCCAGCGGCGCCTGCGCGATCAGTTCCGGCGGAAGCTCGTAGTGGAAGTCGGATTTTTTCACCGCGCAATTGTAACGATACGCGCGTACGCGGTTAGAGAAGCCCCTTTTGTCGTGCCAGCCGGTAGGCCTCGATGCGATTGCTGACGCCCAGCTTGCCGATGGCCTCGGACAGGTAATTGCGCACGGTGCCCTGCGACAGATGCAGCTGCGCGGCGATATCACCGGCGGACAGACCCTCGCCGGCCAGGCGCAGCACCTGGCGCTCGCGGTCGTTGAGCGGATCGTCGCCGGACCAGGCTTCCAGCGCCAATTGCGGATCGATCGCGCGGCCGCCGCGGTGTACCTTGCGGATCGCCTCGGCGAGCTGTTCGGCTGGTGCATCCTTGAGCAGATATCCGCCGACGCCGGCATCCAGCGCACGGCGCAGGAATCCGGGCCGCGCGAAGGTCGTGAGAATGATGACCTTGCAACCGAGCCCGCGCTCGCGGATGCGTTGCGCGAGTTCCAGTCCGGTGAGGCGCGGCATTTCGATGTCGGTGACGACGATATCGGGTTTTTCACCTTGCGCGAGCAGCCACGCCTCCTCGCCATCGGCGGCGCAACCGATCACATCGAGATCCGATTCAAGCTTGAGCAGGGCCGACAGCGCGCCGCGCACCATGGCCTGGTCTTCGGCGAGCAGGACGCGGATCATGCAGGATTAGCTTGCTGCTGACGCAATTTGATCGCGGCGGCGACGTTGTTTTGCCGCGGCATCGGCAGACTCGCGGTGAGCGTGGTACCGCGACCGCGCTGCGATTCCACGCGCAGTTCCGCGCCGACCGCGACGAGGCGCTCGCGCATGCCGTTCAGACCGTTGCCCGGTTCGATGGCGCCGCCGCGGCCGTCGTCGGTGATACGCAAGGTCAATCGTCCATCCGCATGCGTGAGTGCGATGCTCGCGCGCGACGCGCGCGCATGGCGCTGGATATTGGTTGCCGCTTCGCGCACGGTCATTGCGAATGCGGTTTCGATTTCAACCGGAACGGCGACGTCCGCCAAATCGTATTCCATGTGCACGCCGTTGGATTCGAGCAACAGTTTTGCCGAGGCCATTTCCGCGGCCAATCCTGCGGCACGGATGCCGGTGACCGCACGCCGCACCTGCGCCAACGCATCGCGTGCGACGCGTTCGATATCGATCATCTCGCGCTTGGCCGCGGCAGTGTCACGGTCGAACAATTTATTGGCGAGTTCGGATTTGAGCGTGATCAGCGACAGCGTGTGGCCGAGCAGATCGTGCAGGTCGCGGCCGATGCGTTCGCGTTCGGCGGTGGCGGCCAGGCGCCGCACCTCGTCGTGGCTCATGCGCAGCTCGGCTTCGCGCTCGGCCTTGCGCACGAAATTCAGGTTCATGAAGCCGATGCACAGGCTGACCAATGCTCCATTGATCCAATACACCCAACCGTACTTCAACAGAGCCCATTCGATGCTGTAGAGCGCCAGTGCTGTTAAGGTGGCCAATGTCGCCCGACGCGTCGTGCCCGAACAGGGGAAATAGGCACAGGCATAGATGAAATAGCATTGTGCGCCGGGATTGAGCGGCATCAAAGCCAGTCCCAGCCCGGCCATGGCCCAAGCGCTCCAGATCACCTGCACACGGCTGCGGTAGTAAACGCGCCAGTACAAACCGAGGAATATCACGAAGCTGGCCAAGGTCGGCCATAGCCAGTGTCGAAACTGGTTATCGGCCTCGAACATCGGCACGAAGAAGACCCACACCGTCCACACTAGCATCAACGCCGGCAGCCAGTGCGCGGGTTTCCCGCCGCGCTTGCCGGGACTCATAAAACGGATAAGGATGGAATCATCCGTGGGCGTGAAAATGGATTCGAGCATGCCTGACTCCCAAAGCGCGTGCAGATTAGCGCAAGATCAATCCGCGCGCGCCAATCCGCGCCGCGCGATCGCAAAACAGATCACCGTGAACGCGCCCAGCCACAACAAGTGTCCCGCAACGCTGCCCGTTGTCGCCTGCCCGGTCGTCATCAGCGCGAGTTGGCCGAGGTGCCAGGCCGGCCAGAGCGGCGCGACCTGTTGCAGGAAGTGCGGAAGCATCGACAGCGGCATCCACAGGCCGGACAGGAACGACATCGGCAGATAGATCAGATTCACGAATGCCGGGGCCGCCGAGGCGTTGGCACGACTGCCGATGATGAGTCCAAGCGCGCACATCGGCAGTGCGCCGCCGACCGCGACAGTACCGAGCACCAGCCATTGCGCAGCCGGCAGGCGCACTCCGCCGAGCGCGTACGCCATCGCCGCCAGGATCAGATAGATAATCGCGGCGCACAACATTGCCATCGCGAGCTTGGCCGCAAGGTATGCACCCGGCGGCATCGGCGCGACGCGCTTGAGCGCCAGCCAGCCCTTCTCGCGCTCGATCGCCACGGCCACGCCGAAACCGAACAGACTCGGCGCCATCACGCCGAACACGCTGTAGGTGGCGAACAGGTAATGCGCGGCGCCCGCGTTGCCGTGATTGAGCAGCAGGCCGAACAACAGGAAGAACAACGGCGGGAACGACAGCGTCGGCACGGCGAACGACGGTGTGCGCAACAAGCGCAGGAATTCGTAGCGGGCTTCGAGCAGGTAGGCCGGCAGTGCGCGATAGCCGGACACGCGAATTGCCCGAGTTTCAGCGATGGCGTTCATTACGCGGCCTCTTTGGTGATTTCGACAAACGCTTCGGCCAGGCCGGCACGCTGGATTTCCAGTTCGTGCAGTTGCGCATCCTGATCGAGCAGGCGGCGCACCACAGCTTCGGTGCTGTCGCTGACGATCTCGGTGCGCTCGCCATCGCGCACCGCGCTGCGCACATGCGACCATTGCGCGATCGCCGCGACATCCACCGCGGTAATGCAGCGGATGCGGCGCTGGCCGACGCGCGCGCGAATCTGCGCAACACTTCCCTGCGCAACGATGCGCCCGCGCGCGAGCACGGCCACCCGATCCGCCAGCGCTTCGGCCTCTTCCAGATAATGCGTGGTCAGCACGATGGCACACCCTTCGGCGACGAGCGTACGGATGGTTTTCCACATCGTCGTGCGCGCCTCGATGTCCAGGCCCGTGGTCGGTTCGTCCAGAAACAGGATCTCGACGCGGCCGGCGATGGCGAGCGCGAATTGCACGCGCCGCTGCTGACCACCGGAAAGCTTGCCGTAGCGGCGTTTCAGCAAATCGCTCACGCCGGCCAGTTGCGCGGTGTCAAAAACGGTGCGCGGCTGCCGGCTACTGTCAGACATGTAGTAGCTGCGAAACAGCGCGATCAGTTCGCCGACTTGCAGGGTGTCCGGTACGGCGGTGGTTTGCAGCATCGCACCGATGCGGCAGCGCGCGGCGAGTGCGCGTGGTTGCTCGCCGAACAGGTTCGCACTGCCCGCGTCCGGATCGTGCAGGCCGAGCAGCAGCGAAATCGCCGTGGTCTTGCCCGCGCCGTTCGGACCGAGCAAGGCCAGTATCTGGCCGTGCCGCACCTCGAGATCCACGCCATCCAGCGCCAGCAGCTTGCCATAACGCTTGCTCGCGCCGCGCAGTGCTGCCACTACATCGGTATCCATCGCCATTGCACACCTCTTCACCGGACGCAAACAGTGTGCGCATTGCGTTGTCCGACCCACAGTCGCGACAGTCAGGATTTGGCCGTGACAAGTGTCAGCAAGTGGCACCACTGGCTGCACCGCGAAGCGGCCCCGGTTCAGGACCGCTTGCGCATGATAAAATACCAGCCGGAACAGAGGTTTCGCTTTCTTTCGACGCGCCGCGAGCGGCGCGTATCTGCCGTTTGTGGAGGTGCAACATGTCTGTCATCGCCAAGCTTGAAGAACTGCGCCGCAACGCCGGCGCGACGCGCACACAGGGCCTGCCCGATGCGACGGTCGAGCGATTGGCCGCGCAATTTCCGGAACTGGTTGAAGCCGTCGACGAAGCGCTGAGCGTGCGGCACGCGCTGGCCACGGAATTTCCCGACCTGCTCCAACTCGACGAAGCCGCACAACTGGCACGCGTGCAGGCCGACTTCGTGAATTTCTACGCCGACGACGCGGTCAATCCGTATGTCGCCTTGGCCGCTCGCGGGCCCTGGGTGATCACGCTCAAGGGCGCCGTGGTGCATGACTCCGGCGGCTACGGCATGCTTGGTTTCGGCCACACGCCAAAGGCCGTGCTCACGGCGATGGCCAAGCCACAAGCGATGGCCAACATCATGACCCCGAGCGTGAGCCAGATGCGCTTCACGCGCGCGCTCAAGGCCAATATCGGCAACACCCGCGGCGGCTGTCCCTACACCCGTTTCATGTGTCTGAACTCGGGCTCGGAAAGCGTCTCGCTCGCCTGCCGCATCACCGATGTCAACGCCAAGCTCATGACCGACGCCGGCGGCAAATATGCCGGGCGCACGATCAAGCGCCTCGCGGTCAAGGGCGCCTTCCACGGCCGCACCGAGCGCCCGGCGGTGTATTCGGATTCCTCGCGCAAGGCCTATGTGCAGAACCTGGCCAGCTTCCGCGATGAGCACAGCCTGCTCACGGTCGAACCGTACAACGTGGCGCAACTGCGCCAGGTGTTCGCCGATGCCGACAAGAACGGCTGGTTCATCGAGGCCATGTTCCTCGAGCCCGTGATGGGCGAAGGCGATCCGGGCCGAGCGGTCACGCCGGAGTTCTACGCCACCGCGCGCGAGCTCACGCGCAGCCACGGTTCGCTGTTCCTGGTCGACTCCATCCAGGCCGGACTGCGCGCGCACGGCGTGCTGTCGATCGTGGATTACCCCGGCTTCGAGAAGCTCGATCCGCCGGACATGGAAACCTATTCCAAGGCTTTGAACGGCGGGCAGTATCCGTTGTCCGTGCTTGCCGTTACCGACAAGACCGCCGCGCTCTACAAGAAGGGCATCTACGGCAACACCATGACTGCCAACCCGCGCGCGCTGGATGTGGCCTGCGCCGCACTCGGCCTGGTCACTCCGGAACTGAAGGCGAACATTCGCGCCCGTGGCGCCGAGTTCCTCGACAAGTTCAACAAGCTCAAGAGCGAACTGCCGGGCATGATCACCAAGGTGCAGGGCACGGGTCTGCTGTTCTCCTGCGAACTGGCGCCGGAATTCAAATGCTACGGCGCCGGCAGCACCGAGGAATGGCTGCGCGAACATGGCATCGGCGTGATCCATGGTGGCGCCAACTCGCTGCGCTTCACGCCGACGTTTTACGTGACGTCGGCGGAGGTCGACCTCGTCGTCGACAGCGTCAAGCAGGCTCTGCTGCAGGGACCGCGCATGGCCAAGGCGGCGTAAATTGAAACGTGCGGCCAAGGATGGCCGCTATTTGATTCTCGCAATCAGGGATGATTGCAAAAATCCCGGCAAAATCGGCGCTGAACGGACAACACGCGTCGGCGCTTTCCTACAGACGCGATTCAGCGCGCTGGCATCATTGTGCGCTGCAGCTACGTGCGGCAATGGTGCCGGCGTAGACTCCGGCGGCAGCACCGCCACCACCACCAGGAGATCGCAATGAAGTTCGCCGTTAGCTCGCTCGCTTTCGTTCTCGCCGCCACCGTCGGCAGCGCGTTTGCCGCCGGCACGCCCGCCAAGCCCATGACCGCGCAGCAGAGCAAGATGAGCACTTGCTCCAAGGATGCTCACGCCAAGGGCCTGAAGGGCGCCGAATACAAATCGTTCATGAGCACGTGCCTGAAGGGCGGCGAAGCCGCCGCGCCCGCAGCCGCCAAACCCGCCGCCGCGGCTCCGGCAGCGACCGCCAAGGAAACCCAGCAGACGAAGATGAAAAACTGCAACGCCGAAGCCAAGACCAAGGCCCTGAAGGGCGCCGCGCGCAAGACCTTCATGAGCACCTGCCTGAAGGGCGATGCAGCGCCAGCAGCCGCAGCGCACTGAAGATTTTTAGCTTCAACATTGCTGACACAAAACCCGGCCGCAAGGCCGGGTTTTTTTTGCTCAGCGAAACCTGTCCGTGGCCTCGATCAATTCGTGCGTATTGCCCGGCTCGAACGCCGAATGGCCTGCGTCGGCGACGATGCGCAGATCCGCTTCCGGCCAGACGCGGTGCAGATCCCAGGCGCTGCGCAACGGACAGACCACGTCGTAGCGGCCTTGTACGATCACGGCGGGAATGTTTTTCAACTTGTGTGCATCACGCAAAAGCTGGTCGTCGCATTCGAAAAACCCGCCATTGAAGAAGTAATGGCATTCGATGCGCGCGAAGGCAAGCGCGAATTCGTCCGCGCCGGTGGAGGCGATGTAATCCGGATTCTGATACAGATAGCTGGTCGCGCCTTCCCAGGTCGACCAGACCTTCGCCGCGGCCATGCGTACCGCCGCGTCGGGGCCGGTCAGGCGGCGATAGTAGGCGCCGATCAGATCACCGCGCTCTCCCGGCGGGATATGCGCCAGATACGCTTCCCATGCATCCGGATAGATCGCGTCGCAACCTTTCTGATAGAACCATTCCAGTTCCCAGCGGCGCAACAGAAAAATGCCGCGTAGCACAAGTTCGGTCACGCGCACAGGATGCGTTTGCGCGTAGGCGAGCGCAAGCGTCGAGCCCCACGAACCGCCGAACACCTGCCAGCGTTCGATGCGCAGGTGCTCGCGCAAGCGCTCCATGTCGGCGACCAGATCCCAGGTCGTGTTCTCGGCGAGTTCCGCGTGCGGCGAGGAGCGTCCGCTGCCGCGCTGGTCGAACAGGACGATGCGGTAATGCGCGGGATCGAAAAAACGCCGACTGTTGGCGTTGCAGCCCGCACCCGGCCCGCCGTGCACGAACAGCGCCGGCTTGCCGCGCGGATTGCCGCATTGCTCGTAATACAGCGTATGCCTGTCCGACACGCGCAACATGCCACAGTCGAAGGGCTCGATTGCAGGATAGAGGGCGCGAAGCTCGGTTGACATCGACCACCTCGAAAACGCGAACGGCGCCGAGGGCGGCGCCGCGATTGCGAAGAAAATTGGTCGGGGCGGCGGGATTCGAACCCACGACCCCCTGCCCCCCAGGCAGATGCGCTACCAGGCTGCGCTACGCCCCGACTGTATTTTTGCAATCGTCCCTGATCGCGAAAATCACGAAGCAGGCATCCTGCCTGCATTTTTCAACAAGAAAGATTCTAACAGAGGCGCCCGTCTAGCGCTTCAGGATTTGCAGTACTTCTTCCAGTTCCAATCGCACCTGACGCACGATCTGGTTGGAAATGCTCACTTCCATCCGAGCCTGATGGCCCTCCAGACGCGCGCGCGCGCCGGTGATGGTGAAGCCCTGATCGTAGAGCAGCGAGCGGATCTGGCGGATCATCAGCACGTCGTGGCGCTGGTAATAGCGGCGGTTGCCGCGGCGCTTGACCGGCTTGAGGTTGGGAAATTCCTGCTCCCAATAGCGCAACACGTGCGGCTTGACGCCGCACAATTCGCTGACTTCGCCGATGGTGAAATAACGTTTCGCCGGGATTACCGGCAATTCGCTATTGCTGCCCTGATCCAGCATAGGATTCAACCCGGATTTTCAGCTTGTGACCTGGGCGAAACGTGACCACGCGGCGGGCGGAAATCGGAATTTCTTCGCCCGTCTTGGGGTTTCGCCCCGGACGCTGGTTTTTCTGACGCAGGTCGAAATTGCCGAATCCCGACAACTTCACCTGCTCCCCTTTTTCAAGCGCATCGCGAATGGCATCGAAGAAGGCATCGACGAATTCCTTGGCTTCGCGCTTGTTAAGGCCGACTTCGGTAAACAACCGTTCGGCCATCTCCGCCTTGGTCAACGCCATGCTACCCCCTTAGCTTTGCCTGGCACTGGCTTTCCAGCACCGCAACCGCCTGTGCCACGCAGCGATCCGCATCTTCGACCGTAAGAGTGCGTGAATCGTCCTGCAAAATCAAGCCTATAGCGAGACTTTTTGTTCCTGAACCGAGATTCTGGCCGGAGTATCGGTCAAAAACAATGACTTCCGTCAGATGTTGGCCAACTGCTTCGCGCACGCAGGATTCGATCGCTGCGTAATCGATGGCCTCGGGAACGACCACCGCGATGTCGCGGCGCAACATGGGAAATACCGAAATTGGCTTGCTGCGGGGTACCTTGCCGGCCGTAAGCACGGCCAAATCCGCTTCAAACACGTAAACGTCGCAGTCCAGATCCAAGGTCTTGAGCAAGCGCGGATGCAACATGCCGACGATGGCTGCCAGTTTCCCATCGATCAGAGCCCACGCGCTGCGGCCGGGATGCAGCCACGGCTCCGACGCGGACTCGAACATCGACTTGCGGTCGCCGCCCGCCAGCGCGACGAGCGTTTCGAGGTCGGCTTTGAGGTCGAAGAAATCCACGTCGCGCTTGGCCGTGGCCCAACCTTCGGGCGCGGCGCGGCCGCACGCGACAGCGGCCAGTCGCGGGATCTGTTTCAATTCGCTGTCGGTACGGAAAACGAGGCCGGTTTCGAACAGGCGCACCCGCTCTTGCTGACGGTTGCGGTTATATTTCAGCGCCTCGACCAGTCCCGGCAGGAGCGAAGTGCGCATCACGGCCAGATCCGTGCTCAGTGGATTGGCCAGCGCCACCGATCCGCCGTCCAGCGACCAGCGTTCGAGCAGATCGCGGGCGACGAAGCTCATACATATCGCCTCGCGGTAACCACGCGCCGCGAGCTGTGCGCGCAGGCGTGCGGGCGAGAGTTCGGCTTCCGAGGGCAGATGCAGATGCAATTCGCCGCCCGGCGCGTGCCTGGGCACCCGGTCGTAGCCATGGATGCGTGCGATCTCCTCGATCAGGTCTTCCTCGATCGCGATGTCGAAGCGCCGCGACGGTGGCGTTACGCGCCAACCCTCGGCGGTCTTTTCCACGCGCATGTCGAGTTTGCCGAGGATGCGTTCGACCTCCGCATCGGCGATGTCGATGCCGAGCACGCGCGCCAGTCGCGCGCGGCGCAGCTTCAACGGGACCGCCTTGGGCAAAGCATCGGCAAGCGTCGTTTCGACGACCGGCCCCGGCTTGCCGCCGCAGATGTCGAGGATCAAGCGCGTGGCGCGTTCCATCGCCAGCCGCGGCAGCTCGGAATCGACGCCGCGCTCGAAGCGGTGCGAGGCGTCGGTGTGCAGACCGAGTTTGCGCGCGCGGCCCATGATCGCGGCCGGAGCAAAATGTGCGGCTTCGAGGAAGATGTCGCGGGTGGCATCGACGACGCGCGAATCGAATCCGCCCATGATGCCGGCGAGTCCGACTGCGTTCTTGCCATCGGCGATGACGAGAAAATCCGGCGCCAGCGTGTGCTCGTTGCCGTCGAGCAATTTCACTGTTTCGTCCGCACGCGCGCGACGCACCTGGATCGCACCGTCGAGCGCCGCCATGTCGTAAGCGTGCATCGGCTGACCGAGTTCCAGCATCACGTATTGGGTGACATCCACGATCGCGCTGATCGGCCGGATGCCGCTGCGGCGCAGCCGCTCGGCCAGCCACAGTGGCGACTTGGCTGCGGCCTGCACGCCTTCGATCACGCGGCCGACGTAGCGTGGACACTCCGCACCAGCATCCAAATGCACCTCACGGCTGGCGGCGGAGACCGCAGCAACGGGGGTGGCGGATGCTTCGTTCACGGCCACATCGAACAGCGCGGCAACATCATGCGCGAGCCCGCGCAAGCCCAGGCAATCAGGCCGGTTCGGCGTGAGCTTCAATTCTATGCGCGCGTCGGGCAGCGCCAAGTATTCCGCAAGACGCTTGCCGACTGGCGCGTCGGCCGGCAATTCGAGCAGACCGGATGCGTCGGCATCCAGCGCAAGCTCTTGCGCCGAGCACAGCATGCCGTTCGACTCGACTCCGCGCAACGCGGCCTTCTTGATTTCGATGCCGTTCGGCAATTGCGCGCCGATCGTAGCCAGCGGTGCCTTCAGCCCCGCACGCGCGTTCGGGGCGCCGCAGACGATCTGCAACGGGGCGTCCTTGCCGATTGAGACCTGGCATACACGCAACTTGTCAGCATTCGGGTGCGACGCGCAATCGACGATCTCGCCGACCACGACGCCATCCAGACCCGCGCCAAGTGCGTCGACGACCTCCACTTCCAGACCGGCCATGGTCAGGCGCCGGCACAATTCATCGCGGTCGACGGGCGGGTCGACGAATTCGCGCAACCAACTCTCGGGAAATTTCATCGCCGGCCCTCAACCGAACTGCCGCAGGAAACGCACGTCGTTCTCGAAGAACGCGCGCAGATCGGTCACGCCGTAGCGCAGCATGGCGAAGCGTTCCACACCAAGGCCGAACGCGAACCCTGTATACTTTTCCGCATCGATGCCGCAGCCGCACAGCACGGCCGGATGCACCAAACCTGCGCCGAGCACCTCCAGCCAGCGTTCGCCGCCGTCTGCACTGTCCCAGCGGATGTCCACTTCGGCCGATGGTTCGGTGAACGGGAAATAGCTCGGCCGGAAGCGCATTTCGAAATCGCGCTCGAAGAACGCACGCACGAATTCCGCAAGCGTGCCCTTCAGGTCCGCGAAACTCGAGGTCTCGTCGATCAGCAAGCCTTCGACCTGATGGAACATCGGGCTGTGGGTCTGATCCGAGTCACTGCGGTAGACCTTGCCCGGCGCGATGATGCGCAGCGGCGGCCTGGCATTGCGCATGGCACGGATCTGCACCGGCGAGGTGTGCGTGCGCAGGAGCTTTCCGTCCGGGAAATAGAACGTGTCGTGCATCGCGCGCGCCGGATGGTGCGCGGGGAAATTCAGCGCCTCGAAGTTGTGGTAGTCGTCCTCGATTTCCGGACCGTCGGCCTGTGCGTAGCCCAGGCGCGAGAAGATGTCGATGATGCGCTCGAGCGTGCGTGTGACCGGATGGATGCCGCCGAGGTCCGCATCGCGGCCCGGCAGGGTGATGTCGATGCGCTCGGCGGTCAGGCGCGCATCGAACACCGCGTTTTCCAGCACCGACTTGCGCTGCGCGATGGCGTCTTGCAGCAGTTCCTTGGCGCGGTTGACCAGCGCGCCTTGCGCCTTGCGCTCATCGGGCGGCAGCTTGCCCAACGTCTTGAGTTGCTCGGTGATCAAACCGCTCTTGCCGAGCAGCGCGACGCGCAAGGCTTCGAGCGATTCGAGCGAAGCGGCGGCGGCAATTTCGTGCACCGCCTTGTCGACTTGTTGGCTGAGCTCGGACACGGAATATCCTGTTCCAGAAAATTCTGACCCGAAAACGCACGTGGGGAGCAAGCCCGAGCCTGCTCCCCACGCAATCATGCATCATCCGCGGATGATGCGCTGTTCTGCTTCGATTACGCCGAAAGACCGGCTTTCGCTTTGTCCGCGAGCGCGCCAAACGCCTTGATGTCGTGCACGGCGATGTCGGCGAGCACCTTGCGGTCGACCGTGATGCCGGCTTTCTTCAGACCGTTCATCAGGCGACTGTAGGACAGGCCGAACTGGCGCGCACCGGCGTTGATGCGCACGATCCAGAGGGCGCGGAACTGGCGCTTCTTCTGCTTGCGTCCGATATAGGCGTACTGTTGCGCCTTGATCACCGCCTGCTTGGCGACGCGGAAGACCTTGCGCCGGGCGTTGTAATAGCCCTTCGCGCGGGAAATGATTTTCTTGTGCCGGCGACGTGCGACGACGCCACGTTTTACTCGTGCCATGGTCGTGTCTCCTCAGGCGTAGGGCAGCATGCGCGCAATGCGACCGGAGTCTTCCTTGCGCACGATGTTGGTACCGCGAAGGTTGCGCTTGCGCTTGGTCGCCTTCTTGGTGAGGATGTGGCTCTTGAAGGCATGGCCGGCCTTGAATTTGCCGGACGCCGTCTTGCGGAACCGCTTGGCAGCGGCCCGGTTGGTCTTGATCTTGGGCATGACCCAACTCCTTTCGTTTGATTTGATTACTTGCTCGAGCGGCGGCTCACACCGCGCTTTCCATCCTGCTCGAACTCAGCTTGTGTGCTTCCGGGTGACCGGATGCGTTCCATTCGTGGGCGATTGGCCCCGCAGAGACCAACGTTCCACCGGCTTGCCGGTGGAACGAAGGCGAGCAAAACCCACGCTTTTTGCTCGCCGCATTTGGATTCGGCCACGGACGGCCGATATCCAGACTACTTGCGTTTCGGCGCCACCATCATCACCATCTGGCGGCCTTCGAAGCGCGGAAAACTTTCGATCACCGACTCCTCCCGGATATCGGCCTGGATGCGCTTGACCATCTGCTCGCCCAGCTCCGTGTGCGCCATCTCGCGGCCCTTGAAGCGCACCACGATCTTGACCTTGTCGCCCTCATCGAGGAAGCGCCGCAGGTTGCGCAGCTTGACGTTGTAGTCGCCGTCCTCGGTCGATGGCCGGAACTTCAGTTCCTTGATCTCGACCTGCTTGGTCTTGCGCTTGGCCGCATGCGCCTTTTTCTGCATTTCGAACTTGAACTTGCCGAAGTCCATGATGCGGCAGACCGGTGGATCGCCGTTCGGCTGGATTTCGACCAGGTCGAGCCCGGCGTCCTGGGCCATGTTGAGCGCTTCGTCGCGCGACAAGATGCCGACCTGTTCCCCTTCGGCGCCAATCACGCGTACCCGCGGAACACGAATCTCCGTGTTCTTGCGGTTGGTCTTTTCGGTGCTGATAGTGCAACCTCCACAAAGCCTGCGAAATCAACGATCTGCGCAAGGCATTCAGGCGGGGGCCATGAGCAGGTGAAACGGGGCTGCGAATTTTATAGGCAAACCCCAGGCGGCGCAAGGAATCCGTGCGCCGACAAGGGTTTGCGGGTTATTTCTCCGCGTACAGACGCTCCAGGAATTTGGCCAGCGGCATCTGCCCCAGGTCCTCGCCCGCGCGCGTGCGCACGGCGATGAGTCCCTGCTCCTTCTCGCGCTCGCCAATCACCAGCAGATACGGCACCTTCTGCAGCGTGTGTTCACGGATCTTGTAGCCGATCTTCTCGTTGCGCGTGTCCGCCTCGACGCGCAAACCCTGTTTTTGCAGATCGGCAACGACCTGCGCAACGTAATCGGCTTGCGCATCCGTGATGTTCATCACCACCGCCTGCACCGGCGCCAGCCAAGCCGGGAAATTGCCGGCATGATGTTCGATCAATATCCCGATGAAGCGCTCCATGGAACCCACGATGGCCCTATGCAGCATCACCGGATGGCGGCGCTGCGAATGTTCGTCCACATATTCGGCACCCAGGCGCTCCGGCATCATGAAATCCACCTGCATGGTGCCGAGTTGCCAGGTGCGGCCGATCGCATCCTTCAGGTGATACTCGATCTTCGGGCCGTAGAATGCGCCCTCGCCCGGCAGCTCCTGCCACTGCACGCCGGCTGCACGCAGCGCCGAACGCAGGGCGTTCTCGGCCTTGTCCCAGGTGGCGTCGTCGCCCAGGCGCGGCTGCGGACGCAGCGCGATCTTGAGCTGCACGTCGGAAAAGCCGAAATCCGCATAGACCTGCATTGCCTGCGCGTGGAAGGCGGTCACTTCGGATTCGATCTGATCCTCGGTGCAGAAAATATGACCGTCGTCCTGGGTGAAGCCGCGCACGCGCAGGATGCCGTGCAGCGCGCCGGACGGTTCGTTGCGGTGGCAGCCGCCGAATTCGCCGTAACGGATCGGCAAGTCGCGGTAACTGTGCAGGCCGTGGTTGAAGATCTGCACGTGGCCCGGACAGTTCATCGGTTTGAGCGCGTAGGTGCGCCTCTCCGACTCGGTGAAGAACATGTTGTCCTTGTAGTTGTCCCAGTGGCCGGATTTTTTCCACAGCGATACGTCCAACACCTGCGGCGCGCGCACCTCGCCATAGCCGGTTTCGCGATAGACGCGGCGCATGTACTGCTCCACCACCTGCCAGATCGACCAACCCTTCGGATGCCAGAAGATCAGGCCCGGCGCTTCTTCCTGCAAGTGGAACAAGTCGAGCTGCCTGGCCAGCTTGCGATGGTCGCGTTTTTCGGCCTCTTCGATTTGGGTCAAATACGCTTTCAGATCCTTGTCGTTGAGCCAGGCGGTGCCGTAGACGCGCTGGAGCATCTCGTTCTTGGCATCGCCGCGCCAATACGCACCGGCCACCTTCATCAGCTTGAATGCGCGCAGCTTGCTAGTATTCGGCACGTGGGGGCCGCGGCACAGATCCACCCACTCGCCCTGCCCGTAGAGCGAGATTTCCTCGCCGGGCGGAATGATCTCGTCGATGATCTGCGCCTTGTAAATCTCGCCCTTGTCCTTGAAAAATTTGATCGCTTCGTCCTTGGGCATCACGCGACGCTGCACTGGTAACGACTCGGCGACAATTTTCTTCATTTCGGCCTCGATCTTGTCGAGGTCTTCCGGCGTGAACGGCGTCTTGCGCGCGAAGTCGTAGTAAAAGCCGTTTTCGACGACCGGGCCGATCGTCACCTGTGTATCCGGGAATAGGCGCTGCGTGGCCTGCGCGAGCAAGTGCGCGGTGGAGTGGCGCAGAATGTCCAGCGCCTCGGGGGATTTTTCGGTAATGATCGAAATGCTGGCGTCGTGGTCAATCTTGAAGCTGGTATCGACCAGCTTGCCGTCGACCTTGCCGGCGAGCGCGGCCTTGGCCAATCCTGCGCCGATGGCGGCGGCGACGTCGCCGACCGTAACCGGGTTATCGAATTGGCGTTGGCTGCCGTCGGGGAGGGTGATGCTGAGCATTGGGAATTCCTCGTTGCTCGTCGCTCCGGCAAGCAATGCCGGAGCCCAGAAGCCCTGGACGGCAAGAGCTCGGGTTGCTCGAGCGTCTCGTTGGCATCCATGCAGTCTGGATTCCGGCAATCCCTGCCCGAATGACGCAATTCAACAATTGATCGCGCAACAAAAAGGGCGCAACGCGCCCTTTCGTCGAGCGGAACGCGCTGACCGTTACGTGTTGGCTGTTCTAGTTTCCATGTCGCGCGCTCGACGGCGGTTACCCGCGCGCCACCTCGCCATCATTTGAGGCGATTCTCCCACGCCGTATGGGCGCTTTCAATCGCCCCATGACCTTCGGCCATGACACGCCGCCGGCCGGCCGCTATGCTCGCGGGCCGTCGTGCCCACATTTCCGGAGTGCACATGCGTCTGTTCTTTCAGCGATTGTTGCTCGCTGCTTGCGCGACCACGTGGCCGTTCGTGGCAACCGCCGACGACCACTACGCCCGTGACCCACAGCAACCGGTGGATCAGGCCTACACGGCCAAGATCGCCGAGTACACGACGCAGCCGTACTTCAATTCGCCTCTGACCGACTACCTGCCGGCATCCAAGACGGTGCCGACGCCGGAAAAAGCGCTGGGCTACATCGCAGGCGCGCCGAACAATCTGCCTTATGCGGAAGACGTGTACCGCTACTTCCGGATGCTGGAGAAAGCCACGCCGCGCGTGAAAGTGTTCACGATCGGCCACACCGAAGAGGGCCGCGAAATGATCGCGGTCGCCATCGCCGACGAGTCCTTGATCAACGATTTGGATGCGAACAAGGCGCGGCTCGCCCAACTCGCCGATCCGCGCACGCTGGGCATGGATGATGCGAAAGCCGCGCAAATCATCAAACAGACCACGCCGGTCTATTACATCACGGCGACCATCCATTCCACCGAGACCGGTTCGCCGACCTCGGTGATGGAACTGGCTTACCGCCTCGCCGTGGACGACGCTCCCTACATCCGCTACATCCGCTCGCATGTGATCACCTTGATCACGCCGGTGGTGGAAGCGGACGGCCGCGATCGCATGGTGGATTTGTACCGCTGGCACCGCGCACATCCGCACGAGAACTATCCGCCACTGATGTACTGGGGTCATTACGTCGCGCACGACAATAACCGCGATGCGATGGGCGTGACGCTGGACCTGACCAGGAATGTACTCGACACCTACGTCGGCTGGCATGCGCAGGTGCTGCACGACCTGCACGAATCGGTGCCGTTCCTTTACGACAACACCGTCGGCGCGGGCCCGTACAACGCCTGGATCGATCCGATCCTGACCAGCGAATGGCAAGAGCTCGGCTGGAACAACGTCGAACAGTTGACCAAGTTCGGCATGCCGGGCGTGTTCACGCACGGCAATTTCGATACCTGGAGCCCGGCCTATCTGATGTTCATCGCTGCCACGCACAACGGCATCAGCCGCTTGTACGAGACCTTCGGCAACGACGGTGCCGATACGGTCGAGCGCATCCTTGCTCCCGACGAATACGCGCGTACCTGGTACAAGCCCAATCCGCCCTTGCCCAAAGTGCTGTGGTCGCAACGCGACAACAACAACTACACACAGACGGGACTGCTGACCGCGCTCGACTATTTCGCGCGCAACGAGCGCAAATACCTGAGCAATTTCTGGCTGAAATCGAAGCGCTCGGTCGAAAAGCCGCAGCTCGCAGGACCCGCCGCCTATGTGTTGCCGGCAGACGATGCACATCCGGGTGCGCAGGCGGAATTGCTGCGTGTGCTGGCGAAGCAGCATGTCGAGCTCAGTCGCGCCAATGCCGCGTTCAGCGCGCAGGCGCCCGCGCCGGCGGATGCGGCCGTGCAGCCGACCGAGCCGCCGCCAATCAGGACCGCCGCGCGCCGCTTTCCGGCCGGCAGCTGGATCGTGCGCATGGACCAACCCTACTCGCGCGTCGCCGACACCCTGCTGGATCGCCAGTACTGGGCCCCGGACGATCCGCAGAAACATCCCTACGACGACACCGGCTGGTCGTTCGGCGACCTGTTCGGCACCACCGTCGTGCGCATTGCCGATCCTGCCGTGCTGAGCGTGCCGATGCAACGTGCCGATGCGCCGACGTCACCGGCGTTCGATCCCGCAGGCCTTGGCGTCAGCGGCAAACTGCCGCGCATCGCCATCATGCACACCTGGCTCGATACGCAAACCGAAGGCTGGTGGCGCATGGCGCTGGACAAGCTCGGCGTCAAGTACGACTACATCAGCACGCAGACCGTTGCGCGCGAAAAAAATCTGCGCGGCAAGTACGACGCCATCCTGTTCGGGCCGATCGGCGGCGCCAGCCTGCAGGACATTGTCGACGGCCTGCCGATGTACGGCAATCCGCTGCCGTGGCAGACGACGAAGCTGACGCCGAATCTCGGTCGCATCGATTCGACGCCGGATATCCGCCCGGGCCTCGGCGAGGCAGGGCTGACGAACCTCAAGCGCTTCGTCGCGGACGGCGGCTTGCTGATTACTTCCGAAGACACCGCGAAATTCGCCATCGATGCCGGACTCGCGCCCGGCGTGTCGGTGACGCCGCACGGCAACGTGCGTGTGGTCGGCAGTGTGCTGCGCGCCGACCTGGTGGACAAGACCAGTCCGATCGTGCGCGGCTACGCTGCCTCCTTCGCCATGTACAGCGCGCACAGCCTGTCCTTCGAGATCAGCAACCTCATCGGCGGCGACAAGGATCTGCCGCGCGCCGACAAGTTCCAGCGTCCGACCGGACGCGGCGGTCCGCACGATGCCGACATTCCCGAGGGCCGACCCTATGCCACCCCGCCGTCGCTGCCAGAGGCCAAGCCGTGGCAAGCGCTGCCGCTGAATGCCGAGCAGGAACGCAACAATCCGCTGGTGATTCCCGCTGCCGACCGGCCCGAAGCGATCGTGCGCTGGGCCGACGCGAACGACTTGCTGATCTCGGGCCTGCTCGAACAGGGCGAGGCGATGGCGCAACGCGCGGCGGTCGTGCAAGCGCATTACGGTCGCGGCCGCGTGCTGCTGTTCGCCAGCAATCCGTTCTGGCGCGGCGAGACGATCGGCAGCTATGCGTTGGTGTTGAATGCGCTGACGTCCGCAGCCAGCCATTGATTATTGGACGATCCGAGTTTAGCCGTTCGCACTGAGCGTAGCCGTGAAACGACGAAGTCGAAGTTACCGCACCGGAGGGCTTCGACTTCGCGCCTTCGGCGCCACGCTCAGCCCGAACGGGTTCAAACAAAACGCGTTGTCGCAGTGCGAGCTAATGCGTATCCTCGGCGCATGTCCGAACCTGCGCCGAAATACGCCGAACGCTTCCGCGGTTTTCTGCCCGTCGCGGTCGATGTGGAAACCGGCGGTTTCGATTGTGAACGCGATGCCCTGCTGGAAATCGCCGCGGTCGTGATCGACATGGATGCGACGGGCGTGGTGCATCCGGCAGCGGTCGTTTCCACCCACGTCGAGCCGTTTCCCGGCGCCAACATCGATCCGCGCGCGCTGGAAATCACCGGCATCGATCCAACGCACCCGTTCCGCGCGGCAGTTCCCGAACGCGAGGCGCTGGATCTGATTTTCCGGCCGATCCGCAAGGCGCTGCGCGAATACGGCTGTCAGCGCGCCATCCTGGTCGGCCACAACGCCGCCTTCGACCTGTCGTTCCTCAACGCCGCAATCCGCCGCACCGGCCACAAGCGCAGTCCGTTTCATCTTTTCAGTTGCTTCGACACCGCCACGCTCGGCGGCCTGGCTTATGGCCAGACCGTGCTCAGCCGCGCCGTGCAGGCCGCGGGCTTCGATTGGAACGCGGACGAGGCGCACTCGGCCGTATACGACGCCGAGCGCACGGCGCTGCTGTTTTGCGAGATCGTCAATCGCTGGAAGCGCATGAGCGACGCAGCGGGCGCTTGATAATGTCGCGGTGCGGTTCCACCATGTGAGCATGCCGATCCACGAATATGCCGCTGTCACCACAGGTTGCCCGCACTGCGAGGCGCATTTCGACGTGCTGCAAAAGCTCGCCGAGACACCGTTGACGCAATGCCCCCGGTGCGGGGCTGCGGTACGGCGCGTGATTTGCGCACCGAATGTTGCGGCCGGCAATTCCCACCTGCTCAAAGAAGGCCACGCGGAAAAGCACGGCTTCACCCAGTACCGCCGAGCCAGCAAGGGTGTCTACGAAAAAGCCTACGGCAAGGGGCCCAGGTACATCAGCGACAAATGAGTTTTTGGAATCTCCAAAGCCCCGGTAATTTGGACGTCCAAATTGCGTTTGCGGCGGCGCGGCGCTAGGCTCGGGCGATGTGCTTGGCGCATCGCCATCTGCCGACCGCTCGATCTGCTTCCCAATCGCATCCAGGTGACCCATGATCTACCAGAACATACTCGAAACCATCGGCCGTACGCCGATCGTGCGCATCAATCGCCTCGCGCCGAAAGGCGTCGACATCTACGTCAAGATCGAAGCTTTCAATCCGATGTCCTCAGTCAAGGATCGGCTTGCCATCGGCATCATCCTCGACGCCGAGGCACGCGGCACGCTCAAACCGGGACAGACCGTGGTCGAGGCCACATCCGGCAACACCGGCATTGCGCTCGCCATGGTGTGCGCGGCCAAGGGTTATCCGTTCGTCGCCTTCATGAGCGATTCGTTCTCGATCGAGCGGCGCAAGCTGATGCGCGCCCTCGGTGCCAAGGTGATCCTCATTCCGGCGGCCGAACGCGGCACCGGCATGCTCAAGCGCGCCGAAGCCTATGCGGCCAAGCATGGCGCCTTTCTGGCGCGGCAGTTCGAGAACGAAGCCAATCCTGCCTACCACCGCAGCACGACCGGCCCGGAAATCCTGCAGGACTTCGCCGGCAAGCGCCTGGACTGGTTCGTCACCGGCTGGGGCACGGGCGGCACGCTCACCGGCGCGGGCGAAATGCTCAAGCTGGCCCGCCCATCGATCAAGATCGCCGCGGCCGAGCCCGCCGGCGCGGCATTGCTGTCGGGCAAGCCATGGCAGCCGCACAAGATCCAGGGCTGGACGCCGGACCTCGTGCCCGCGGTGCTCAACAAATCGGTCGCCGATCGCATCCTCACGGTTGACGACACGCTTGCCCGCGACACCGCGCGTGCGTTGGCGCACAAGGAAGGCATCTTCTGCGGCATTTCCTCCGGGGCTACATTCGCCGCCGCACTGGAGGTGGCAAAGCAAGCCAGCCACGGCGACGTGATCCTGACCATGCTGCCTGACACCGGCGAGCGTTATCTATCCACGTTCCTGTTCGAAGGCATCAACGAAGGTACGGATGTGGAGTTGGCGGATTTGTAGTAGAACCGTTCGCCCTGAGCGTAGGCGCAAAGCGCCGAAGTCGAAGGGCTTGGCGTTTCGACTTCGCTCGCCGCGCGAGCTACGCTCAACGCGAACGGAATACCCTCTCCTGCCAAATCATGCATTACCCTCATCCACCGGAGGCGCGAATTATCATGCGCTGCGTTTGCGGTTCCGCGCCATTCCGTAGATGCTGACGAGCAACCACGCCAACTCCATCAGGAACGCCGACAGATTGAAGGCGTACAGCAGAGACACCAACACGAGAATCGCGCCGATCGCGTTGAGCAATTGATACGGCAGTGCGTTGCCGCGGAGGCGTCCGGCCTGCAGCAGAAAATACGCGAACAGGATCAGGATAACGCCGAGCAGCCCGATCGCGTCCGGCCAATGCATCTGGATAGTCACGGTTTGGCCCCGCGCTGCCGCAGCGCCTCAAACAGCGCCACGCCGGTCGCCACCGACACGTTGAGGCTCTCGACGCTGCCGCGCATCGGAATATGGGCGAGGTAATCGCAAGTTTCGCGCGTGAGCCGGCGCATGCCCTCGCCTTCGCTGCCCATCACGATGGCGGTTGCACCTCTCAGATCCAGCGCGTAGAAATCCTGTTCAGCATCGCCGGCGAGACCTACCAGCCACACGCCGGCCTGCTTCAGGTTTTTCAGCGAGCGCGCGAGATTCGTCACCGCGAAGAAGGCGATGCGGTCGGCCGCTCCGGCCGATGCCTTGCGCACGGTGGGCGTGATGCCGGCTGCCTTGTCCTTGGGCACGATGACCGCGGTGACGCCAGCGGCTTCCGCACTGCGCAGGCAGGCGCCGAGATTGTGCGGATCGGTCACGCCATCAAGCACGAGCAGCAACGCCTGCGCACCGGCTTTCTCGACCAGCGCCGTCAACTCGTTTTCGTTGCGCGGCGGCGGCGTGCGGTAACGCGCGACCGCACCCTGATGGCGCGCGCCACCGGTCATCTTGTCGAGAGCGGCCTTGTCGCGCGCATGCGGCTTCACGCCGGCGTCGCGCGCGCGATCGGATAGCTCCTTCAGGCGTGCGTTGTGGCTGTCGCTCTCCAGATACAGCTCGAGCACGTTCGCCGGATCATGGGTCAGTGCCGCTTCGATGGAATGGATTCCGAAAATCAACTCGCCGCTCATGCCCGCTCCAATGAAATACAGAAGTCGCGCGCAGCGCGACAATCACTCCCCCTCTCCCGCTGGCGGGAGAGGGCAAGGGGTGAGAGTGGTGGGTGGCACATCCACCCTCACCCTGTGCGCTGCGCGCGCCGGCCGCTCCCGCTGGCGGGAGCGGCGAAGATTTCGTTGCGCGCTTCAGACGCCAGCCTGAAGTCGATCTTGCGATCCTCCAGACTCGCGCGCAGCACCTGCACGCGTACCGCATCGCCGAGACGGAATTTCAGTCCGCGCCGCTCGCCGGTCAGCAAATGCCGCACCGGATCGAAATGATAGTAGTCGTTCGGCAACTGCGTGATGTGCACCAATCCACTCACCTGCGATTGCGTCAGTTCGACGAACAGACCGAACGAGGTCACGCCGGACACCACGCCGTCGAACTCGCTGCCGACGTGTTTTTCCATCCACGCGCATTTGTAGCGCTCGTCCACGTCGCGTTCGGCCTCGTCGGCGCGGCGCTCGTTCTGCGAGCAGTGCGTGGCCAGACTGGCCATCTCGCCCGGCGTGTAGATGTATTCCGACGGCTTTCCCTTCGCCAGCGCATGGCGGATCGCGCGATGCACGAGCAAGTCGGGATAACGGCGGATCGGCGAAGTGAAATGCGCGTAGGCATCCAGCGCCAGACCGAAATGCCCGGAATTCTGCGGGCTGTAGACAGCAAGCGACTGCGAACGCAGCAGCACCGACTGGATCAATCCGGCATCGGCGCGGTCGCGAATTTTCTTCAGCAAACTGGAAAAATCCTTGGGTTGCACCTGCGCGTGCGACGGCAACTTCAGATGAAACTCGCGCAGGAATTCGAGCAGGTCTTCGTACTTGGCTTCGGGCGGCGGCGCATGCACGCGATACAACGCCGGAATCTTGCGCTGAGCGAGGAATTTCGCCGCCTCGACATTGGCTGCGATCATGCACTCCTCGATCAGCTTGTGCGCGTCATTGCGCGGCTCGGCGCCGAGCTGCACCACGGCACCGGCCTTGTCGAGACGGAACTTTACCTCGCGGCTGTCGAAATCGATCGCGCCGCGGCGCTGGCGCGCCTTGGCCAGAATCCGGTAGAGCTGATGCAGGTGTTCCAGATACGGCAACACGTCGGCCAGTTCGGCGCGCGCCGCGGCATCGTTTTCGCCCAGCGCCTGCCAGACGCGCGTGTAGGTCAGGCGTGCGTGTGAGCGCATCACGGCCGCATGGAATGTCGAACGCACGACCTCGCCATCGCGGTTCA
>JAGWXP010000143.1 GCA_018969845.1 Lysobacteraceae bacterium | reverse complement strand
TGGCGACAAAGAAATACGAATGATCGTAACCGGCTTGCCCGCGCAGATTCAGCGTCTGTCCCGCGCGCGCGCAGGCGGCTTCAAGCAACTCGGGATGCAAATTCGACACATGTGGATCTGCCGCGCCCTGATCGACAAGAATCTCGCCGGGGAAACGATGTCCTGATGCCAGCAGTTCGCAGGCATCGTAGGGATTCCACGTTTCGCGGTCGGTACCCAGGTATTCGCTGAACGCGCGCTGGCACCAGCCTACTCGTGTTGGCGCTGCAATCGGCGCCAGCGCCGACACGCTGCGATACCGTTCCGGATTGCGCAGCGCGATCGTCAACGCGCCATGCCCGCCCATCGAATGCCCGAAGATTCCGCTGCGTTTCACATCCGCCGGAAATTGCGCGGCGATCAGCGCCGGCAGTTCCTCGACGATGTAGGTATACATCTGGAAATGCCGCGACCACGGTTCGCGCGTCGCATCCACATACAGCGACGCACCGGCGCCGAGATGTTCTTCGGCAGCCTCGTTCGGGATTCCGGTAGTGCGCGGACTGGTATCCGGCACCACCAGCATCAAGCCGAGTTCCGCCGCGACGCGCTGCGCCCCGGCCTTGAGCGTGAAGTTCTGCTCGGTGCAACTCAATCCCGAGAGCCAGTACAGCACCGGCACACGCACACGCTCGGCCTGCGGCGGCACGAATACCGCGAAGTTCATCTGCCCGTTGCAGGCCGATGAACGATGCCGGTAGAACCCCTGGGTACCGCCGAAACAGCGGTGCGAGGCAATCCGTTGGCACATCATCATTGCGCTCCCGATTGCCGAATTGCCATGCCGCTATCTATTTCGTTTCCGAGTGCGCGGCCTTTTCCGGATCGGCTTCGATCTTCAACCAGGCCACGCGGATGCCATGCCAGCGTGGCAGAAACTGTTGCAGGTCGCGAGCCAGCATGTGACAGGGCGAACACCAGTCGGCCCAATAATCGAGCACATACGCGTCGGCCTTGGGCAGGGAATCAACCGTCACCGCCCTACCGTCGGCATCCAGTGTCTCGCCTACCGCCAACGCCAGGTTGGCTTTATCGGTAATGGGCTGGTCCCGCTTCAGCGCATGGCGAAGCAGCTGGTCAATGTTGTCCGTATAGCCGGGCTGGTACGCCACCAGTCGTCCCTGCGCATCGAACAGCAACAGGCGTGGCAAGAACATTTTTTTGCCCTTGCCGGAATCGTGCGCCAACACTTCTGGGCGCTCGTGCAGGTTCACCACGACCGGACGCAGCGCATCCGCTTCGGACGCCAGGGCAGGAATTGCCATTGCGAAAGCGATGACCAACATCGCCCACGCCAGGCAAAACCGCGTGCTCATTGCGCCGTCCACTTCCGCAACCACGCATTCACCGTGTCGTGCCAGAGCACGCTGTTCTGCGGCTTCTGCACGAAATGGCTTTCGTCGGGGAAGGTCAGGAATTCGCTCGGGATGCCGCGGCGCTGCAGTGCAGTGAACGCACCCAGGCCCTGATCGATGGGGATCCGGTAATCGTGACTGCTGTGCACGACCAGCATCGGCACGCGCCAGTCCTTGACATGATTCAGCGGGTTGAACTTCTCGTAATTGGCGGGCACGTCGTACTGCGTGCCGCCGTTCTCGTGCTCCTCGAACCACAACTCCTCGGTGGCGTAATACATCATGCGCGTGTCGAAGACGCCGTCGTGGTCGACCAGACATTTCCACGGCTTGTTCCACACCCCGGCGATCCAGTACGTCATGTAGCCGCCGTAACTCGCGCCCAGCGCGCAGGCGCGCGAACCGTCAAGGTAAGGAAATTCCTTCAGCGCCGCCGCATAGCCCTTCTGCAGATCCTCCAGCGGACGGTCGCCCCAGTGCCGGCTGATCGCATCGGTGAAGGCCTGACCGTAGCCGGTCGAACCGTGGAAGTTGATCGCGACCACGCCGAAACCGGCGCCGGCATAGGTCTCCGGCGTCCAGCGGTAGTGAAACTCGTTCGTCCACGCGCCCTGCGGACCGCCGTGAATCAGGAACGCAACGGGATATTTCTGCCCCGGTTTCGCATCCACCGGCGGCATCGCATAACCGTGCACGGTGTCGCCGTTCCAGCCCTTGAACGTGAACCACGTCGCCTTGCTGAAGCGCACATCCGCCAGACGCGCGGCATTGACGTCGGTAATCTGCGCGAGCTTGCCGTCCGCGTAGCGGTACAGATCAACGGGATGGGAAAAATCCTCGCGCGCCACGATCAGATCCTTCGCGCCCACAGCCAGACCGGTCACGGTGCCGTCGCCGACCAGGCGCGTGGCCTTGCCGCTGGCGATATCGACGCCGAACAGCGCGTGATCGCCGTTGTCGTCAACCATCGTGTACAAGGTTTTGCCATCCGCCGACAGTTGCAGCGGACCGGCGCTACGATCCCAATGCGGATCGACTTCGTGCACGGCGCCGGTCGCGAGATCCATCGCCATGATGCCGAAGCGGTCGGCTTCGAAGCCGGGCATCTTCATCGCCAGGTAATACAGCGTCTTGCCGTCGCGCGAAGGCCGTGGATACGCATCCCATGCAAGGTTCGCGGCGGTGAGATTCTTCGGTGCGGACGATCCGTCGGCGGGCACCGAATACACGTCGAAGTTCGTCGACCACGGCTCGCTGCGGCCGGCAATGCGCACGTCGAAGTACACGGTCTTGCCGTCCGGTGCGAACGCGAATTCGGTGTCGTCGCCGAAAGGCTTGGACGGAATGTCGCCGTCGATGCCTTTCGACAACAGCCGCGGCAGCGCGACCATGCCCTTGCCGCCGCGCGGCGTCGACGCCGGCGCGATGTAGAGCTGCGAGCGGCGGCGGTCCGACCAGACGTCCCAGTGGCGCACGAACAGGCGGTCGTAGATCCTGCCGGTGGTCTTCTCCAAACCTGCCTGCGGCGGACGCTTGGTGCACAGATGCTCCGCGCAATCCTCGAACACGTCGATGGAGAGCAGCATCGTCGCGCCATCGGGCGACAGTTTGAAGGTGTTGATGTCAGCGGGCCATGGCGTTTCGCTTTCCGGCTTGGCGCCAGATATCGCGACCATGCGCCACACGCGCGTGTACGCGTCGCCTTTGGCCTGAGCGAGGTAGTAGACGGACTTGCCGTCTGCCGACCAGCGCGGGCTGGAGGCGCTGATGTCTTTGTCGGTCAAACGCACGGGCTTTGCGCCCTGCGCCGACAAATCCAGCATCCAGATGCCGTTGACGCCCTTGTTTTCGGCGTAGTCGGTTTCGCGCATCTGAAATGCGACGTGCTCGCCATCGGGCGACAATCGCGGATCGCTGACGCGGTTCATCATCACCAGATCGTGCACGTCGAACGGATGCGAGGCGGCGAATGCGCCGGGAGCAAATGCGAGTGCGCAGAAAAAGAGGGCGGACTTCATGGGGCGACTCCTTGATCTTGGCCGTCGTCCCGGCATGGATTGCCGGGAACCGGACGGCACGGATGCCATAAGCAGACTTGCGTTCGCCATCCATGGCAACTGGATTCCGGCAGTCCCTGCCGGAATGACGAAAAAAATCCTCAGGCCGCGCGGCCCATGCGCGCGATCCAACGGTACAAGACAACGGTGACCGCGACGAACGCCGCGCCGCCTAGCCAGATCGACGGCGTGGCGAAGCTGGCGCCGACCAGTGCCAGCGGCGCACCATTGCCGGAAAACGCAACGACAGCGGCAATGATCACACCCAGCAGGCTCTCGCCGACAATCAGGCCCGAAGCCAACAGCACGCCGAGCTGCTTCGTCGCTTCGGGTTTTGGTCCACGCTCGGCGCGCTTGTCGAACCACGCGCCGACGAGGGCGCCGACGACGACCATCAACGTGGTCGAGGTCGGCAGGTAGATGCCGAGTCCGACCGCGAGTGGCGGCAGGCGTGGTCCTGCTTTCAGCAGGCCAAGAATTTCATCCAGCACGATAATGGCCGCACCGATGCCGGCACCGATGGCGATCAGGCTCCAGTCGATGTTGCCGGTGATGACGCCCTGCGCCAGCGCCGAAATCAGGCCGGCCTGCGGCGCTGACAATGCGCGAGCGGGATCGACGCCAGGCGCGCCGAGAAAGCCATACGCTTGCTGCAACACATTCAGCACGGGCGGGATCACCACCGCACCGGCGATCACGCCGATCACCAGCGCCCACTGTTGCAGCGACGGCGTCGCGTCGACGAGTTGGCCGGTTTTCAGATCCTGCAGGTTGTTGTTGGCGATGGACGCGACAGCGAACACGATGGCGGTGATGAACAGCGCGAATGCGACCAGCGCCTTGCCGGCCTCGGCCGGCACCAGCGATTTCACGAACAGCACCAGCAACAGCGCGGCGATGATGACGACGAGAATGCCGATGCCCGACAGCGGGCTGTTGCTCGATCCGATCAGGCCGGCCATGTAGCCGCACACGGCCGAAACCAGAAAACTCAGCACGATCACGAAGACCACGCCGCCAATGGCGAGCAGTGCGGCATGCTCGCCAAGGCCGGCGCTGCCGGCGAACTGCCACAGCAGGAAACCGACCGGAATCAGGCAGGCCAGCGTGATCAGGCCGACGGTGCCGATCGGCATGTCGTGTTCGGTGCGCGGCAGGGTGTCGAGTTTGCCTTCCTTGCGTGCGCGCGAGGCGCGCATCGCGCCGGAGAGGCCGCCGACGACGGGTTTGACCAGCTTGGCCAGCGTCCAGATCGCGGCCACGCCGATGGTGCCGGCGCCGAGGAAGCGCACGGCATTTTTCCACGTCATGTTCGCTACATTGGATGGATCGCCAGTCGCGAACGCCGCGATGTCTTCGGGGGTCCATAAAGCGAGATGCGCGCCTTGCGCAAGCAGTGCATGAAAATGCGCAGCAAAATATGGTACCCCCCAAGCCCATCCGATCAACGCGCCGACGCCCATCGCCACGCCAACCCACAGGCCAACCAGGTGCCCGACCGCAAACAGCGCGAAAGACAGGCTGAAGTCATAGCCGGTCGCGCTGGATTTGTCACCGCCGCCGAGGCGGAAATACTGCGCCACGTCGCTGGCGAAGATTTTTGTCTGCACGACGATGTAGAACACTGCCGAAACGATCGAGCCCCAGACCACGGCCTTGAGGCCCGCGCTGCTGGCATCCACCGACTCGGCCGCGTCGCCCTGCGCCTGCCCGGCGCCGACTTTGAGCACTTCGGCGCAAGCCACGCCTTCCGGATACGGCAGATCGGAATCGGTCACCAGCGCGCGGCGCAGCGGAATCGTGTACATCACGCCGAGGATGCCGCCGGTCGCACAGATGCCGAACGACACCCAGAACGGAAAGCCCGTCCACCAGCCGACGATGATCAGGCCCGGCAACACGAAGATGATCGAGGACAGCGTGCCCGCTGCAGAAGCCACCGTCTGCACGATGTTGTTCTCCTGGATCGTCGCGTCGCGCATGGCTTTCAGGATCGCCATCGAGATCACCGCGGCAGGAATCGAGGTCGAGAACGTCAATCCCGCCTTCAATCCGAAATACACGTTCGCCGCGGTGAACACCACGGTGATCACGATGCCGATGATCAGGCCGCGCAGGGTGAATTCGGCGCGCGCGACCGAGGAATCAATGCTGGTCATGGAACCCCCTCTGGTTGAGAAGTGCGGACACGGAAATCCGCTTTTTGATCCCGCGATCATGGATGATCGCAAAAATACGAGCCAGTATCGCAGACTGGCGTTTCCGCGTCAGTGTTTCGGGCCGATCTGCGCATCCAGGAACGCCAGCACGCGCTGCAACAGCTCGGTGCGGTTGCCCTCGCCGTAGAAGCCGTGGCCTTCGGTGCGCTCGTACAGCCACTCGTGCTCGACATGCCGCTTGAGCAGAGCCGCATGCAGATTCTCGCCCTGCAACGGCGGCACGCGCCGGTCGGCGCCGCCGACGATCAGCATCACCCTGGCCTTGAGCCGGTCCAGATGCGCGATCGGCGAGCGGTCCCACAATTCGTCCCGATCTTCGCCCAAGGCCATCTTCAGGTAATTTTCGCCGTACTCGGTTTGCGGAATGTCGCCGCGCGTGTACATCAGGCGCAAATCGTAGACACCCGCATAGCCGATCGCGCAGCGATACAAATCCGGCTCCTTGACCGCGCCTTCCAGCGCCGCGTAGCCGCCGTAGCTGCCGCCGAAGATGCAGATACGCGCCGGATCGGCCACGCCCTGTGTCACCGCCCAGTGCGTGGCATCGGTCACATCGTCCTGCATCTTGCCGCCCCATTCGCGCAAACCGGCGCGATAGAACGCATTGCCGTAGCCGCCGGAACCGCGGAAATTGACCTGCAGTACCGCATAGCCGCGGCTGGCGAGGGCCTGCACGTCCGGATCGAACTGCCAACGATCGCGGATGCCATAAGGGCCGCCGTGCACGTATACCACCAGCGGCAGATTCTTCGCCCCGGCCTGGCCCGGCGGCCGGGTCAGATAGCCGTGCAGTCGCAGGCCGTCGCGCGCGGCGAATTCGACCGGCTGCATCGGCGCCATTTGCGCGGGTTTGATCCACGGCCGGCGCGCGAGCAGAAAACTCAGTTTCTTCGTCGTCGCGTCGTACAAATAGAACGCGCCCGGGTCGGTATCGCCATGCACGAACACGACCGCCTTGCCGCCGTCGCGCGTGCTCGAGGTAAAGCGCACTTCCTCGCCGGGGAACTGC
>JAGWXP010000142.1 GCA_018969845.1 Lysobacteraceae bacterium | reverse complement strand
TCCTGATCGCGGCATGATCGGCGTGGTGTTGGCACCGCAAAAGGACGGCCTGCATGTGGATGCGGTCACGCCCGGCGGTCCCGCCGACAAGGCCGGCGTGCGCGACGGCGACGTACTCGTCGCCATCGACGGCAGGACATTGCCGGGCGAGGATGCCAGCGACGCGCTGCACGATCTGAAGGTCGGGCAGAGCGTGAAGCTGACGATCCGCCACGACGGCAAATCGCGCGAGATCGCACTCAAGGCCGAACGCCGCGAGCCGTTCGATTTCGCCGATGCGTTCGGCAAGGGCAATTTGCTGCCGCCGGATTTCGACCGGCGCGTGCAGATACAGGTGCGCGACACAATGCACCACGCACATGATGGCATGCGCGAGTTGCGCCTGCTCACGCCGTGGTGGGGCCTGAACCTGGCCCCGCTCAATCCGGATCTGGGCGGCTATTTCGGCACCGACAAGGGCGTGCTCGTGCTGTCAGCCGATGCGAGCGCATTCAAGGGACTCAAATCCGGCGACGTCGTGCAGGACGTGTCCGGCCGCAGCGTGACGCGACCCGAAGATGCGCTGCGCCTGTTGCGCGACGCGCCTGCCGGCAGCCAGGTGAAAGTACAGGTGCTGCGCCAACGCAAGCCGGTCGTGCTGAGCCTGAAGGCACCGGAGTTCAAGGGCATCTTCGTGCCACCGCCTCCGCCGCCTGCGCCACCGGCTCCGCCCGCGATGCCCGCGCCACCCGCACCGGCCGCTGCGCCGGCGCCGCGCGCGATGCCAGCGCCTCCGACTCCACCCGTGCCGCCGCCACCGCCGGGAGACGACGAAATGCTGTAAGCCGAATCCGCGCACAAGGACGCGCGCGACGGTGCGTTACACTCGCCGCTTCGTTGCGAAGGAACAAGACGCATGCGGTTCTCCGGCATCGCGGCGCTGGCCGCCGCATGAACTCGTTCCTCATCTCCGCCACCAGCGTCGCCCTGGCGGAGATGGGCGACAAGACGCAACTGCTGGCGCTGGTGCTGGCGGCGAAATACCGCAAGCCACGGACAATCGCGTGCGGCATCCTGCTGGCGACGCTGGCCAATCACGCACTGGCCGGTGCGTTCGGCGCACTGGTGTCGCATTGGTTTGCGCCGCAGACGCTGCGTCTGCTGGTGGCGTTGAGTTTCTTCGCTGTCGCGGTGTGGACGCTGATTCCGGACAAGATCGACGAATCCGGTTCCGCGCCGTTGCGCGGCCGCAGTGTGCTGCTGGCGACGGTCGTCGCCTTCTTCCTCGCCGAGATCGGCGACAAGACCCAGATCGCCACCGCCGTGCTCGGCGCCGAGTACAAGCCGCTCTGGCAGGTGATCGCCGGCACGACCTGCGGGATGCTGCTCGCCGACGTGCCTGCGGTGTGGCTGGGCGCGCGCTTCGCGCATGCGCTGCCGTTGCGCGCCACGCGCCTGGCCGCCACGGCGTTGTTCGCCGCCCTGGCGGCGTGGATTGCGTTCAAATAACAGCGATCAGGCTTGCGCCGCGAGCGGCGCACTCTGCGCGGCGGCGACCGTGTTGCGGCCGGCGTCCTTGGCGCGATACAGGGCCTGATCGCAGCGGCGCAGGCAATCGTCGAGCGTCTCGCCGGAATCCAGATGCGCCACACCGGCGCTCAGCGTCACGCCCAAGCCGCGGCCGGCGGCGTCGAGCGCCGCGACGGCATGGCGGATGCGCTCGGCTTCGCGCATGGCCTCGGCGAGCGCCGTGCCCGGCAACAGGATCAGGAATTCCTCGCCGCCCCAGCGCGCGACATGGCGCTGGTGCGCCTCATCGGTCAACTCGCGCAGCCGGGCCGCGACCGCGCCGAGCACGCGGTCGCCGGCATCGTGGCCGAAGCGGTCGTTGATGCGCTTGAAATGATCGATGTCCGCGATGATGACGCTCAGGCCGGCGGCGCCGGGGCGGCGCCGCGCCACCGCCTGTTCCAGCATTTCCATCATCGCGCGGCGGTTGACCAGACCGGTGAGCGCGTCGGTCAACGCCGCTTCGGCGAGCAGCGCCTGCACGCGCGTGCGCTGTTCGAGTTCGGCCTTGAGCTGCGCGGTGGCGCGTTCCAGATCGGCGGTGCGTCCGCGCACGTTCTCGGCAAGCCGGGCGTTGGCTTCGCGCAACGCGGCGTGCGCGCGCTCGCGGTCCTGCGCCCCGGCGCGCAGGCGCGCGGCCATGGCGTCGAATTCGCGCGCCAGGTCGTGAAGTTCGTCGCGCGCGCCCGGCGGCAGCGGCGGCAACGGCTGGCCGGCGGCGAGCACGCGGCAACGGAACGCCAGGTCGGTGATGCGCGCGACGATGCGATTGGCGAGCAGACGGCTGAGCACCAGCGCGGCGAGCACGCAGACCAGGAATGCGAGCGCAGCGAACAGGCGCAAGGTATACAAATCCCCGCCGCGCGCCACTTGTACGGCCGCCACCCAATAGACGACCGCGCCGAACGTGCCGGCGACGACGACGACGGCGAACAGGTGGCTGACCAGCAAGCGCTGCCGGATGCCGGGCGCGAAGGGCATCGTGGGTTCTCCTCTCCACGCGGAGTCTAGCAGCAGACGGCTTGCCGGGATGCCTTGCCATGCCCTACCCTCGCGCGCAACGTCCAGCTACCGGGGGAGAGCCGCGTGAGCCTGAAACTGTGCCTGATCGTGATGAACTTCCTGCAATTCTTCGTGTGGGGGGCGTGGCTGCTGACCATCGGCGCCTACTGGTTCCAGAACCGGCACTGGTCGGGCACGGGCTTCGGCGCGATCTTCTCGACCATGGGGTTCGCCTCGCTGTTCATGCCGGCGCTGATGGGCATCGTCGCCGACAAGTGGATCAACGCCGAGCGCCTGTACGGCATCCTGCAGATCCTCGGCGCGATCGCACTGTTCTGCGTGCCGCTGGCCGGCGATCCGCAAACCCTGTTCTGGGTGATGCTGATCAACATGTGCTTCTACATGCCGACCATCGCGCTGGCCATCGCGGTGTCGTACAACGCGCTCAAGTCGGAAGGATTGGACGTCGTGCGCGACTACCCGCCAATCCGGGTGTGGGGCACGATCGGCTTCATCGCCGCGACCTGGACCACCAGCCTGCTGCATCTGGAAACTTCGGCCGCGCAGTTTTACGTCGCATCCGCGGCCTCGCTCGTGCTCGGTCTGTACGCATTCACATTGCCGCCGTGTCCGCCCAGGCTCGACGCCGCGCACAGCCGCAGCCTCGCCGACCGTCTGGGACTGACCTCGTTCGTGTTGTTTCGCGATCCGCAGATGGCGGTGTTTTTCATCTTCGCCATGCTGCTCGGCGGTGCCCTGCAACTGACCAATGCCTACGGCGACACGTTTCTGCACGATTTCGCCAAGCTGCCGCAATACCAGGGACTGCTGGCGATGAAATATCCGGCGATCATCATCTCGATCTCGCAGGTCTCCGAAACGCTGTTCATCCTCACCATTCCGTTTTTCCTCAAGCGCTTCGGCATCAAATCGGTGATGACGATGAGCATGCTGGCCTGGTTCCTGCGCTTCGGCCTGTTCGGCTACGGCGATCCGGGCGCGGGACTGTGGATGATCGTGCTTTCGTGCATCGTCTACGGCATGGCCTTCGATTTCTTCAACATCTCCGGCTCCTTGTTCGTCGAGGGCCAGGCCGATCCGAGAATCCGCGCCAGTGCGCAAGGCCTGTTCATGCTGATGACGAACGGCATCGGCGCGGTGCTCGGCAGCCTGATCGCCGGCTGGGCGATCGACCGCTTCTTCACGGCGCCGGCCTGCAACGACATGGTCGCGATCTGCAAGAACTGGCACGGCATCTGGACCGCGTTCGCGCTGTACGGACTGCTCATGGCGATCGTGTTCGTGCCGCTGTTCAAGCGCCATCACGATCCGCAACGCGCGGCCACGCCGCGGCGCGCGGCGGAAATCGAGATTTCCTGACGCCATGGCGCAAGTCGTCGTCGTCGGCAGCTACGTGCAGGATCACGCCTGGCTGGTCGATGCGTTCCCGCGCAGCGGCGAGACGCGCCGCGCGCACGGTTTCAATACCGGCCCCGGCGGCAAAGGCTTCAATCAGGCCGTGGCCTGCGCGCGCCAGGGCGTGGCGACGGCGTTCGTCGGCGCAATCGGCGAGGATCGCCTCGGTGCGATCGCGCAGGACTTCGCGCGTGCCGAGAACCTGCCCTGCCGCTGGCAGATACGCAACGATTCCCCCACCGCCGCGTCGAGCATCGTGGTGAATGCGCACGGCGAAAACCGGATTGCGGTGAACTTCGCCGCGAACGAGCGTCTGGATCCGGATTTCGTCCGCGCACAGTCCGACCTCTTTGCAGACGCGAAGATCCTGCTGTTGCAACTGGAAAACAACCTGGATGCAATTGCCGCCGCGCTGGAACTCGGCGAACGCCACGGCCTGACCCGCCTCCTCAATCCCGCGCCGGTCGTTGCAGGCCTGCAGGGCGATCTGGTCCGGCGCGCGGACATCCTGACCCCGAACGAAACCGAATTCGCCCTGTTGCTCGAGCGCCTCGCGGATGACCGCATCGATCCGGCCACGCTCGCCGGACGCGGCGACGCCGAGCTGCACGCATTGGCGCGCCGGCTGGGCGTGGAAACCGTCGTGATCACGCTCGGTGCGCAGGGCAGTTTCGTCTCGCACGGGGATGCACGTCGCGGCGACGATGCCACGCACTACCGTTTGCCCACCGAACGCGTGCACACCGTCGATACCACCGGCGCCGGCGACGCGTTCTCCGGCACGCTCGCCGCCGCGCTGGTACTTTTCCACAATGCGCCATTCCGCCGCGTCGTCGCCCACGCCAACCGCTGCGCGGCGCTGTCCACGGAAACCATCGGCACTGCGCCGGCGATGCCGAC
This sequence comes from Lysobacteraceae bacterium, assembly GCA_018969845.1. Lineage (GTDB taxonomy): Bacteria > Pseudomonadota > Gammaproteobacteria > Xanthomonadales > Rhodanobacteraceae > Rudaea. Next base: position 1,963 of record JAGWXP010000142.1, on the reverse strand, counting down.
GTTTGCTGCGGTGACAGAGCGCTTCGGCAACTGATCCGACGCTGCGGGTACAATGCGCACATGCGCATCGGCCCTTATCTCATCGATCCTCCCATTGGCCTCGCGCCCATGGCCGGCGTCACCGACAAGCCCTTTCGCCTCTTGTGCAAGCGGCTCGGCGCGGGGCTGGCCACGACCGAGATGACCACATCCGACCCGCGCCTGTGGGCGACGCGCAAGTCGCTCAAGCGCATGGATCACGCCGGCGAGCCGGCGCCGGTGAGCGTGCAGATCGCCGGTTACGACCCGGCGATGCTGGCCGAGGCGGCGCGCTACAACGCCGATCAAGGCGCGCAAATCGTCGACATCAACATGGGTTGCCCGGCCAAGAAAGTCTGCAATGTGTATGCCGGTAGTGCGCTCTTGCAGGATGAAGCTCTGGTCGCGCGCATTCTTGCCGCCGTTGTCGCCGCCGTGGAAATTCCGGTGACGCTGAAAATCCGCACCGGCTGGAACCGCGACAACCGGAACGGCGTGCGCATTGCGCGGATCGCACAAGACTCCGGTATCGCCGCGCTCGCGGTGCACGGGCGCACGCGCGCCGACCTGTATGCGGGCGAGGCCGAGTACGACACCATTGCCGCGATCAAGCAATCCGTATCCATTCCGGTATTCGCGAACGGCGACATCGACACGCCACACAAAGCGCAGGCCGTGCTCGATCGCACCGGCTGCGACGGCCTGCTGATCGGCCGCGCCGCGCAGGGCCGGCCGTGGATTTTCCGCGAGATCGCGCATTATCTGGCCACCGGCGAATTGCTCGCCGCGCCGGATGCGGACGAAATCTGCGCAATCCTCTGCGGCCATCTGCAAGCACTGTACGCGTTCTACGGCGAGCCGCAGGGCGTGCGCATCGCGCGCAAGCATCTGGGCTGGTACGCCAAGGATGGAACGAATCGTGTTGAAAAGTCGGGCCAGAATGGCCGCTTTTCATCCGCGGATGGAACCGCGTTGGAATACAGCGCGTTTCGCGCCGTGGTCAATCGCGCCGAGACGGCACACGAGCAGTTGCGCCTGACCCGCGATTATTTCGCCGCGCTCGCGGCCGATCTGCCGTTAGCGGCGTAGCCGTCTAGACGTCCAAATATGAACAGCGGCACAACGTCGCGACGGCGCTGCTGCAAAGCGCCGCCGGGCGTTGTATCATGCGCGGCCTTTTCCTTTTGTCAGCCGGAACTCCCCCAGCAATGAGCAGCTACCTCTTCACTTCCGAATCCGTGTCCGAGGGCCACCCGGACAAGATCGCCGACCAGATTTCCGATGCCGTGCTCGACGCGATCCTGGCACAGGACAAGCGCGCGCGCGTGGCCTGCGAAACGATGGTCAAGACCGGCGTCGCCATCGTCGCCGGCGAAGTCACGACCAGCGCATGGATCGATCTGGAAGCAATCACCCGCAAGGTGATCCTCGACATCGGCTACAACAGCTCGGACGTCGGCTTCGACGGCGCCACCTGCGGCGTTCTCAACCTTATCGGCAAGCAGTCACCCGACATCAATCAGGGCGTGGATCGCAAGAATCCCGAGGAACAGGGCGCCGGCGACCAGGGCCTGATGTTCGGCTACGCCACCAACGAGACCAAGGACTTCATGCCGGCCGCGGTGTACTACTCGCACCGTCTGGTCGAGCGCCAGGCCAAGATACGCAAGAAGAAGAACTCGCCGCTGCCGTGGCTTCGCCCGGATGCGAAGAGCCAGGTCACCCTGCGCTACGAGAACGACAAGGCGGTGGCGATCGACGCGGTGGTGCTGTCCACCCAGCATGATCCGGGCGTCAAGCAGAAGGACCTGATCGAAGCCGTGCGCGAGGAGATCCTCAAGCCGGTGCTGCCGGCCAAGCTGCTGCACAAGGGCACCAAGTTCCACATCAACCCGACCGGCAAGTTCGTGATCGGCGGGCCGGTGGGCGACTGCGGCCTGACCGG
>JAGWXP010000141.1 GCA_018969845.1 Lysobacteraceae bacterium | reverse complement strand
CTCGAAACTCTCGTGCGCCATCACATGGCACCAATGGCAGGCTGAATATCCTATCGAGAGCAGAATCGGCGTTCCGTGAGTGCGCGCCAAAGCAAGCGCTTCGTCGCACCACGGCCACCAGTGCACCGGATTGTCGGCGTGCTGGCGCAGGTAGGGGCTGGTTTCGGCGGCGAGGCGGTTCATGGCGTCAGCGTATCGCCAAAACGCAACGCCCGGCGCGTGGCCGGGCGTTGATGTTTCACTCGGATCGATTCAATTAGCCACCGGCGCCCCCGGCCCGAGGTACTTGAGCAGGAACGCCTCGGTCATGTTGTAACGGTCGATGTTGTTCTGTTCCTTGTAGAAGCCGTGGCCTTCCTTGGGCCGGGTCATGTATTCGAACGGCTTGCCGGCTTTCTGCAGCGCGTCGCGCATTTCGCGCGCGTTCTGGATCGGCACGCGCGGATCGTCCTCGCCGTGCACGATCAGCACCGGTGTGTTGAACTTGTCGATGTGGTCGATGGCCGAGTTGGCCTCGATATAGGCCGGATCGCCCATGCCCCAGGCTTCGCGCAGGAAGTTGCGGCCCGCGCGCGAGCGCCGCGTGTCGCTGCGGTTGGCCTGCACGCGGATATCGGAAACGCCGGCGATCGCGACTGAGCATTTGAACGTGCCCTGCGGCGCGAACACCGGCTGGAAGTAGGCGGTGTAGCCGCCATAGCTGGCGCCGTAGACGCCGACGCGGTTCTTGTCCACATAGCCCTGGTCTTCGGCCCATTTCAGCGCATCGAGCATGTCCTGCATCATGCCGGTGCCCATCTGGCGCTTGCCGGATTCCTGGAAACTCCAACCGCGGCCGCCGGAGCCGCGGTAGTTGACCTGCACGACCGCGTAGCCGCGCGTGGCGAGGAACTGCGCCTCGCCGTTTTCCCAGGTCGTGCCCAGGGCCCAGAAATCCTGCGGACCCATCGGACCGCCGTGCGCAATCAACAGCGCCGGCAGATTCTTTTCCACGCGCTGCGGCGGCAGGGTGATGAAACCTTCCAGTTCCGTGCCGCTGGATGCCTTGAACCAGAACGGCTTGCGTTCGGCCAACTCATTGGCCTTCAGCCAGGGTGCGATCTGGTAAAGCGGACGCAGATTATTGCTGGCGGTTTCGAACAGCGCATAGGTGCCCGGATCGCGGTCGCTGTTGGCGTAGACCAGAATCTCCGCACCGTCGTCGCTCATGCCGGCGAAGTCGACGCTGTGATCGGAGAATTTCTGGTTCAGCGCCTTGAGCGCGGCGGCGTATTTGTCGTCGGCCAGCCAGGTGAACTGTGGTTTTCCGTCCATCGCCACGGCGGCGTAGGGCACATACGGGTGCGGCGTCCAGAACACGCGCGCGATGCTCACGCGCGGATTGGCGGCGAGTATCTTGCGCTGGCTGCCGTCCAGATTGCTGATCGCGAACTGGTTGGGGCCGCCATCCGGGTTGCCGAGCGCGTATAGCTGCTTGCCGTCGGGGGTCAGCGTCAGCGGCCTGAAACTCTTGCCGACCGCGGCGGCCGGCAGCTCGGTCCACTTCTCGCCCGTGCCGGCGCGATAGTAGGCGTGCTCCGTGAAATTGTTGTCCTCGCCCCAGGCGTAACGTGCCACGCCGTCGAAAACGAGAAAGTCGTAGCCGTCCTGGTCGATTTCGGCCAGTTGCTGCACGCTGCCGCTGACCGCGTCGATATCGAACAGCATCGTGCGGTGCGCCTGCGCGCCCTCGCCGCCGCCTTCCGCTGCCGGATACACGGTCAGGTAGAAATGCCCGTTCGGCTTGGCCGGCTTGCCGCTGATCGAGCCGAAACCCTGTGGCATCTTGAGCAAGGTGCGCTGTGCGTCGATCGAGCCGCGCAGGCGGTCGCTGTACAGCACGCGCTTGTGTTTGCCGTCGATGTCCACGGCGATGATGTCACCGGTGGCGCGTGGTGCCTCGGCGAAACCGGTTTCCTCGCCAGTACCCATGACAATACGGTGGTTGTTGACCCAGGTGATGTCGATCGGCAGATAGCGCTCGACCATGTCCAGGCGGCTGACATATTTCAGATCGGGCAGGGAAAGCACGGCCAGTTGCCATTTGTCGGCATCGTTGGCGGTGTTGTGCACGGCGACCGCGATGTATTTGCCGTTCGGCGAGATCACCGGATCGCCGAGGGTCGGGTGCTTGGCGAAATCCTCGGCCGATGGCACGGGCAGACCCGAGCTCTTCACCGATGGCAGGGTTGGCGGCGGCGTGTCGGCGCGCAGGCTGCCTGCGGCAAGCAGGCCGGACACAGCCAACAGGGCGAAAAGCGGAGCGTGGCGCATGGCGAGTTTCCCCGGGGAAAACACGGATTATGCCAGCATCGCCGTGCCGAGTCGCGCGCGCTGGCCGCATCGAATCCAGTACACTTGCGGCCTTCGTTTTTGCATGGCGTGTCCCGTGTTCTTTTTCGACAATATCCAATCCGTCGCCTTTTCCATCGGTCCGCTGGCCGTGCACTGGTATGGCCTGATGTACCTCGGCGGCTTTCTCGGCGGCTGGTGGCTGGGCAACCTGCGTTTGCGTCAGGGTCGTCTGCCGGTTAACGCCGAGGCGTTCTCGGACCTGGCGTTTTACTGCATGCTCGGCGTGATCGCGGGCGGGCGCATCTGGTACATGCTCTCGTACATCTCGCCGGACTGGATCGTGCACGATCCGCTCGCGCTGTTCCGCGTCTGGGACGGCGGCATGTCTTTCCACGGCGGCCTGCTCGGGGTGCTCGTTGCCGGCTGGTGGTGGTCGCGGCGCCACACGATCCATTTCTTCGACACCATCGACTTTGTCGCGCCGCTGGTGCCGATCGGACTCGGTCTGGGCCGCATCGGCAATTTCATCAATGGCGAGTTGTGGGGCAAGTACACGGACGGCAACTGGGGCGTGATCTATCCGCGCGCGCTCGAATCGCTCGGCAAGTCGGTCGCCGAACTTCAGCGGATGTTCGTTGCCGGTCAGCTCAACCACGAAGCACGGCATCCGTCCGAGTTGTATGAATTCGCGCTCGAAGGCGTGGTGATGTTCTGCGCATTGTGGATTTTCTCGCGCAAGCCGCGCCCGCGCTATGCGGTCTCGGGCCTGTTCGCGTTGCTGTACGGCGTCTTCCGTTTCGCGGTGGAGTTCGTGCGTCTGCCTGATCCGCAGCTCGGTTACCTGGCCTGGGGTTGGCTGACGATGGGGCAGCTCCAGTCCGTTCCGCTGATCGTCGTCGGTGTCGTGCTGCTGTGGATGTCGCGGCGCGCGCCGACCCTCGTGCCGGTGAAGGCGGCGGCCTGATGCGGCAGTATCTGGATCTGTTGCACGACGTGCTGGAAAACGGCGCGGAAAAATCCGACCGCACCGGCACCGGTACGCGTGCGCTGTTCGGCCGGCAGTTGCGCTTCGATCTGGCCGACGGCTTTCCGCTGGTCACGACCAAGAAGCTGCACACCCGATCCATCGTGCACGAACTGCTCTGGTTCCTGCGCGGCGAGACGAATATCCGCTACTTGAAGGAAAATGGCGTTTCGATCTGGGACGAATGGGCCGATGCGAACGGCGACCTCGGTCCGGTCTACGGCCGGCAGTGGCGAAGCTGGCAGGCAGCGGACGGCAAGGTTGTCGATCAGATCGCCTGGCTGATCGACGAGATCAAACGCAATCCGGATTCGCGCCGGCTGGTGGTCAGCGCCTGGAACGTGGCCGAGCTGGCGAAGATGGCGCTGGCACCCTGCCATTGCCTGTTTCAATTCCACGTAGCACGATCCGCCAATTCGCAACGCGCCCGCTTGTCATGCCAGTTGTATCAGCGCTCGGCGGACGTCTTTCTCGGCGTGCCGTTCAATATCGCCAGCTACGCGCTGCTCACGCACCTGATCGCGCAGGTGTGCGATCTGACGCCCGGCGATTTCGTGCACACGTTCGGCGATGTGCATTTGTATAAAAATCACATCGAGCAGGCGCGCACCCAGCTCGCGCGCGAACCGCTGCCCTTGCCGGCGCTCAAACTCAATCCGGACGTACGCTCGATCTTCGATTTCCGCTTCGAGGATATCGCCATCGAAGGGTATCGCTCGCATGCGGCGATCAAGGCGCCCGTGGCGGTGTAGGCTTGCAGTCTCGCGTACATTGGAAGTACGCCACCGCGTTGGGGTAATCGATTGTCATCTGGAAATGGCCGAGCGCGTTGCCGCCGATCGCGCCTTCGATCTGTTTGTCCGTCATGCTCGACATGAATTGATGAAAACTCTTGTCCGGCCGCCAGGTAAACCAGACCGGGCCTATGCGCGCGCCGGCAATCTCGACCTCTGGCACTTCGATCATGGCGGCGTTCAGTAACCGCTGCGCCTTCTCGATCACGCGCCAGTCCGGGTGGGCTTGGTGCCACGCCTGAAACTGCGAGTCGGTGATGAAACTCGTGGCACGGCGCGCCGGCTGTTTGTCCGCGATCGCGTTTAGCGTCGCAGACGTCAGCACGGCTGTTGCACCGGTGTCCAGGAGCATGTCGAGCGGTTTGCCGTCGATGTGCACCGTGATGCGTGCGAAGTTCAATTTGCGCGTGCCGTCTGCGGCGGTTTTGAACCCGAGCACAGTGCGTGTCGAGGATTTCGGCGGAACCCATGTGGCACTTTCGATGCGCAGGCGTTCGCGGGGATAGTCCCAGGTCCAAATACGACCAGCAAACCATCGGCTACTGAGAAAGCCGTCGCCACCCATAGGGTTGGTGGTGCAATCGTAGACGAGCAGATGGTCGTCGCCATCAGCATTGGCAGGAATGCCGTGGCCGTGTTCGAATACTGGCAAGCGTGCGATCGCTAGATGTTTTCCGAGTTCTTGCTCGGCCTCTGGATCGCTGGTAGGCGTGCTTGCTATGTCGAGCCGCACCGCCGCCTCGTGGCAGAGCAGATTGGCGCCTCCGCCAGAGTCTGTATAGAAGCTCAGCGTTTTTCCCGAAGTCGTAGTCGGCTCGACGAATACTCGGCCAGCGACGAAATGCGCCGGCAAGTCGTAGCCTCGGCCAGTGACTTCAGCCCCGGGAGCCGAGCTGATGATTAGTGCAAGCATACCGGCTAGCATTACGTTCACTGACATTCGCTGGATGAATTGCATTGAAACCCGCGATTTGGGGAATCCCGGCATGAAATCCGGGGCGCTCACGCTTCCACCGATTGTGCTCATCGCCGCGCTCGACCGCAACCGCGCCATCGGCCGCGGCGGTGCGATGCCGTGGCATCTGCCGGACGATCTGAAACGCTTCAAGACGCTCACGTTCGGCAAGCCGGTGCTGATGGGACGCAAGACCGCGCTGGCGATCGGCAAGCCCCTGCCGGGACGGCGCAATCTGGTGTTGACGCGCACCGGCGCGGCGCCGTTTCCGGATCAGGAGCCGGTCGTATCGCTCGACGCCGCGCTCGCGCTGGCCAAGGGCGTGGAACTGATGGTGATTGGCGGCGGTGAGGTGTATGCACTGGCGCTTCCGCGAGCGACCCGGTTGCATCTGACGCAAATCGATTGCGCCGCAGATGCTGCCGACACGTTCTTTCCGGCGTTCGCCGCACAGGCGTGGCGCGAAACGGCGCGCACGCATCATGCCGCCGATGCGAAACACGAATTTGCGTTCGACTTTGTCGACTACGAGCGCGTTGCCGCGGCGTCTTCGTAATCGTTGGCCGCCGTCGCGTCCGGCGCACGCGCCGTGCCGCGCGCATTCGCGATCGCGGTGATTGCCGCGGCGACGACGATATTCGTCACCAACGCGATCAGGCCGATGTAGACGTTTCCCATCACCGGCAAGGGGTATACCGGCTTGACCCCTTCGATCCAGCTCAACGTCGAACCCAGCGCCATGCCGACCGCCCAGCCCGCGAGCAATCCGCCTGGACGGAACCAGCGCGTGAACAAGCCGAACGCGATCGGCGGAAAAATCTGCGATATCCAGATGCCGCCGAGCAGTTGCAGGTCGATCGCGTACTGCATCGGCAGGAACACGACGAAGGCCAGCGCGCCGAATTTCACCACCAGCGAGGTCACTTTCGCGACCTGCGCTTCCTGCGCCGGCGTGATGTCGGCGTTGATGTACGGCCGCCAGATATTGCGCGTGACCAGATTCGCCGCGCCGATCGACATGATCGCCGCCGGCACCAGTGCGCCGAGCGCGATCGCGGCGCAGCAGAATCCGGCGAACCATTCCGGGAAACTCTGCAGAATCAGCGCCGGCACGATGGCGGTGCCCTTGGCATCCACCTGCGCGGCGATGGCCATGTAGCCGATCAGCGCGATCAGGCCAAGCAGGAGGCTGTAGGCCGGCAGCAGCATGGCATTGCGCCGCAGGCTGCCGGCGTTCGCTGCGGCCAGCATGCCGGTGGCGGCATGCGGATACAGGAACAGCGCGAGCGCCGAGCCGAACGCCAGACTGGCGAAAGGCATCGCCTGACCGGAATGCAGCAGGATGCCGGCCGTGCCGCCTTTTGCGGTGAAGGCGTGATCGGCGGCGGCGAACACCGCGCCGTAGCCGCCGAGCTTTGCGGGAACGACGATCACCGCGGCGATCACGAAGATGTAGATCATCGTGTCCTTGACGAAGGCGATCATGGCCGGTGCGCGCAGACCGCTGGTATATGTGTATACCGCAAGCAGGACAAAGGCCACGATCAGCGCGATCTCGGCGCCCTGGCGCAGGCCGCCGAATCCCATCGCCTCGAACACCACCTGCATGCCGACCAGTTGCAAGGCGATATAGGGCAAGGTGGCGAGCACGCCGGTCACGGCCACCGCCAGCGCCAGCCAGCGATTGCCGTAGCGGCCTTGCGCAAAGTCGGCCAGGGTCACGTAGGCGTGGCGGTGACACACATTCCA
>JAGWXP010000140.1 GCA_018969845.1 Lysobacteraceae bacterium | reverse complement strand
GGAGTTGAACATGTTGCAATCGGTCTTGACGGTCGCGGCCATCGTCGCAGCGGGAGTGGGCTTGGGCGGTTCCGGCGCTGCCGCGGGTGGCGATGCGGCCTACACGAAAGAAATCCAGTCCTGGCGCACGCAGCGCGTCGAGCATCTGCGCGCGCCGCACGGGTGGCTGTCGCTGGTGGCACTGGATTGGCTCAAGGACGGCAGGAACACGCTCGGCTCGGCCAAGGACAACGACATCATTCTGGCCAAGGCGCCGGCGCATTTGGGCACGATCGTGCTGGATCACGGCAAGGCCGCGATCACGCTGGACAAGGATGCCGGCGCGACCATCGACGGCAAACCGGTGCGCGAGGCCGTGTTGCTCGACGACAGCCACGACAAGCCGACCACGGTTTCCTTCGGCACGATGAGTTTCTATCTGATCCAGCGCGGCGACAAGGTCGGCCTGCGCGTGAAGGACACCGATGCGCCGACGCGCACGCACTTCACGGGCATCGATTATTTTCCGATTGACGAGAATTGGCGCATCGTGGCGAAGTGGGAGGCCTACGATCCGCCGCATGAAGTCGAAGAACCCAATATCCTCGGTCAGGTCGACAAGGTCGTGGTGCCCGGCGCGGCCGTGTTCACGCGTGATGGCAAGTCCTATCGCCTGGAGCCGGTGATCGAAACGCCGGGCGACACGAACCTGTTCCTGACATTCGGCGACAGGACCAACGGCCACGAGACCTACGGCGCCTCGCGCATGCTCTATACCGATCCGCCCAGGGACGGCAAGATCGTGATCGATTTCAACAAGGCTTACAATCCGCCCTGCGCGTTCACGCCGTACGCGACCTGTCCGCTGCCAACCGCGCAAAACCGTCTGAAATTGCGCGTGACCGCGGGCGAGAAGACGTATCGCGGAACGCACGAATAATCGTCGGCGCACCTACACGGAAGCATTATGGGAAAGTCTGTTGTAATTCTCGGAGCCCAATGGGGCGACGAAGGCAAGGGCAAGATCGTCGACCTGCTCACCGAGCGCGTCGGTGCGGTGGCGCGCTTCCAGGGCGGCCACAACGCCGGGCATACGCTCGTCATCAAGGGCAAGAAGACGGTATTGCACCTGATACCTTCCGGCATCCTGCGCGATGGCGTGCTATGCCTGATCGGCAACGGCGTGGTGCTGTCGCCGGCGGCGCTGCAGCAGGAAATCGGCGAACTCGAAGCTCAGGGCGTGGACGTGCGCCCGCGCCTGAAGATCAGTCCGGCCACGCCGTTGATCATGCCCTACCACATCGCGCTGGATCAGGCGCGCGAGAAAGCCAGCGGCAAACAGGCCATCGGCACCACCGGGCGTGGCATCGGTCCCGCCTACGAGGACAAGGCCGCGCGCCGCGGCGTGCGCGTGGCCGACCTGATGTATCCGCACGAGTTGTCGGACAAGCTGCGCGGCATCGTCGATTACCACAACTTCGTGCTTAAGCATTGGCTCAAGGCCGAGGAAGTCGATTACCGCAAGGTGCTCGACGAGGCGCTCGCGTTCGGCGAGTACGTCAAGCCCATGATCGACGACGTCGCCACAACCTTGCACGAATTGCGCAAGAACGGCCGGAGTATACTTTTTGAGGGCGCGCAGGGCGCGCTGCTCGACATCGACCATGGCACGTACCCTTACGTGACCTCGTCGAACACCACGGTCGGCGGCGCCTGCGCCGGCACCGGCGTCGGCGCCTGCGACATCGACTACGTGCTCGGCATCTGCAAGGCTTATGCGACGCGCGTCGGCGGCGGGCCGTTCCCGACCGAACTCGACGATGCCACCGGCGAGGCGCTGCGCAAGCGCGGCAACGAGTTCGGCGCCACCACCGGACGCCCGCGCCGCTGCGGCTGGATCGACCTCGTCGCGCTCAAGCGCGCGGTGCAGATCAACGGCATCAATGGCCTGGCCATCACCAAGCTCGACGTGCTCGACGGGCTGCCCTCGATCAAGGTCTGCGTCGCCTACGAATACCGCGGCAAGCGCCGTGAGCTGGCGCCGCTGGATGCCGCCGGCTGGGACGAGTGCAAGCCGGTGTACCTGGAGTTCCCCGGCTGGGAAGAATCCACGTGTGGAATACGGGATTTTTCCAGATTGCCGCCGGCCGCGAGGGCATACCTGCGCGCGGTGGAGGAACTGGCCGGTACGCACATTGCCCTGGTCGCAACCGGCGCCGACCGCGACGACACCATCGCGTTGAAAGATCCCTTCGCATAAACCCCGGCGCGCTGCGCAGGAATTTTCAGGAGAAACCGCATGATCGCCCCTTGCCTACGCCGCGGCGCAGCCCTCGCCGCCATCGCATTCGCGTTTCCGCTCTTCGCGGCGCCGCCGGCTGAGATTGCCGATGCCATGCGCTGGCGCCTGATCGGCCCGTTCCGCGCCGGTTGGAGCACGATGGCGGTCGGTATTCCGGATCGGCCCGATACCTTCTATTTCGGTGCCGCCGGCGGCGGCGTATGGCAGAGCGACGACGCCGGCGCGACCTGGCATCCGATGGGCGATTTGCCGGCCGCCGCGGTCGGCGCCCTGGCGATTGCGCCGTCGAATCCGGACACGATTTACGTCGGCACCGGTCAGGTCGCCGCACGCTACGACGTCGCTGCCGGCAACGGCGTATACAAATCCACAGACGGTGGCAAGACCTGGGCTTCGGCGGGACTCGCCGCGACGCGCCATATCGGCAAGATTCTGGTCGATCCACGCGATGCCGACACGGTGCTGGTCGGCGCGCTCGGACATTATTTCGGTCCCAACAAGGAACGCGGCGTGTTCCGCTCGACTGATGGCGGCAGGACCTGGAGACAGACTCTGTTCGTCAATGCCGATACCGGTGTGGTCGACCTCGCCGCCGATCCGGCCAATCCGCAAACCGTTTATGCCGCGGCCTGGCAGGTGCGCAACTATCCGTGGCTGTCGTACTTCCAGCCGAATGCAGGGCCGGGCAGCGGTGTATACAAATCCACCGATGGCGGTGTCACCTGGAAGCGCATCGCCGGCCACGGCTGGCCGCAGGCGACGCTGGGCCGCATTGGCCTGGCCACGGCCGGCGGCGGCCGCGTCTATGCCGTGGTGAATGCGGCGCCATACAGCGGCAACGTGCCGCATGCCGGGGCGAAGGACGAGGGCGGCCTGTACCGCTCCGACGACGGCGGCGCCAGCTGGACGCGCATGAGCGGCGCAGGCTGGCTGGAGAACGACTATTTCTGCCGCATCGCGGTCGATCCGACGGACCGCGACCGCATTTATTCCGCCGGCCAGTCGATCCGCATGTCCGAGGACGGCGGCAAGACCTGGCACGTCTTCAAGGGCGCGCCGGGCGGCGACGATTATCATTTCGTCTGGATCAATCCGAAACATCCGGATCACATCGTCACCGCCAGCGATCAGGGCACGGTGGTGACTGTGGATGGCGGCGCGCACTGGAGTGACTGGTACAACCAGCCGACCGGGCAGTTCTACCACCTCGCCGCCGACAACCGCTTTCCGTACTGGATCTATTCCGGGCAGCAGGATTCGGGCACCGTCGGCATCGCCAGCCGCAGCGACTACGGCGCGCTGGGCATGCGCGACTGGCACCCGGTCGGCGGCGACGAGCGCGACTACGACATTCCCGATCCGCAGGACGCCAACATCGTCTACGGCTCTGGCCTCGGCGGGCGCCTGTCGCGCTGGGATGCGCGCACCGGCGAGGTGCAGAACATCTCGCCCTGGCCGGTTTCCAGTTACGGCGAACGCCCGACGTCGGTGAAATACCGCTACACCTGGATCACGCCGATCGCGGCATCTCCGCTGCCGCCGTATCCGCTGTATCAGGGCTCCCAGGTGCTGTTCCGCTCGATCGACAAGGGCGCGACCTGGCAGACGATAAGCCCTGATCTTTCCGCGAAGGATCCGCACGCGGAAAATTGCGGCGGCAACCTCGGGCCTGCCACCGCGCGCGCCTGCGGCTACGGCGTGATCTTCTCCATCGCACCGTCACCGCGCGACAACGACGAAATCTGGATCGGCACCGACGACGGCACGATCCAACGCACGCTCGATGGTGGCAAGAGTTGGAAGAACGTCACGCCCAAGCTCGTGCCGGCGTGGGCCAAGATCGCCAGCGTCGACGTTTCGGCCGCTCAGAAGAACACGGTGTACATTGCGGTGAACAACCACCGTCAGGACGATTTTGCGCCTCGCGTCCTGCGCACGCACGACGGCGGCAAGAGCTGGTCCGACATCAGCGCGGGATTGCCGGCGGGGCATTTCGTCGACGTGGTCCGCTCCGATCCGACCGTGACCGGTTTGCTCTACGCCGGAACGGACGCGGGTGTGTTCGTGTCCTTCGACGATGGCACGCACTGGCAATCGCTGCAGCGCAATCTGCCCACGGCCTGGGTGCGCGATCTGCTCGTGCACGACGGCGATCTCATAGCCGCCACGCAGGGCCGCGCGATCTGGGTGCTTGACGATCTTGCGCCGCTGCGCCAGCACGCGAAGCTGGCCGCGAATGCCGACGTGCTGTTCGATCCGGCGCCGGCGATCCGCGTGCGCGGCAGCCAGAACAAGGATACGCCGCCGCCGGCGGACACCGCGCTCGGTGAAAATCCGCCGAACGGCGCGATCATCGATTACCGACTTGCACGCGCAGCGCAAAATGTCGTGCTCGAAATCCGCGATGCGGCCGGAAACCTCGTGCGTCGTTTTGCCAGCGACCGGCCGGAAACGGTGCCGGATGCCGAGCGTTACTTCGCCGCATCCTGGACCCGCAAACCGGCGCCGCTTTCCGCCGCCGCGGGCATGCATCGCTTCGTGTGGAATCTGCGCCTGCCGCGTCCGCGTGCGGTGCATTACGACTACGGCATCAACGCGGTGTTCGGCCAGGGCACGCCGATCGTGCCGCAGGGCATGCTCGCGGCGCCGGGCGATTACACGGTCGCGCTAAACATCGACGGCAAGGTGCAGACAGTCCCGCTCAAGGTCGTGCCCGATCCGCGTGTGCCGCTGGATGCATCTGCGCTGTCGGCGACATTGATCTTCGGTCAGCAGGTGGATAAGGCGCTCGACCGCGATTTCGTCGCCTACGGACAGATTCACGATGTCGGTGCGCAGATCGAAAAACTCGGCGATGGTGCACAGGGCAAGTCGGTTGCGCCCGCGCTGGCGAAATACCACTCCGCGGTTGCGCCGTTGCGCTCCGGTGCGGGTCACGACGGCGAAAACCTCGACGATATCGGCGGCGTGCTTTCCGCCGTTGCTGCGGATCTGGAAGGCAGCGACCGCGCACCCACGCAGCCGCAGCGCGAGGTCGTCACGGCGGCGGATGCGCGACTGGATCGCGCCTTGAAACGCTGGAACGGTGTGCAGAAAAACGAACTGGCCGCTTTGAATGCCGCGCTCAAGTCTGCCGGGAAAGCGGAAATCCGTGTGCCCGCAGCGGATCAGGTGCGGCTGCGTGATGTGCCTGAGGCCAAGGACTTGCCGTAGGATGAAACGGCGCGGTGCGTTGGTGCCCAGGAGAGGACTCGAACCTCCACGGTTTTACCCGCTAGTACCTGAAACTAGTGCGTCTACCAATTCCGCCACCTGGGCAGGTGTGCGATGCCGCTTTTTGCGAGCCGCGAATGATACCGGGAGCCTTGCGCACTGTCTACGTTCGCGCGCTGCTATGATCGCGTCGAACTGACGATGGCAGGATTGCCGTGAAGAAGAAAAAACCGGCTCGTGCCGGACAAGGAAAGCCGGTACCCAAGCGTCCGGGTTGGCTGCCGGATCTGCCCAAGCCCCGCAGCGGCAAGCCCGCGCGTGAGCAACGGCCGGCGCCGCGCCAAGATGATCCGCACGCACAGCGCGAGGCACAGCGTTACGAGCATCCAATTGCGAGCCGGGAAACCATACTCGACGTGCTCGGCAAGCGCGGGCAACTGCTCAATGCGGAGGCACTGGCGCAAGAACTCGGGCTGACCGATGCGCGCGACCTCGAAGCGCTGGACAAGCGTCTGGCGGCTATGCTGCGCGACGGCCAGTTGCTGCAAAACCGCCGCGGCGGCTACGGCGTGGCGCAAAAGCTCGATCTGATTCCGGGCGCCATTCTCGCCAATGCGGAAGGTTTCGGTTTCCTGCGCCCGGATGCCGGTGGTGACGATATCTACCTGTCGCCCGCGCAGATGCGCAAAGTGCTGCACGGCGATCGCGTGCTCGCGAGTATCGTCGGCGTCGATCATCGTGGCCGCAAGCAGGGCGCGATCGTCGAAGTGCTGGAACGCCGCGCCTCGCGCCTGGTCGGGCGCGTGGTCACGGAAAATGGCATTGTCGTGGTGACACCGGACGATCGCCGCCTGCATCAGGACGTGCTGATTCCGCCGGGCAAGGATCGCGGCGCGCGCTCCGGCCAGATTGTCGTCGCCGAAATCACCCAGCCGCCGACCGCACAGCGCGGTCCGATCGGCGAGATCGTCAGCGTGCTCGGCGAGCGCCTCGTGCCGTCGCTGATCGTGGAGATGGCGATCGCCAGCCACGGCTTGCCGCATGATTGGCCGGACGACACCTTGCGCGAAGCGGCACAAGTCGAACCCGATGTTTCGCGCGAAGAGATCGCTGGACGCCTGGATCTGCGCGATCTGCCGCTGGTCACCATCGACGGCGAGGACGCGCGCGATTTCGACGACGCGGTGTACTGCGAGCCCGCGCGCGTGGGGCGCCGCCAGGGGTGGCGCCTGGTGGTGGCCATCGCCGACGTGTCGCACTACGTGCGCCCCGGCGAGCCGCTCGATCTGGACGCGCTCGAACGCGCGACCTCGGTGTACTTCCCGCGGCGCGTGATCCCGATGCTGCCGGAAAAGCTCTCCAACGGGCTGTGCTCGCTGAACCCGGAGCAGGACCGGCTGGCGATGGT
>JAGWXP010000139.1 GCA_018969845.1 Lysobacteraceae bacterium | reverse complement strand
ATTCTGCCGCAGTAAAAGCAGATTCGCTGGTGCTGCCGGTTGGACGCAATTCGTCCCATCAAAACCAGCGCTCTGGCGTCCCATCAAGACACCGCCGTCATGCGCGCGCATCTGAGCAACGCGAACTTTCGACCCTGTAGCCTGTCGCGACTGGCAGCTTCACGGCATTGTTCATTGATCGATTTACACAAAATCTAGGACACCCTTATTACTGCAAATCGTCGCGTGTGAGTCATTGAACGCCCGCCGTAGTGGTAGTAGTGTGCCTCAGGGTTTGTTTAGGAGCATGGCTTCTTCCTGCCAAGGGCACACCGGAGAATCGTCATGTGCGATCTCAGAAGCGTCACATCCGCAAGGCTGCGTTTATTCCTGCTTGTCATCGGCCTGATTCTGGTCGCTCCGGTATTTGCGGTGACCGCTACTTGGCATGCCGCCGCACCGATGGTGAGTGCGCGCGACGGGCACACTACAACCGTGTTGCCGTCGGGCAAGGTGCTGGTGGCGGGTGGCAACGACGGAACCAACATCCTTTCCAGCGCCGAGCTGTACGACCCGGCCACGAACACTTGGTCGTCGGCTGGCTCGATGGGAGCCGCCCGCTTTTGGCCTACCGCCACCCTACTGCCGTCGGGCAAGGTGTTGGTAGCCGGAGGGGACGACGCAAACTACGCACCTCTTTCCAGTGCCGAGTTGTACGACCCGTCAACGAACTCATGGTCATCGGTGGGATCGATGGCAACCGCGCGGTCTTTCCATACCGCCACCCTGCTCCCTTCGGGCAAGGTGCTGGTCGCGGGAGGCTACGGCAACGGCGGCAATGCCCTCGCCAGCGCCGAGTTGTACGATCCGACAGCCAAAACGTGGTCGCCAGCGCATTCGATGACGGACGCGCGTCAGGCGCACACCGCTACGTTGCTTGCCTCCGGCAAGGTGCTTGTAGCGGGCGGAGACGGCACAAGCGGGACTCCTCTTTCCAGCGCCGAGGTGTACGATCCGGTGGCGGATGCTTGGTCATCGGCCTCTTCCATGGTAACCGTCCGCTTCAACCATACCGCGACCCTCTTGCCCTCGGGTAAAGTGCTCGTGGCGGGTGGTGAGAATCCAAGTTTTAGTCCTGTCGCCAACGCCGAGGTGTACGATCCGGCAACAAACGCCTGGTCAGCGGTGACATCGCTGAACACCGCGCGCGAGTCCGATGCGGCGACCTTGCTGCCATCGGGCGAAGTATTGGTGGCGGGTGGGTACGGCGCAAGCGGATATCTTTCCTCAACCGAGTTGTACGACCCGGCGAGCAACACGTGGACTGCGACCGGTTCGCTGGCGACCGCACGCGGGTATTACACCGCAACCTTGCTGCCATCCGGTGAAGTTCTGGCGGTTGGAGGCGGGGGCACCAGCGGCAATCTTGCCAGCGCCGAGCTGTACGATCCGGCGACGAATTCGTGGAGCGCGGTGGGTTCGCTGGCGAATGCGCGCGAGAATCACACCGCAAGCCTGCTGCCTTCGGGCAAGGTGCTGGTGGCGGGTGGTGCCGTCAACAACGGCACCCTCACAAGCGCCGAGCTTTACGATTCTGCAACGAACACTTGGAGCGCGGCGGGTTCGCTGGCGACGGCGCGCTACGCTCATACCGCGACCCTGCTGGCCTCGGGCAAGGTGCTGGTGGCGGGTGGATACAACAGCAGCGGCGCTCTCGCCAGCGCCGAGCTGTACGATCCGGCGAGCAATGGCTGGAGCGCGGCGGGTTCGCTCTCGACGGCGCGCAACGCTCACACCGCGACCCTGCTGCCTTCGGGCAAGGTGCTGGTGGCGGGTGGATTCAACAGCAGCGGCGCTCTCGCCAGCGCCGAGCTGTACGATCCGGCGACGAATTCGTGGAGCGCGGCGGGTTCGCTGGCGAATGCGCGCTATTATCACACCGCGACCCTGCTGGCCTCGGGCAAGGTGCTGGTGGCGGGTGGATACAACAGCGGTGCTCTCGCAAGCGCCGAGCTGTACGATCCTGCGAGCGATAGCTGGAGCGCTGCGGGTTTGCTCTCGGCGGCGCGCTACGCTCACACCGCGACCTTGCTGCCTTCGGGCAAGGTGCTGGTGGCGGGTGGATTGGGCATCAGCGTCAACGCTCTCGCCAGTGCCGAGCAAGACGACCCGGGATTGACGCCCGTCAATACCCGTATTCCAGACCTGATTTCGGCCAATTCGCCGTTGCTGCAGGGCGGCCAGTTGACGGCGACTGCCAGCGGCAGCACGTATGTGTCTGGTGTTGCCACTGCCACAGGTTTCATGCCGTGGCTGGAGGCAAGCGGCGGTGCGACCAACAATTCCGCCAGCAATTCGCCGGTATTCGAGATCCAGCGCCTGGACAACGAACAAACGCGTTTCGTGCCGAACGATGAGACCTTGAACACCACTGACACGAGCTTTACCGGATCTGCGAACGCGCTGGCGTGTTTTCCGCCGGGTCCGGCACGGATTCGCGCATGGGTGAATGGTGTGCCGAGCGCTGCGCAATACCTCGTGGTGACAAGCGACACGATCTTCACGAACGGATTCGAAGCGATGAGTTGCCCATACTAGCCGCCATCCGCTTACGCCCGCCCCCTGAAGCGGATGATCGCACGCCACCGCCGAACCGATCGAACTTCACATTATCAGTCACCACGCGACCGAGTAAAAAGGAGACTTCCCCTCTAGCGGCTTAGCCGCTCGGCTGTGGGCGCCGATCTTGAGTTGAGCCAGTTGCCGAGTTTTGACTGACCCTGCCTCGCAGTGGGAGAAACCAATCGACTCTTGGCCCGTACCCACCACAAGTGGGTCACCGCCAGAATCGGCATGCGGGTCAGATCAGGGTCAGCGCCAACATAAACCGGCCACGGACTGCCCGCGACCCGTTGCCGACATTCGCGAACGGCGGGTTCACGGCTTCTTGAACGTGGGGCGATTGAGCTGGCACCGTGCGCGCGCATGCAGCATGGCTGAAGGCACTGCGTCTGTGCAGAGCAAGTTGTGGACACCCTACAGCGTCGGCGTTCCGTCGAAATTGTCGGCGAAGATGCGATCCAGTTCGACGACGGTCAGTTCCACGGAGCCCAAGTCGCAATTGCCGCCTGACGGCTGCGGCCGGGTCACGCCGCGCTGGTCGGTAGGCGGCGCATTCGTGCAGCTGACCGCGTTGATGGCCGGGCTGCCGGGGAGTGGCCGCATGGTCTGCGTTGGGCCGGTGTAGTTGAACAGCGCACCGAGCTTCGGATCGGCGCTGCTCGTCGGCGCGCCGTTCTGCGTGGCAGTGGCGCCCGCGCTGCTCGTGGCGTTCTGGCTGGCACCGATGATGTTCTTGCCGGTGTACGTGAGCGTCGCCGTATTGCCGGTGTTGGCCGGGTGGGTACCGGCCACGACGTTGTTCACCACATCGTTGTTGCCCGCGCCGTTGCTCGCCACGGTGCCGGTGATGATGCTGTCGGTGATGGTCAGCGCGGCGAGGCTCGAAGTGCCGTCCTCGATCTTGTTGCCGTACGCGACGGAATACACCGCGCCATCACCGGGGCCGCCGCCGAGGGCGCCGCCTTTGCTGGAGTTGACCGCGTTGTTCGCCAGCGTGGAATACGCAATCGTCACCGTGCCGTTGAGGTTGAAGATCGCCGCGCCGAGGCCGCTTCCATAGGGCGGACTACCAACAAACGTTCCTCCGCTGGCGCTGTTGCCGCTCATCGTGACATTGGTCAGGTTCAAGCTGCCGCGATGGTTGAAGATCGCGCCGCCCATGCCCGCGCCCGCCCCCGCGGTGGTCGCGGTGGCGCCGCTGACGCCGTCGGCCCCACCAAAGCCGCCCAAGACACCGCCACCGCCGAAGCCACCGTTGCCAAAACCGCCACCGCCGCCGCCGAAGCCACCGTTGCCGGCACCGCCACCGCCGCCGCCGACTCCGCCGCCGCTCGCAGAACTACCGGGGTTCAGTGAGCCCTGGCCGAAGCTGCCGCCGGCGTTGTTGCCCAAATTCCCGCCGCCGCCGCCGCCGCCGTCGCCGTAGCAGCCCGTGGCCCCGGCACTGCAGCCGCCGAGCCCGCCCAAGCCGCCGCCAATCCCGGGTACTCCCGCCGAGGCCGTGCCGCCATCACTGCCGGTCGTGAAACCGCCACCGCCGGCCCCGGCATTGCCTCCTTGAGCCCCGCCTTGTCCGCCGTATGCCCCACCCAAGGGGGCCACCCCCAAGGGGTTAACGCCGTAGGTGAAGTTGCCCAGCGGGCCGCCTCCCATGCCGCCCCCCCCGATGGTGCTGCGGTCACTCATGCCACCGCCCCCATTACCAATACTTTTTGAATCGCCTCCGATGGCAGAATTCGAGGTCAAGGTGACGGCGGTCAGGTTCAGGATGCCCTGGTTGAAAATGGCACCGCCCATGCCGGCGCCGCCCGCAGTGCCGATGCCGCCCCGGGCGACGCCGCCCGTCAGCGTCATGTTTTGCAGGCTCAGGCTGCCGGCCGGCAATTCGCCGGTGAGGCCGCCGGACACGTAGAAAAACCGCAGCCGCGCAGTCGGCGGAAGCGAGGGAATCGTGATTTTCAACGTGACCCCCGCGGTGCCGCCGTCGATGCGGATTTCGCTGGCGATCGGCGGCAGGGCGTTCAGGCCGTACCAATAATTGTCCGCGAGGTTGTTGGGGTCGACGCCATGGCCATACGCCATGCCATTGACGCTGCTCACGCCTCCCGTGTCCGCGTTCCAGGGTGTCGTGGAGAAATCCGCCGTCGTGTAGGTGAGCGTCGCGCCCGCCAGCGCCGGCGCGAAGACGATGCTGTTGGCGCCTGATGTGGCGCCGGCGCAGTTGCCGAGTTTGTGGGCCGCCAGGGGGCCCGAGTAGTTGAACCCCACGTCCGTGGTGGCCGAGCCGACGCTGTCGGGAGTGACGCCATTGGCGAGATTGGCTGCCGCAATCGCTTGCGACAGCGTGCAGGTGGTGTCGCTCATGTCCGGATAGGACAGATTGTCGGTCACGGTGATCGTGCCGGCCTGCGAGATGCTGGCAGCGAGAACGAATGCTGCCGCAACGATGCGGACTTTCGACAGTGCCTTCATGGTTTCCCCTTCAACCCCGGCATGAGCGCCGATGCAGAGGATACAGCGTTACACGACTGACGGCTTTGTTGCGACGATTTTCTGAGTCGCAGCTTCTGGTCTTGGCCGAATCCGGTCAGTCAATTATCTCGATTAGCACTTCTGGCCGGTCGCACTGGACCTGGCGGGCTTGTATCGCGAATTGCTGCGTTGCCTGATTCCACTGTCGGCACGGCGCGGCGAAACCTTGCGTGACCAGCTTGAGCGCCTTGCACAGGTTCGCGCCGCCGAGCGCAAATGCGCACAGCTCGAGGCGCAACTGGCGCGCGCGAAACAGTTCAACCGCAAGGTGGAAGTCAATCGTGCCTTACGCGAAAAGAACCTGCTGCTCGCGCGCCTGCGCGCGTCACCATGCGGCAGGATAGGAGATTGGACGCTCACGGTGATTTCAATTAGCTTGATATAAACCTTGCAATCAGCTTTATCGGAACCTTACAATCAGCCTGATCCAGGCATTTCAGTCATCCTATGTCGGAAACCACGCTGTATCCCCGTCTGGCCGAGCCTGTGATCGTCGAGGCCCTGGCCGATTCGCCCGTGGTGCTGCTGCACGGCCCGCGCCAGTGCGGCAAAACCACGCTGGCGCGGATGCTCGGCGACAAACGCGGATACACGTACACCAGTTTCGACGACAACACTGCGCGCACCGCTGCGGAAACTGACCCGGTCGGCTTTGTGGACAGCCTTCCCGCGCGTACCGTTCTTGATGAAGTGCAACGTGTGCCCGGCTTGTTCACCACCCTGAAGGCCGTGGTGGATCGCGACCGCCAGCCCGGCCGCTTTCTGCTGACCGGTTCGGCGAACGTGTTGCTGGTGCCGAAGCTGGCCGATTCTCTGGCTGGGCGCATGGCGATCCAGCGATTGCACCCGCTGGCCCAGTGCGAGCTGGCGGGCAAGGCATCGCGCTTCCTCGACCATCTGTTCGCGGGCGACTTCAAGCATCGCAGCCTGCCGCGCCTGAAGGATGAGCTCGTCACCTTCGTGACGGCAGGCGGCTATCCGGCGGCACTGGCGCGCCCCGAAGGACGGCGCCGCACCAACTGGTATCGCGACTACATCGACACCCTGGTCCAGCGCGACGTACGCGACATGTCTCGCATCAGTTCACTGGACGTGCTGCCGCGACTGCTCGCCCACGCCGCCGCCCACACCGCGCAGCTGTTTAATCTGAGCGAGCTGGCCGCACCTTTCCAACTCAGCCGACCCACCATCGGCGATTACGTCACGTTGCTGGAACGCATTTTCCTGCTCGAACGGCTCTCACCCTGGTACAGCAATCGCGCCAGTCGATTGGTCAAGACTCCAAAGTTGCATCTTGGGGACACTGGCCTGGCTTGTGGCTTGCTGGGCGTTGGCAGCGATGCGTTGGCCGCCGATCGCGCATTGTTCGGACATCTGCTGGAAACCTTCGTGTTTCAGGAATTGCGCAGGCAAGCCAGCTGGCACGCGCGCGACCATGCGTTTTTCCACTTTCGCGACCAGAACATGCAGGAAGTGGATATCGTCATCGAACGCGGTGCGCGCGAGCTGACCGGCGTCGAAGTAAAAGCGTCCGCCACGGTCACACCATCGGATTTCAGCGGCCTGCGCCGCCTGCGCGATGTAGCCGGCAAGCGCTTTGTCGCCGGCGTGGTGTTGTACGACGGCGAAGCCTGCGTCCGTTTCGGCGAAGGGATGTTCGCCGTACCTATCCGAATGCTTTGGGAGCTTCACTGATGGACAAGTTGAAAATGCACTCCCCGGATCTCGTCGCCGCCAACATCGAGCGGATCGCTGAACTGTTTCCGACTTGCATCACTGAAAGCCGGGACGCGCAGGG
>JAGWXP010000138.1 GCA_018969845.1 Lysobacteraceae bacterium | reverse complement strand
GCTCGGTCAGGACAAACTCGCCGCCGATGCCGAGCGTGTGCTCAAGCTCAACTACCCCAACCACCCGTACTTCGCCGGCAACTGGCCGAAACACCCGCACTGGTGGTGGCGGATGATTCCGTTCCGAGGTTGATTTTCAAATAAAGCCCGACCGCGCTTGACGGCGGCAACCGCGCCGCACTTCTACAACCCCTATTTCCTTGCTGCGCAAGGGATCGCCCCCCTTGCCTCACGGGGCTGAAGCGGATTCTGCTTCCCACTGTCCGATCAACGCCATCCCGAACTGATCGGATAGCGCCGGTCGCGGCCGAACGCGCGGGTGGAGATTTTCGGTCCCGGCGCGGACTGACGGCGTTTGTATTCGCTGGCCAGCACCAGCTGCGCGATACGGCGCACGGTGGCCTCGTCGAAACCGGCGGCAACGATTTCAGCCTGCGACTGCTCACCCTCAATAAAGCGCTCGAGGATTGCGTCGAGCATCGCGTACGCCGGCAACGAATCCTGATCGGTCTGGTTCTCGCGCAGTTCCGCCGACGGGGCACGCTCGATCACGGCCTGTGGAATGACCTCGCCATGCCGATTGCGCCAGCGCGCCAGCGCGTAGACGAGGTCCTTGTAGCAATCCTTGAGCGGCGCGAAGCCACCGCACATGTCGCCGTAGATCGTCGCATATCCGGTTGCGTACTCGCTCTTGTTGCCGGTGGTGAGCAGCATGCGGCCGGTCTTGTTCGACAGTGCCATCAGGATCGCGCCGCGACAACGCGATTGCAGGTTTTCCTCGGTCACGTCCGCGGCATGGCCGGCGAATGCGGGCGCGAGTACGTCGAGGAATCCGGCAAAGGGAGCCGCAATCGGAATCGTAAGAAGTGCAATGCCCATCGATGTGGCTTGCCGAGCGGCCAGAGCGTTGCTCAAATCCGAGGTGTAACGCGACGGCAGACGCACACCGGTCACGCGCCCGGCGCCGAGTGCATCCACCGCCAGCGCGAGTGTCAACGCCGAATCGATGCCGCCGGACAAGCCCAGGATCACGCCCGGAAAATGATTCTTCTCGACGTAATCGCGGATGCCGCGCACCAGCGCTGCATATACGCGCGCCTCGCGCGAGGCATCGGATTCGGCCGTCCAGTCGATTGCCCGGAACTTGCGCGTCGTGTTGTCGTAATCCGCCAGCAGCAGCGCATCGACGAACGCCGGCGCGCGCGCGGCAATGCGGCCGTCCGGCTCAACCAGTAACGAACCGCCGTCAAAGACCAGGTCATCCTGCCCTCCGACCAGATTCAGGTAGGCGATGGCGACGCGGTTCTCGCGTGCGCGCCGCGTCAGCAGTTCTTCGCGTGCCTGGGCCTTGCCGACGTCGAACGGCGAGGCGTTGATGACGAGCAGCAGTTCCGCACCTTGCTCAGTGGCGCGCGCGGCAGGTTCCGGCTCCCAGATGTCCTCGCACACCAGCCAGCCCACGCGCAGACCGGAAAAATCCGTCACCGTCGAACCGCGGCCGGGCCGGAAATAGCGCTTCTCGTCGAATACCGTGTAGTTCGGCAGCGCCTGCTTGTGCACCGTGAACGCGGCGGCGGCGGCGGCCAGCAGTGATGCCGCATTGTATACTTCGCCCACGGCGTGCGGATGGCCGACGTAGGCAGCGATGCCGTCGGCCGCGAGCGCCACATCGGCCAGCTCGCGTTCGCACGCGGCCAGAAAACTCGGCCGCAGCAGCAGGTCCTCGGGTGGATAACCCGAAAGCGTCAGTTCCGGAAACGCGACCAGTTGCGCGCCGGCATCGCGCGCCTGCCGCATCAGCTCGCGCACGCGCGCGCCGTTGCGCGTAACTGCGCCAACGGGGAAGTCGAATTGGGCGAGGGCGAAGCGAATGGTCGCCATCGGTTATCCTCAAAAACAAAGGCCGCGAATGATCGCGGCCTCGATTATCGTACATTCGCTTACGATTATTCCTTCAAACGCCGAGCAATCGCCTTGCCCAAATCGGCTGGTGACTTCACGGTCGTGACACCGGCCTTCTCCAGCGCCGCGAACTTGGCTGCGGCGGTGCCCTTGCCGCCGGAGATGATCGCGCCGGCATGGCCCATGCGCTTGCCCGGCGGCGCGCTGGCGCCTGCAATGAACGACACCACCGGTTTGGTCACGTGCTCGGCGATGAACTCGGCGGCGTCTTCCTCGGCGCTGCCGCCGATCTCGCCGACCATGATGATGCCTTGCGTCTGCGCATCGCCCTGGAACAGCTTGAGACAGTCGATGAAATTGAGTCCGTTGATCGGATCGCCACCGATGCCGATCACCGTGCTCTGGCCCAGGCCTTCGTTTGTGGTCTGGAACACGGCTTCGTACGTGAGCGTGCCGGAACGGCTGACGATGCCGATCCTGCCCGGCTTGTGGATGTGGCCGGGCATGATGCCGATCTTGCATTCGCCCGGCGTAATGACGCCGGGACAGTTCGGCCCGATCAGAACGGTGTCCGGGTAGCGCTCGAGTACGTTCTTCACGCGCAGCATGTCCAGCACCGGAATGCCCTCGGTGATCGCGACGATCACGCGGATGCCGGCATCGGCCGCTTCCATGATCGCGTCGGCCGCAAACGGCGGCGGCACGAAAATCATGCTCGCGTCCGCGCCGGTTTCGTCCACGGCATCCTGCACGGTATTGAATACCGGCAAGCCGATGTGCGTCGAGCCGCCCTTGCCGGGCGTGACGCCGCCGACCAGTTTGGTGCCGTATTCCAGCGCCTGTTCGGAATGGAACGTGCCCTGCTGGCCGGTGAAGCCCTGGCAGATGACCTTGGTGTTCTTGTCGATCAGTACGCTCATCGTTATTCCTTACTTCACGGCCGCCACGGCCTTGTGCGCCGCATCGTTCAAGTCCAGCGCCGGCGTGATTTTCAGGCCGGAATTGGCAAGCAACTCTCGGCCCTTTTCCACGTTCGTGCCTTCCAGGCGCACCACGACCGGAATGGTCAGTCCCACTTCCTTCACCGCGGCGATGATGCCTTCGGCGATGAGGTCGCAACGCACGATGCCGCCGAAGATGTTGACCAGGATGCAACGCACCTTGTTGGACGAAAGAATCAATTTGAAGGCTTCCGTAACGCGTTCCTTGGTCGCGCCGCCACCGACGTCGAGGAAGTTCGCGGGTTCACCGCCGGCGAGCTTGATCACATCCATGGTCGCCATGGCCAGGCCAGCACCGTTGACCATGCAGCCGATGTCACCGTCCATCGTCACGTAATTGAGATTGTTCTTGGTCGCCACCACCTCGGCGTGATCTTCCTGCGATTCGTCGCGCATGGCCGCCAGATCCGCATGTCGGAACTCGGCGTTGTCGTCGGAGTTGACCTTGCCATCGAGCGCAGCCAGATCGCCGGATTTGACGATCGCGAGCGGATTCAACTCCACCAGCGACAAATCCTTGTCGTTGAAAAGCCGGTACAAGCCGGTCATGATTTTCGTCAACTGGTTGGCCTGCTTGGCGTTCAGGCCCATCGCGAAGGCGAGCTTGCGGCACTGGTACGGCTGCACGCCTTCGACGAAATTGACTTCCAGCGTATGGATGTCTTCCGGGTTTTCGCGTGCGACCTGCTCGATGTCCACGCCGCCG
Organism: Lysobacteraceae bacterium; assembly: GCA_018969845.1. GTDB lineage: Bacteria > Pseudomonadota > Gammaproteobacteria > Xanthomonadales > Rhodanobacteraceae > Rudaea. The sequence continues at coordinate 3,465 of JAGWXP010000138.1, read as the reverse complement.
CGCGCCGAGGCGATGAACGACACTGCCTTGGTAGCGCGATCCACCAGCACCGACAGATACAGCTCTTTGGCGATGTCGGTGGCTTCGCAAACCAGCACCGCGTTCACCGGCAGCGCGCGGCCGCCGGATTGATACGTCGCCATCTTCGTGCCGAGCATTTTCGCCGCGGCGGCTTTGGCCTCATCCGGCGATTTCACCAGCTTGACGCCACCGGCCTTGCCGCGGCCGCCGGCGTGGATCTGCGCCTTGACCACCCATTCCTCGCCGCCCAGCGCGCGTGCTGCCGCAGCGGCAGCTTCCGGTGTCGTGGCGATCTTGCCGGGCGGAACCGGAATTCCATACTCCGCAAACAGCTGCTTGGCCTGGTATTCGTGGAAGTTCATCGAGAGTCCTTCGGACAAAGCGCGGCGAGCGCGTTGCCGTCATGCGGCGGAAGAGTCGTCTATTGTGGCCAATCGCGCCGGCAAAAAAAAGGCCGTGCCGCCGGACACGGCATTGGTATACTCGGGCAAACGAAGCCGATAACGTGAACGCAGCAATCGCAGCCCGCCGCCGCACCGACCCCGCACTGCGCGACATTGACCGGCGCGAGCTGTATTTCTTCAACCTGTTCCGCGTGCTGCAGGCGTTCGTGATCACCGGCCTGCTGTTCAGTCCGCTCGTGACTTCGCGGCTGCGCCTGGATCATCCCCTGCTCGGACAGGTGGACGCCGTCGTCTACCTGCTGCTGTCCGGCTATGCGCTGCTGCGCACCGAACACTGGCGCCACGATCTGCGCTTCAAGGTCGCGGCGATGCTCACCCTGGACATCGCCGCGACCACCGTCGCCCTGTTTGCGCTCGCCAATCCGCCGAGCGCGATCGCCATGCTGCTGCTGGTCAATGTCGGCGCCGGCGCCCTGCTGTTGCCGCCGCGCCAGGCCGGGTTCTTCGCCGCGCTGGCGACGCTGTGCGTGATCGGCCAATGCCTGGCCAGTCGCGTCGTCGACGGCAGCGACCGCAACCTGATCGAATACGGCCTTTACGGGCTTGGCTACTTCGCCATCGCCGCACTCGCCCTCGTGCTGGGACGGCAGATGCGCGAAACCGAGGCGCTGGCAGAACAGCGCGGCATCGATCTGGCCAATCTCGCGCAGATCAACGAACTCATCATCCGGCGCATGAAGACCGGCGTGTTGGTGGTGGACGACGCGAACCGGGTGCACCGCTGGAACGAATCGGCATGGAGCCTGATCGGCAACCCCAAATCCGGCCAGCGCGACCTTGGCAGCGTTGCGCCGGAGCTGTCGCGGCGCCTGTACCACTGGCGCACCACCGGCAAGATAGACTCCGCGGCGGTGGCTCTGGCCGATGGCGCGCCCGAGGTGATCCCGCGCTTCACGCGCCTGTCGTCGGCCGACGACGAAAACGTGCTGATCTTTCTCGACGACACGTCGCTGGTGTCGCGCCGTGCCGAAGAACTGACCCTGTCCTCGCTCGGCCGCCTGTCCGCCTCGATCGCGCACGAGATCCGCAACCCGCTCGCCGCGATCAGCTATTCGGCGCAATTGCTGGCCGAATCGGAGACCATGTCCGAGGAAGACAAGCGCATGGTCGAGATCATCAACAACCACTGCGGCCGGGTGAACGAGATCGTCGAGAACATCCTGCAACTGTCACGGCGCGAACGCTCGCGTCCGGAGAGCCTGGACCTGTCGGTCTGGGCGCAACACTTCGTCGACGAGTACAAGGCCGGCAACGACATCGGCCAGGACCAGTTGCGCGCGATCACGCAGGCCCGCCAGGTCGAGGCGCTGGCCGATCCGCAGCAGATGCAGCAAGTCGTCTGGAATCTGGTGCAGAACGCGTTGCGCTACGGCCGCCAGCCCGGCGAACCGGCGCGCGTGGCGGTGGTGGCGCGGATGCTCAGCGACAAGGGTCCGCCGCTGATCGAGGTCGTCGACCGCGGTCCGGGGATCCCGCCGAAGGTCGCCGCGCAAATCTTCGAACCGTTTTTCACCACCCACGAATACGGCACCGGCCTGGGTCTGTACCTTGCGCGCACCATGTGCGAGGCCAATCAGGCCACGCTCGAATTCGTGCCCGTGGCCGGCGGCGGCAGCTGCTTCCGCATCACGCTGCCCGCGGCGCCGGTGCTGGTGCGGCGCGCGGTCTCGCAATAGGCGAAGACGCCACGCCCATGTCGCTGTCCGCGCCGCGCACCGATATCCGCGTCTCACGAATTTTGTTCGCCAGCACGATGGCGATAATTGCCGTTGTTTATTGGCCCGTGCACTCGGCCGGCCTTGTGTGGGACGACAAATTTTACTTGCACGACCGCGCCTGGCTTCGACAAGGCGGAGACTGGCTGCAGATCGTCCTTCACGGTTTCCCCGATTGGGGTGCCTATTTCCGGCCACTGGGCGTGGCATTGTTCACTGCCGAGATACGTTTGTTCAACACGGCGCCAATGCCGATGCACCTGACGTCGCTTGGCTTGCATCTGCTGAATACCTTGCTGGTGGGACTGGTCGCGCGGAAATTTCTTGCCGCAACTGCTCACGATGCCCGATCGAGTTTGCTCGTCTGCGCGGCGATGCTTTTTTACGGCCTGCATCCCGCCCTCATCGAACCGGTCGCTTGGATCTCCAGCCAATTCGATCTGCTCGTCACCGTGTTCACGCTGCTCGGCATTCTGGCGAATCTGTCGTTGGCGACCCCCCTTGCACGCAGCCTGACCGTGGCCACGTGTTTTTTCCTGGCCGCTAGCTCAAAGGAGTCGGCAGTAGCGTTTCCGCTTTTGCTGCTGATCGTCGACTGGCTCAATTGCCGGGCAGATCCATCGACTTCCATATCACATGGCCGAGGCTTATCGATCCAGCTACGACATCAGTGGCCGGTGTACTTGTCCACGCTGATTGCGGGCTCGATTTATCTGGCGGTCCGCTACGCCGGACTCGGCTCGCTGGTCGGCCTCGCGAGCCATAAAGCGGTGGATCTGGGCGCACAGTTGCCATTGATGGGCATCACCTACCTCGCTTACTGGAAATTGCTGATCTGGCCATTCACCGGGCTTGGCCCGTTTCATCCCGTGCCGAACGGCCGGATTCTGGCATTCGGCTGGACATCCTGCGTCATTGTTTTGCCTGCGATCTGTCTGGCAACGGCTTCGGTTTGGTTTCTTTACAAGCGCAGACCCGTCGGCGGGTTGATGGCCGGATTTACAGCGGCTCTACTGCCCGTGCTGCATGTCGTGCCGATACAGTTCGACGACAGTTATTACCACGAGCGCTACGCCACGACGGCGATTGCCATGGCATGCGCATTTTTGCCGATTGCGTGGACAGACCTGACCCATCGATACCAATGCAAACGCTCGATCTCCCGCTATTGTCTTATTGGCGTAATCATCTGGCTGGCACTCGGTGCGATCAATATCCGGGCGACGCTGCCCTTGTGGGCGAACGAAGTACGTTTGTGGAGGTGG
>JAGWXP010000137.1 GCA_018969845.1 Lysobacteraceae bacterium | reverse complement strand
TTTAATATTTCGTTGCAAGCCGGCGTGGCAGGCTTTCCGGACTCAGAGCATTTGGCGGCGGCCGCTCCAGTTCAGCGCGGCCTGAACGAAGCGCAAGCAATCGACGTGCCGGTTGTACAGCGGCGTCGGCGCGATGCGAATGGTGTCCGGCTCGCGCCAGTCGCCAATGACGCCGTGCGTTTCCAGGTGTTCGAACAGCGCACGGCCGGCGTCGCGTCCGCCCTCGACGCGCAGCGAGAGCTGGCAACCGCGACGTGCCGGCGCACGCGGGGTGACGATTTCGAGCACGCCCGATAGGTGCGTGCGGATCAGTGTCTCGAGATAACCGGTCAGGGCGACGGACTTTTCGCGCAGGCGCGCCATGCCGGCGCGCTGGAAGATTTCCAGCGATACGCGCAGCGGCGCGAGCGCGAGGATCGGCGGGTTCGACAACTGCCAGCCGTCGGCGCCGGGCATGGGCGAAAAATCCTGACCCATCGCAAAGCGCGTGGCCTGATCGTGTCCCCACCAGCCGGCAAAACGCGGGCGCGACGTGCGCGCATGGCGTTCGTGGACGAAACAGCCGGCCACGGCACCGGGGCCGGAATTGAGGTATTTGTAACTGCACCACACGGCGAAGTCGCAACCGCTGTCGTGCAGGTCGACCGGCACGTTGCCGACCGAGTGCGCAAGATCGAAGCCGACGAGGCAGCCGTTGGCATGCGCGAGTTCGGCGACGGTTTTCAAATCAAATGTCTGGCCAGTGCGGTACTGCAGTCCGGGCAACAACACGAGCGCGATGCGGTCGCCGTGTTCGCCGATGGCGCGTTCGATGGCGGCGGCGGAAATCGTGCCGTTCGCCTCGTCGGCTTCGAGTTCGATCAGCGCGCTTGCCGGATCGAAACCGTGGAAGCGGATCTGCGATTCCACGGCGTAGCGGTCCGAGGGAAACGGATTTTTCTCGATCAGGATCGCATTGCGTTCTGCCGTGGGGCGGTAAAAGCTCGCCATCATCAGATGCAGATTGACCGTGAGCGAATTCATCGCCACGACTTCGGATTCCTGTGCGCCGACGAGTTCGGCGAGGTGAGCACGTACTTCGGCGTGGTAGGGCATCCATGGGTGCTTGCCATGGAAGTGCGCCTCGACAGCCAGTTGCGACCAGTCGTCGAGTTCGTCGAGCAGGGCCTGCCGTGTCGCCCGCGGCTGCAGGCCCAGCGAGTTGCCGCAAAGGTATACCTGTTCTGCGTCACCGTGCGGCGGAATCAGAAACTCATCGCGGAATCCTGCGAGCGGATCGGCAGCGTCGCGGGCGAGTGCGTCGGCTTCGGCGGCGGCGAGGTCGAAAGCGGAATTCATCGGCGCGTCAATGCGGTTTGAGCGACGTCATGATCTGCCCGCATCCCTTTTCATATTCGGCTGCCCATTGCGCCGTGGTCTTGCCCAGCATCGGCCGCGCGCAGCGCACATGCACGAGCAAGTGGCCGTTGAGGTACCAGGTTTCGCGGTATTCGTACTTCGTCTTGCCGTTGCGCGCGAAGTAGCGCAGCGTCGTGGCATCCACGCCCTCGGTCTTCTGTTCGTAGCCTGGCATCTGCTTGGCCTTGTCCACGTCACGGTTGACCATCGGCTGGAAGTTGCTGGAGTCGTTGAGCAGGCGCGTTTCCACGGTCACCCGCGTAGCCTCGCCGCTGCCAATATCGGCCGGATCCTTCACCTGGAAGGCGATGAACTGGGGGTCGCCTTCGGTTTTTTGCATGATGACCGGCCAGGCCGGCGGCGCGCTGAAGGTGATGAAACCCTGGTCCAGCGAATACGCGCCGGGCGTCTGCGCCAGTGCGGTGCCGGCGAGCGCGACGAAGAAGTATACAAATGCAATGCGTGACATGGGCATCTCCGGAATCAGGCGAAACGGGACAAGGGCAAGTCGAGCCATTCCAGCGCCGTGCCGTGATAGACGCGTTGCTGGTCGGCGGACGCGAGACCGAGTGCGGCGATGCCGGCGCCGGGTTCCTGTTCGCCGAGCGGGAACGGGTAGTCGGTGCCGAGCATGACGTGATCGGCACCGGCGACGTCGAGCAGGTAGCGCAGCGCAAGTGGGTCGTGCACACAGGAATCGAAAAACAGGCGTCCGAGGTAATCGCGCGGATTGCGCGCGTTGTCGGTGGCGACCAGATCCGGACGCATGCGGAAGCCATGTTCGATGCGGCCGATCGTGTACGGGAAGGCGCCGCCGCCGTGGGCAAAGGCGACGCGCAGCTTGGGCAGGCGTTCGAGCACGCCGCCGAAGATCAGGCAACAGGCCGCACGCGCCTGTTCGGCGGGCATGCCGACCAGCCACGGCAGCCAGTACTTGGGCATGGATTCCTTGCCCATCATGTCCCAGGGGTGCACCAGGATCGCGGCGCCCAGATCCGCCGCGGCCTCGAAAAACGGGAACAGTTCCGGCGCATCGAGATTCCAGGTTTCCACGTGCGAACCGATCTGCACGCCGGAAAGGCCCAGTTGCTCGACGCAGCGTTCCATTTCCTGGATCGCCAGGGTCGGCGATTGCAGCGGCACGGTGCCGATGCCCGCATAGTGGCGCGGATGATCGCGGCAGATTTGCGCGGTGTGCTCGTTGAGAAAGCGATGCAGCTCCAGTGCCTGACCAGGTTTGGCCCAGTACGAAAACAGCACCGGCACGGTGGAGATCACCTGCGTCTGCACCCCGAATTTTGCGTAGTCGGCGGTGCGATGCTCGGCATCGAAGGCGTTTTCCCAGACCTCGCGGAAGAACTTGCCGTCCTTGTAGATGCGGTGCCTACCTTCCGCGTTCACCATCACCGGGAAGCGCTCGTCGCCGTACTTCTCGGCCAGGTTGGGCCATTCGGCGGGAAGGATATGCGCGTGCGTATCGATCTTGAGCATGCGCGAAGTTTACCCGCTGGCCGCGGTTGCGTCGCGCGCGGAACCGTTGCTCAACCTGCTGCGCTCGATCATTTGCGGTCCGGCGGTACTCGGAATCCTCATTTACCCTAAGTAAACTCCGGTTCCTGCGCTCCGGCGGCCCGCTAATTCTCATCGCTCGCGACGGTTGATCAGCGGTTCCGGAGCAGGTGGGCCAGCGTGTTGAGGCTGTCGGTGATGCGGTCGCTGGCGTCGATCCACGCGGCGGCCTGCACCGGATCGTTGCCGGATGCGGGTGCGCGCAAGGCATCGCGCAAGCGGATCTGCGCTTCGCGCAATGATGCGTCGGTGGCGGGCGGGTTCGCGTTGCGCAAGCCGCCGGCAAAAGCCGCGAGCGCGGCATCGACACGGGCGGCGAAGGCCTCGACCGCAGGACGGTCGGCGAGCGGCGGTGCAAACTGGCGCGTGGACTCCAGTGCCATGGCTGCGCGCAAAAAACGGTTGGCATTGGCGAAAATGCCTTCCGCCATGGCAACGAGGCGGCGTCTGCGCGGCTCGCCGCGCAAGCGGTCCAGCGAGGCCTGTGCGTTGGTGCGAGCGCGCCGGCTCAGCGCGCGTACGTCGACGCGCACGCGCGAGTCGTCGCCGGCCACGGCGCGAAAGTATTGGCGGTAGGCATCGAGCAAATCCGCCAGCGCGCCGCGCACTCGGCCGTGTTCCCAGGTCGGCCACACGGCGTAGGCGGCGAGGGCCAGCGCGCTGCCCAGACTCGTGCCGAGCGCGCGTGCGTTCATGGTTTCGGCGGGCGACAGGCCTGCGAAGCTGAGCAGCACGACGATCAAACCGGTGAGCAACATGACCCCGAGGCCGTAGTGCATCGTGGTCAATTGGCGGAAACCGAAGCACAGCACGGCAAGCAGGGTAATGAGCGCCCACACATCGTCGAACGCGACATGCACCAGCGCCGTGGTCAGGATCAGGCCGAGCAGCGTGCCGACGACGCGTAGCAGGCCGATGCGGAACGTGCCCGCGAAATCGGGCTTGAGCACGATCGCGCAGGTCATGGGAATCCAGTAACCGTGGCTGATGCCGGTGATGCGCTCGCCGGCGATGGCGACGGCGAGGCAAACGCCGCAGCGGATCGCATGGCGAAGCGCGACCGACGACAGGTGCAGGTTCGCGCGCAGGGTCGCCAGCGGATTGCGCGGACGCAGGAAGCGCGGCAGCGCCGCGTCGTGAGCGGCCAGACGCAATTCGCCGCGGCTGCCGGCGAAATCCGCGTTGCGCACCGCGGCGCGCAACTGACCGCCGAGAGCGCGTGCATGCGCGACCGCGACGATGCGGAAATTGTCTGAATCTGCGGTTTTGTCCAGCGCATCCTGCACGGCGTCGAAGCCTTCCAGCGCGGCGCTGGCGGTCAGTGCGGGCTGACCCGCCTCGAGCGCCGACGCAATCGTTTCCAGTGTTCGCGCCGCGTATTCGCGCAGGCGACCGAGCGCGGCCTCGTCTTCGGTGCTGCCGCCGCGCAGGCCACCGAGCGCGAGCAGCTCCAGGCGGATGCGTTCGATCAATTCGACGAGCACGCGAAACGTGTCCATGGCCATGCCGCGCGCGCGGTCGCGGCCGTGCAGCAGGTTTTCCATGTCGGTGAGCGCCTGGGTCACCGGCGGCGCCTGCGTCGCATCGTCGTGCCGGCGTGCGCTGTTCGCCAATTGCCGGCACAACTGCGCCAGTGCCATGCGCTCGGGGCGGTAGCGCTGCCATGGCCACGCGGCAATGGCGAACAGCATGAGCAGCACGCCGCCGGAAAAGATCAGCAAGGATGGACCCAGCGCCTGTGCCGGCGCGCGTGGATCGGCCGAGGTCACCACGAGCAGGATCATGCTGGTCAGGCCGACGCGTCCGGCATCCGGGCCGAGCGCGACCAACAGTCCGCCGGCCACGCCCCAAATCAGCGCCGCCAGCACGATGGCGGCATCGTTGCCGCCCAGGGTGTAGCCGGCGAAGGCGGACACGCACGCCCCGACCGCCGCCACCAGCATGCGGCGCAGGCGCTGACGATAGGGTCCCGGCTGATCCGAGAACATCGTGTTGAGCGCGCCGGCGGAGATGCCCAGGCCGATGCCGAGTTGCCCGCTCGCCACGCCGGCGGCGAGCGGCAGCGTCACCGCCGCGGTGTTGCGCAACGCAACAGCGAATGGCACGTCGCGCGGGTTGAATTCCAGCAGGAATTTCAGCATCGCGGCAAGGATAGCGCGTTCGCGCCGCGTGCAACGTTCAGCGATATTTTTCCGGCGCCGGATTTACATGTCCACAGGCCACGCAGGTGCGCGCATCGAGCGAGCGGTAAAAGCGCTCGAACACCGCAGGGAAATCGGTCTCGATGTTGCCGAGCACGAAGAATTCCTCGTACAGCTTGTGGTTGCAGCGTTCGCAAAACCAGAGCAGACCGTCTTTTTCGTGCGCCAGGCGCTTGCGTTCGATCACCAGGCCGATGGAGCCGGGCATGCGCTGCGGCGAATGCGGCACGCGCGGCGGCAGATAGAACACCTCGCCGGCGCGGATCGGGATCTCGCGCGCGCGGCCCTCGTCCTGCACGCGCAACACCATCTCGCCTTCGATCTGGTGGAAGAATTCCGGGCCTTCGTCCCAGTGGTAGTCGCTGCGCGCGTTCGGCCCGCCGACGATCATGACGATGAAATCGCCGTCGACGATGCACTTGTTGCCGACCGGCGGCTTGAGCAGATGCCGGTGTTCGTCTATCCATTTCTGAAAGTTGATGGGCGGGGCGAGCATGTTCGCTTTCTCCGTCTCTCCCGCTGGCGGGAGAGGGTTGGGGTGAGGGTGGTGGTCAGTCGTTCAATAGCGCCACGCACTTGAGTTCGATCGCGATCGGCGTCGGCAAGGCGGTGATGCCGAGCGTGGTACGGCAGGGCTGCGCGGTCGTGAAGTATTCCGCGTATAACTTGTTGTACGACGCAAAATCGCGCGCCATGTCGGTGAGGAACACGGTCACGTCGACCAAATCCTCCCAGCGCGCGCCGGCGGCTTCGAGCACGGCGCGCACGTTGGCGAACACCTGCCGGCATTGCGCGACGATGTCGTAGGCAGTCAGCGTGCCGTCGGCGTCGTACACGTTTCCTGGAATCGCGTTCGTAGCCGGATCGCGCGGACCGACGCCGGACAGGAACAGCAGATTGCCCGCGCGGCGCGCGTGCGGATAGGCGCCGACCGGCTTGGGCGCCTTGTCGCTGCGAATGCTCCCGTTCACGGCGTGGCGGCCTTGCCGTCCGCGGCGATAGTCACGTCGCGCGATGTCATCACGCGGTTGCTCCGGTCGGTCGCGGTGAGGCGGTATTTGCCGGGACGCAGGAACAGGCGGCTTTGCGCACTGCCGTGACCGCTCACGACGCGGTCGGCGAGATCCGCGCCGGGTTCGATGACATTGAGCATGGCGCGGTCGGCGGCGACGGCATCGTTGCCTTCGTTGGCGTAGCGTGCCTGGATCAGGCATGGGAAATGTCCGCGGCACATATCGCCGCCGACCGGATAGGGCACACGCAACCCATCCAGAGTCAACCAGTCCGGCCGCAGATCGTTGTGCGGCGCGGACGGGAAGACCACGCTCAGATCGTATTGCTTCGGTTTCAGTGTCCACGTGCGCTTGCCGTCGACGAAGACAACCGGTTGCGCCGGATGCAGCGCGTTCACGATCGCGGTGTAGTAGGGATGATCCTGGTCAGGCCGCGCATGCTCGATCATCATGGTTTGTTCCACGCACAGCGGATCGATGCCGGACATCTTCTCGAAGAATTCCGCCATGCTGCTGCCGCCGAGGTATTTGCCGGTTTTCTGGATGTGCGCGAAGCCGGCGTCGACGATCAGACGGGCGTGCGCATCCTGCTTGAAGATGTGGTACAGATTCTGCGCGCCCGCCAATTCGCGCGCGTCGCCGGCGCCGGCGTTTTCCACATCGTAGGCGACGACCTTGAAGCCGAGTTTGAGCGCGCTGCGCACCATCTCGCCATACAGCGGTTCGTCGATGTAGAAGCCGCTGTCCGGCGTCGGATAACCGCGCCGGTTGAGTTCCTTGTCATTGCGGTACAGTGTTTCCGCGGCGAAATAATCGAAGCCTTCGGCGCGCAGTTTCGCCAGCAGTTCGATGGTCAGCGTGCGCGTTACCGGCGCACTGTGCGCTTCGTTGAAGAAAACCGCCTTGCGCTCCCTGGCCAGTTGCAGAATCACGTCG
>JAGWXP010000136.1 GCA_018969845.1 Lysobacteraceae bacterium | reverse complement strand
CCAGTGCGGGCATCCGCGAATCGCACGTGCATGATGTGGCGATTACCAAAGAAGCGCCGAACTACCGGTTGGATTGATGTACAACATCCATCGCGACAAGATCCTCATCCTCGATTTCGGCGCGCAGTACACGCAACTGATCGCGCGGCGGATTCGCGAAATCGGGGTGTACTGTGAAATCTGGGCGTGGGACCACAATCCCGTCGAGATCGCACAATTCGCGCCCAGGGGCATCATCCTGTCCGGCGGCCCGGAATCGACCATCGAACCTGGTGCGCCACGCGCCCCGCAAACCGTTTTCGATGCGGGCGTGCCGCTGCTCGGAATCTGCTACGGCATGCAGACGATGGCCGCACAGCTCGGCGGCCGGACCGAAGCCGGGCATACGCGCGAATTCGGCCACGCGCGCCTGTCAGTCACGGCGGCTTGCGGCTTGTGGCAAGGATTCGCGGCCGCGGCGGATGCGCTGGATGTCTGGATGTCGCACGGCGACCGCGTCACTGCGGTGCCGCCGGGATTCGCCGTCACCGCGGCGACGCACGATCTGCCCATCGCGGCGATGGCCGATGAGGCTCGGCGCTGGTACGGCGTACAGTTCCATCCGGAAGTCACGCATACGCAACACGGTGCGGAAATCCTGCGCCGCTTCGCGGTGGACATCTGCGGCTGCGACACTCTGTGGACGCCGGCGAATATCATCGACGACGCCGTGGCACGCATACGCGCGCAGGTCGGCCCGGATCGGGTACTGCTCGGACTGTCCGGCGGCGTGGATTCCTCGGTCGTCGCCGCTCTGCTCAAGCGTGCGATCGGCGACCGGTTGACGTGTGTGTTCGTCGACACCGGCCTGCTGCGCTTGCATGAAGGCGATCAGGTCATGGCGGCCATGCATGAGCACATGGGCGTCAACGTCATCCGCGTGAACGCGGCGCCGCGCTATTTCACGGCGCTGTCCGGCGTTTCCGATCCGGAAGCCAAACGCAAGATCATCGGTAAGCTCTTCATCGACGTGTTTGACGAACAAGCGCACAAACTCGCCGGCATCAAATGGCTTGCGCAGGGCACCATCTATCCCGACGTGATCGAATCGGCCGACAGCAATACCGGCAAGGCGCATGTGATCAAATCGCATCACAATGTCGGCGGCCTGCCGGAAGGCATGCGCTTCGAGTTGATCGAGCCGCTGCGCGAACTGTTCAAGGACGAGGTGCGACGCGTCGGCGTCGAACTCGGCTTGCCGCGCGAGATGGTCTACCGCCATCCGTTTCCGGGACCGGGACTTGGCGTACGCGTGCTGGGCGAGGTCAAACCGGAGTACGTGGATCTGCTGCAACGCGCCGACGACATTTTCATCAGCGAGCTGCGCGCGGCCGATTTGTACGACAAGGTCAGTCAGGCGTTTGCGGTGTTTCTGCCGGTGAAATCCGTCGGTGTGGTCGGCGATGCGCGCGCCTACGAATGGGTGATTGCGCTGCGTGCGGTGGAAACCATCGATTTCATGACCGCGCACTGGGCGCATCTGCCGTACGATTTTCTCGGCAGAGTCTCCAACCGCATCATCAACGAGCTGCGCGGCATTTCACGCGTGGTCTACGACGTGAGCGGGAAACCTCCGGCCACGATCGAGTGGGAGTAGGAGTAATGCCTGAGCCATCCTTGGCACTCACATCCTGCCCGGCATCCCTGCCGGTCGCTCGTCTGCGCACGCGATGCGCTTCACCGCATCGCGTAGGCGCGCAGCCTCGCCCTCCGGCCACAACCGAGTGGGAATGACGTGAGCCCCGCGTTCAGCGCCGACGATGAGCGCTTCATGCGCCGTGCGCTGGAACTGGCGCGCCATGCCGCCGACGAACACGCCGAAGTGCCGGTCGGCGCCGTGCTCGTGCTCGATGCTGACGTGGTGGGCGAGGGCTGGAACCACAGCATCGGCGGCAACGATCCGAGCGCGCATGCGGAAATCCTGGCGCTGCGTGATGCCGGACTGCGCCTGGGCAATTATCGATTTCCCGGCTCGACCCTGTATGCGACTCTGGAACCCTGCGTCATGTGTGCCGGTGCCATCGTGCACGCGCGCGTGGCGCGCGTGGTGTACGCAGCCGCCGATCCGAAAACCGGCGCGGCGGGCAGCGTGTTCGATACGCTGCTGTCCGATCGCCACAACCATGCGGTGGTTGTGCAAGCGGGATTGCTCGCCGAGGAGTCCGGCAGATTGTTGCGGAATTTCTTTGCCAGCCGGCGCGGGTGAGGGTTTCTTTGCCCTGAGCGATTGCAAGCGAATCTGATGAACGCCGATCGCGGCCCGGGGAATTCGAGCCGATTCGCGGTGCCTTGGCCACCGTGGCAACCGGCTGCGCCTTGCCGCGTCGGCACGGGCATCGTTACACAAGTGACGCGTGATCCCTAGACGGGCGCAGGGCGAGACAGGCGAATCGCTTGCCGCACTCCTTCGCGCAATTCGTCGTCGTTCCACGGTTTGGTGAAGAATTTGAACACTGCACCGCGATTGACCGCCTCGGTGACCGTTGCCAGATCGGTATAGCCGGAAAGGACGATGCGCACGGTCTCCGGATAGTGGCGATTGACCGCGTCCAGGAATTCCGCTCCGCTCATGCCCGGCATGCGTTGGTCGGAAATTACCAACTGCACGCGTTGCGTGGCAAGCAATTTCAACCCCGCTTCGCCACTAGCCGCGGTGAGGATGCGGTAGCCGTCGCGGCGCAGGACGCGGTGCAAGGCGGAGCGCACCCCCATCTCGTCGTCGACGACGAGAACGGTGGCGCGCTGCTCGGGCGCCGACACTGGCAGATCGGCACGCACGCCGTTGCGCAGCATGGCCTCCAGCGCGGCGGGGTCGAGCGGCGGGCTGAAGTAGAACCCCTGCATCTCGTCGCAGTCGTGTCTGCGCAGGAAGGCCAGTTGTGCATCGGTTTCCACGCCTTCGGCGACCACACGCAGCTGCAAGGCGTGGCTCATGGCGATGATCGCGCTCACGATGGCGCCGTTTTCCGCACTGGCAGGAATGTTGGCGACGAAAGCACGGTCGATCTTGACATAGTCGATCGGAAAGCGACGGATCTGTTCGAGCGAAGCGTAACCCGTGCCGAAATCGTCGAGCGACAGGCACACCCCAAGTTTGCGCAGTGCTGCAAACGTGGCGCGTGTGGCGGGCGAATCATGCAGCGCCGCGGTCTCGGTGAGTTCAAGCTCGATGTGCCGCGTCTCCAGCGCGTGCGCCGTGAGCGCACGCTGCACGCGGTCGAGCATATCGCCTTCCGCGATCTGCACCGGCGAGACGTTGATCATCACCGGTACAACTTGCACGCCGGCCGCGAGCCACGCCGCCTGCTGCTCACAGACCGCGTGCAGCACCCAGTCGCCAAGCCCCACGATCAGACCGGTGCTTTCGGCGATGCCGATGAAATCGGCGGGCGCCATCAATCCGCGCTGTGGGTGGTGCCAGCGCAGCAATGCCTCGGCACCGATCACCTCGCCGCTGGTGAGATCGATCTTCGGCTGGTACACGACAGTGAATTCGCCGCGTTCCAGCCCGAGTCGCAGGTCGGCCTCCAGCAGCAGTCGCTCGGCCACCTGCGCATTGACCTCCGGTGCGAAATAGAGGCAGCGCTGGCGCGTGGTTTTGGCCTGCCGCAGTGCCGCTTCGGCACGTTCGAACAGCGTTTCGGCATCCTGCGCATCGCGCGGAAAGATTGCGATGCCGGCGTGCGCTGAGATGCGGATTTCCTTGTCATTCATGGCGAGCGGCTCGCTGATGCGCGCCAGCAGTTGTGTGCACGCCGCTGCCGACGCGGCTTCCCCTTCGCAAACCCCACCGATGGCGAACGTGTCGGCGCCGACACGCGCCACGGTGCATTCCGCCGGCACCGCGGCGCTCAAGCGCGAGGCGATTTCCCGCAGCAAACGATCGCCGCAGGCGCGGCCGTGCGTTTCGTTGATCCAGGTGAAGTTCTCGAGATCGAACAGTGCGACCGCGAGTTCGCCATTGCCTGCATTGTTCATGCGCTGTTGCAGCCGGTCCGTGAACAGACGCGTATTGGGCAGGCCGGTCAAGGTGTCATGGAAGGCCACGTGCTCGATGTACTCGCGCTTGGCGATGTGCTCGAGCGCGAGCGAGATGTCGGCAGCGAGCTCGTCGAGCAGACGCAGTTCGGCCTCGTCGAAGTAATCGGCTTCCCGATTGAGCAACGTCAGCGTGGCGACCACAGCGCCTTCCTGGAGCAACGGCAGGACGATCGCGGAACGATAGCCGAGCGCTACCGCACTGCGCAGGCGCGGCGTGTCGATGCCATTGGCACTGGCCAGGTCGTTGCAATAAGCGTGTTCGCCAGTGGCAAACGCACGTGCGATCAAACCGCGCTCGTCGCTGCGGTCCAGATGCATTGCGCGGCCGTTGTCGAGCAGGATCGCGCTATCGGCACCGGCTTGTGCGCGCGGGCTGAATTCCTGTGCCGACGCGTCCAGGACATCGATCCAGACTACACCGAAGCCGCCATGCTCCACCGCGATGCGGCAGGCTTCGTCGAACAGTTGCTGGCGTTCCCGGGCGCGGACGATAACGCCGTTGATGCCGCTCAGGACCGCATAGACCCGGTTCAGACGCAGTATTTTCTGCTCCTGCACGCGGTAGGTGGTGATGTCCTCGTGCGCCACCACCAGCCATTGTTCGTTGTCCACGGCATAACGCGTCACGCGCACCCGCCACCAGCTTTGCGCCAACGCGGCCTGACACGTGTACTCGAGCACGAACTCGTCGCTCCGATGCGTCAGCACCGCCCGCATGCCGGACGCTACCGCTCGCGCCGACTCGCCCTCGGGCCCAATGACGCGGTCGCAGACATCGAGATAATTGGCGCCGATGCCGACCGCTGCAGCGCTGGCGCCTGCGGCTGCACCGGTTTCGCTCCACGCGCGGTTGCAAGCAACGATCATGCCGTTCTTGTCGACCACGCAGATGGGGGATTGCAGGGCGTTCAGGGTGGATTGTGCGCGGCCCTGAGCGATGCGCCTGTGGTCTTCCTCGCCGGCCAGCACCGTGGCGTACCAGTAGATGATGGCGCACAGGATCAAGGCATTGGACCACGCGGAAATTGCAATGCCGAAACGCGTTTCGTAGAGGCCTGCCTGCTCGCCGATCAAACGCAGGCTGCCGACCGCAACGGGCAGGAGCACCACGACGGGCAGCATGCGGCGCAGCAAGCGGCCCGCCGGCACGCGCCGCGCGGCCAACTGCATCGGTCCGCGATCCGCGCGCGCAACCAGCACGCCGGACGCGAGAACAAGAAAAATCGGTACGGAATGCAATCCGATCTGGAAACCGCGCTCGATGCCGATGTCAGCGGTCGCGCCGAAAACATGGCCGAGCGCCGGCAGCAAGGCCATAAACAGCGCCGCGGCCGCGAGCCATTGCGACGGATAGACGCGGCGCACCGGGCTGTCGATCAGCAGCAGTGCTGCGCCAAGTAGGACAAAGCCAAGCGCGCTCGACAACGACACATGTCCGAGATGCCAGCCAGGCAGCGGCCAGATGTCGTCCGCGATCAGCAACAAGTCGACGCTGCCGTGCCAAACCCGCGCATATTCGAGAAGGGTGGGGACGCCGATCAGGAAGACGGCCGCGGCACACAGGCGCGCGATGCCGCGCACCCAGCCGCTGCGCGACGGCACTTGCAGCACGAGCGCGAGGCCGCCCAGCAGGAACCCCAGCGCCGCGTTCGCGCGCATGGCATTGATGGCGGGTGTTCCGATCCTGAGCCACTGGCTGCCGACAATCCAATAGACAAACGTCGCGGCGCCGAGCACGAACGTGAACCAACCGACCAGGCGCGTCCACGCGTGATAGCGCGCCACCAGCAAGGGATCGAAACGCGGGAAACCGATGGCATCGGTTTCGTTCATTGGCGGACTCATGGTGTGGAACTATTGCAGAGTCTGCACTGCGCGCGCCCGCAAAGCTGTCGGGAAAGTTTGACAGCACACAGCGGCCGCCCGGTGCCGCTCAGGCCAGACCGTGCTCCAGGCCGAAACGGACCAGGTCGGCCAGGTTGCCGATGCCGAGCTTGTGCATCATCCGGCTGCGATACGTTTCCACCGTCTTGATCGACAGCGACAGCAGCGCGGCGATCTGTGCGTTGCCGCGGCCTTGCACGAGCAGGCGCAAGATCTCGCGTTCGCGCGCGCTCAGAC
Source organism: Lysobacteraceae bacterium (assembly GCA_018969845.1). Taxonomy (GTDB): domain Bacteria; phylum Pseudomonadota; class Gammaproteobacteria; order Xanthomonadales; family Rhodanobacteraceae; genus Rudaea. Next base: position 951 of record JAGWXP010000136.1, on the reverse strand, counting down.
TCTCGACCGGGCCGACACGCTGGGCGCGTGCGCCAAGGTCCCGCTCCGCCGCTTCACGGATCTTCTCGCCAAGATATTGGCGCCCGGCATACACCGCGCGCACCGCGGTCACCACTTCGACTGCGGCCGACTCCTTGAGCAGATAACCACGCGCCCCGGCCTGCAGGGCCCGATAGACGTGTTCGCTGCTGCCGTGCATGGACAGCATCAGCACCTTGACCGCGGGGGTGCGCTCGGCGATGCGCTGACAGGCTTCAATTCCGCTCAAACCCGGCATGTGGATGTCCATCACGACCACGTCCGGATGCAGCTTGCGCACGGCGCTTATCGCGTCGAGACCATTGTCCAGAGAGCCGATGACGGCGATGTCGCCTTGCGCTTCGAGCAGCGCACGCAGGCCATCGCGTACGATGCCGTGATCGTCGACCAGCAGCACGCGGATACTCATGCATGCTCGGGCCGATCAATGCGAATGCGCGTGCCGTTGCCTGGCGTCGAATAGCTCACGACCCGCGCGCCGAGTCCTTCCGCGCGCTGTTGCATCGCCAGCAATCCGATATGCGCATGGCTGTTCGCTTGGGCGATCGCAGTCGGAAAGACCGCTTGTAGCTGCGATCGGGTTCCACGCGTGCACGGCTCCCAGGTAGTGTCCATTTTCCACCGCGGGTTTATTTACTTGTTACAGCGACTTTGAACGGCTGACGAAAATCCTGCCATCGCAGATGTATGCTTCCGTGGATTCACAATGCGCGGCGGCAGTGTCGTTGTCAATTTTCGACACGAAAGGGTGTCGATAGCCGTGACGTGTTTCGGCAACAAACCAGAACCACGGGTGCGGCATTGTCGATGTCCGTTTCCAGAAACAACTTCCTAGCGTAGATGCCGCAAAAACAAGGAGCTAGCCGATGAGGGTTCGAGCTTTGAGGTTCGAAGCACTTTCATCTTTACCGG
>JAGWXP010000005.1 GCA_018969845.1 Lysobacteraceae bacterium | reverse complement strand
CGCAGCCAGTGCGCGCGCTGTACACGTGCCTGCACCGCGCCGATCAGGTGCCGCGCCTTTACCGGCTTGAGCAGCACCTCGTCGCCGCCGGCGGCGATCGCGTCGAAACGCTGCGCCGTGCCGCTGGCGTCCACCGCGAGGATGATCGGTACGGCTGCGAATTCGTTCTGCTGGCGGATGAGCTGGATCAGTTCGACGCCGCTGACATCCGGCAGGTCGTGGTCGATGACGATGACGTCGGGGCGGAAATCGCCGATCGCCGCGAGCGCCGCCTGGCCGTTTCCGACCAGACGCGCGGTCATGCCGCGCTCGACCAGCGCACGCGCGGATTCGGTGGCATGGGCGCGGTCGGATTCGGCCAGCAGCACGCGCCATTCCGGTTGCGCGTCGGTGTGCAGCAGCTCGTCGAGTTTGCCGATCACGCGCAGGGAATCCACCGGCGCGCTGAACAAGGCGGCGGCACCGGCGCGCATCGCCAGCAAGCGGTGGCCCAGGTCACCGTCCGGCGATACCGCGAGCACCGCCGGCATGCGCTCGCCAGTCAAACCCATGCCGGCATACTGCACAGCAACGCGCGCCATCACACGCAGTTTTCGTGCATCCACCAGCAGTGCGCCCGGAATCGCATGGGCGAGGAAATCCAGCAGCGCCGGGGCTTCGTCGAACTCGCGCACGTCATAGCCGCGTTCGCGCAGTCCTTCGGCGAGTCCGGGTACCGTGGCTGCAGCGATACCTATCAGACACACCGCGCGCGGCAGATGGGTCGGGCGCGTCGAGGGTTCTGCAGGGTCCTCCGATGCCACCGCCGCGGATGCCGGCGTCCCGGTTTCGGCGTGCGCCGGCGGTTCGGGTTCGGCCGCGGCCGGGCTTGGCACGGGCTCGACCGGCGCGCGTGCGCCAGGCAGGGCATGCACCGCGGCCGTTTCGGTAGCCGACAAATCGGTCAGCACCGCGCCGAGGCGGTTGACCATCTCGGCAAGTTTGCCCAGTGCCTTGGCGTTGGGCGCCAAGCCATCATCGACGAAGGAGCACAGGTAGGCAGCCAGTTCCAGTGCCGAGCCGCTCACGTCCTCCAGACCAAGGCGCTCGCCGGTGTCGGCGATCTGGTCGATCTCCTCGCCCAGCTTGCGCGCCGCGATCTGATCCCAGCCACCCTGCGCCAGGGGTTGCCAGCGCCGCACGAGCGCAAGGCAACGCTCGCGGAGTTCATCCCGCGCGTGTTGCGCACCGCTCAGCGTGGTGGTGTCCTGACCGCTCATCCCATTCCAAGCCCCTGTCAGGCCGATTCAGTGTAGCGCTGTCGGGGCAACAGTGCAGGATTCGTCTGTGCAAGGGCGTGCTGGCGCTCACATTTTGCAGGATTGACGGGGGGATAGGCGCAACCGGCACAAAGGGTTTAGCATCGTGCGAGGCGTGGGAGACGGCGATGAAAAAGCATTGGCACTGGTGGTTCACCCTGCTGTTCATCTGGGCTTTGGCCTACGATCTGGCGGTTTGGGGTGCCGCCGGCCGGTTGCCGGGCATCGGCGAGCACTTGCAGGCATCGGCGCAGCGCCAGGCCCTGCTCGCTCACATCTACATGAGTGCCGGGGGGGAGTTGGACGCCGCCGTGCCCATGCTGGACGACTGGGGCACGCAGCGCGCGCAGATCGCGCTGTCCGAGGGATTTACGCGCATCAAGGAAGACCCGATGGTGTCGATGGACCTGATCTTTTCCAACACCTGGAACAGTACCCACGCCACGCTCAAGTTCATGTACTGGGCGGCGCCCGTGTTCGGCGTGATCGCCCTGGTGCTGTGGTCACGGCGGCCGAAGAAGATCAGCCTGATAAGCGGGCGCTGAAACGATCGTTTCAAGATGCCGCCGCCGCCGCGTGCGAAAAATTTCATTTTATCAAAAATACGCAAAAGTATACAAACCCCGCGATCCATCCGCGCACCGGTCACGCATTCCTGCGCAGAATTCGGCAGAACCGGCACAAGCCCTTTGTCCATGCGGGTTGCATGACTTCCGGCAGGGGTCGTCCCGGTCTTGCCCCGTGGCGGCAATTTATCCTTCTGGATGTCCAAATCCGGCAGGATCATCCACCCGTCGTTGTCCGGACTTTATTGTTGCGAAGCAATAAAAAAATATAAAAATCAGTCACTTAGCGGCAGATTTTTCTTGACGAACGGTGCAACGGCTGTTAGCTTGCCCCGCGTTTTGGGAGCACACCGTGCTCTCGAAGCCATCTCGAGGGATTCGATCGCGGACGTTCCTGGCAACCGGACGCTCGCAACGGCGCGTGCGTCCCGGCTACTCGCAGGCCGGGCCCGCGCCGGATCGGATCGCGAGGCGCGAAGGATCGCCGAGGCACCGCGGCCGGTCGCGGACATTCCATCAAACCGTAAGGGAGAGGTTTCATGAAACGAAGTCTGTTGATGACCGCTGTCGCGGCGACCCTGTTGGGGTTGTCCGGCGGCGCCGCCCTCGCAAGCGGCAACGGCAACCCCTATTCACCGAGTTATGGTCATGCCTACCGGCATGGCGCGATTCCCACGCGTGCCGTGCAGAAGAAGATGAAGGTCTGGGAAGCAGCGCATCCGAGCGGGATGGCGGCGACCAGCACGAACACACTGTACTACGGCGGCGGCACGAGCAGCAGCAGCCAGGGCAATGTCGGCGTGATGAACGGCATCACCAAGGTGTACCTGGTGTTCTACGGCAGCGGCTGGGGTACACAGAGCACTGATTCCAAGGGCGATGCGGTGTTTTCCGGCGATCCGAACGGTGCCGCGCAAGCCGCCCAGGAAATGTTCAAGGGCATCGGCACCGGCAACGAGTTGTGGTCGGCGGATCTGACCCAGTGGTGTCAGGGCATTGCCTCGGGTTCTGCGAGCTGCCCCTCCGGTACCCCGGCTTCCAGCTTCGTGCCTTATCAGGCTGGCGGCATCCTGGCCGGCGTGTGGGAGGACACCAGCGCGACCACGCCAATCAACGCCACCGGTGCGCAAATGGCACAGGAAGCGATCAATGCCGCGGCGCATTTCGGCAACACAACCGCTGCTTCGAACCGCCACGCCTATTATGTGATCATGTCGGCGACGGGCGACGATCCGGACAACTACCAGAGTCCGACCCAGGGCTATTGCGCGTGGCACGACTGGAACGGCGATTCCAGCCTGTCCGGCGGTGCGGTGTCGTCGCCGTATGGTGATATCGCCTTCAGCAACCAGCCCTACAACATCGACCAGGGATCCAGTTGCGGCGTCGGTTTCGTCAACAGTCCCGGCACGCTGGACGGCTGGACCATGACCCTCGGCCACGAGTGGCACGAGATGGTGTCCGACCAGTTCCCGGCCGGCGGCTGGACCGCCACCAGCGGCCAGGAAAATTCCGACGAGTGCGCGTGGATTGCGGCCGGTTCGGCCGGCGGTGCCGCGAACGTGGTCATGGGTACCGGTACGTTCACCGAACAGGCAAGCTGGTCGAACGACACCAATGCCTGCGCCATATCGCATCCGATCGTCAGTCACGGCAGTACCGGCGGCACGCCGACGGCCAGCTTCACTGACACGATCAGCGGCTTGACCGTGAGCTTCACCGACACTTCGACCGACTCGGGCGGAACCATATCGTCCTGGTCGTGGAATTTCGGCGACAGCAGCACTTCCACAGCGCAGAATCCGAGCCACACCTACGCGGCCGGCGGTACCTACACGGTGAGCGAAACGGTGACCGACGGCGTCAGCGGCACAACCAGCTCGATATCGCATACGGTGACGGTCACCGCTCCCGGTGGTACGCCGACGGCCAACTTCAGCTTCACCACGAATGGCCTGACTGCGAACTTCACCGACAGCTCCACGGATTCGGGCGGCACGATCGGCTCGCATTCGTGGAATTTCGGTGATAGCAGCACCTCGACGGCGACCAGCCCGAGCCACACCTATGCGGCGGCCGGCACCTACAGCGTATCCGAGACCGTCACCGACAGCGTGAGCGGCAAGACCAGCTCCAAGACCGCGTCCGTCACCGTGACGAGCGGTGGTGGCGGCGGCAACGTGCTGCAGAACGGCGTGGCGGTAACGGGTCTGTCCGCGACCACCGGCAATCAGCTGAACTACACGATGGTTGTGCCGGCTGGCGCCACCGGACTGTCGTTCGCGATCTCTGGCGGTACCGGCGATGCGGACCTGTACGTCAAATTCGGTTCCGCGCCGACACTGACGAGCTACGACTGCCGTCCGTACATCACCGGCAACAACGAGACCTGTAACATCGCCACTGCGCAGGCCGGCACCTACTACGTCATGCTCAATGCCTATGCCTCGTTCAGCGGTGTCTCGCTGGTCGGCAAGTACACGGCTGGTGGCGGTGGTGGTGGCGGCGGCGGCTCGCAGCTGCTCGGCAACACCGGCTTCGAAACCGGCTCGGCTGCACCGTGGACGATGACCAGCGGCGTGTTGTGCGACAGTTCCTGCGGTGAATCTCCGCACGCCGGGACGTATTACGCCTATCTGGACGGCTACGGCACGACGCACACCGATACGGTGTCGCAGAGCGTCACGATCCCGTCCGGCGTAAGCAAGGGTACGCTGCAGTTCTACCTGCATATCGATACGGCGGAAACCACCACGACCAGCAAGAACGACACGTTCACCGTGACGCTGGGTTCGACGACTGTGGCCACGTTCTCCAATCTGAACGCCGCCTCCGGCTATCAGGTGCATTCCTACACCGTCAATGTGACGCCGGGATCGAGCCTCAAGCTCACCTTCACCGGCAAGGAAAACGCGTCGCTGCAGACTTCGTTCGTGATCGACGACGTCACTTTCACCGTGCAGTAAGCGTTACCGGACGGGCCGCGCACCGGCGCGGCCTGTCTTTTTGCTGACATGCGCAGGCCGCACAATGCGGCCTGCATAAGCCGGCCTGTGCGATGGGGATCGCACCGGTTCCGGACAGGGGCTGGGGGCGGATGTGCCGGGCGTACTGTCATCGCGTTCGGCTCGCGTGCCCGTTACAAGCGATGACTCCTGACGACGACGTTTGGGAGATGGACCATGCCCCGTAGCTTTTTTTTGCGCACGATTGCGCGCTGCACGGCGTTTGCCGCGCTTGCGCTGAGCGCTTTTTCGGCTTTTGCCCTGGATCAATTCCACGGCGTCGAACCTGACGCCGAACACGAAGCATTGGTGGCCACGCCCAATGCCAGCACCGGCAGTTGCGGCGTGGAACGCTGGTCGGTCAAGACCGGCACCGATGCCGACGCCGGTTTGGTGAATCTGACCAATCCGCAGAACAACACGATCGTGACGCTGCGCAGTTGGACGGCGCCGAACCCGATTCCGCCGAACAATCGCGTGTCGCCTTACGAGACCACCACCTGGGTGCTCGATGCCACCCTGGTCGAATACAAGCTTGAAAATGATTCGGACTATCACCTGGTGATCCAGGATGCGTCCGGCAACACCATGATTGCCGAGATTCCCGATCCTGCCTGCGTCGGCGCCGGCAGCCCGTTCGCGGCCGACATCCAGAACACGCGGGGGCAGTTCGACGCGAAATACACCGCGACAACCAGTTTCCAGACCGCCAACATTCCGGTGCAGCTCACGGGCGTGGGCATGTTTGACTTCCTGCACGGCCAGACCGGTGTGGCACCGAATGGCATCGAACTGCACCCGGTGCTTGGCATCGTGTTCAACCCGAGCGGCGGCGGAACGCCCGATTTCGCGCTGACGGCAGCGCCGCAGAGCGTCAGCGTGAATCAGGGTGCCAGCGCCAGCACCACGGTGACGGTAACGCCATCCAATGGCTTCGCCAGCGCCGTGTCGTTCAGTGCCTCGGGCCTGCCGAGCGGCGTGACCGCATCGTTCAGCCCGGCCAGTTCGGCGGCCTCGACCACGTTGACCCTGACCGCGAGCAGCACGGCCGCGGCCGGCGCGGCGACGGTCATCGTCACCGGCACATCGGGCAGCCTTTCGCACACGACAACGGTGAATCTGACCGTGGTCGCCAGCGGTGGCGGCGGTTCGACTGCTGTATACAATTCCACATTGCTGGCGCCCGAATGCGCGAGCGTGGGCGCGTCCTGCGATTCCGGCACCTTGCTGGTCGGGCGTGGCACGCTGTCCGGCGGTGCCGAACCGAATCAGCCGAACACGATCAACAACTCGTGTGCGGATGGCAATTCCGGCACGTTCCATTCGGATGAGTCCGATGATCGCATCGTGATCAGTTCCACCGACGGCGGCCCCCTGACAGCAGGCAAGACCGCGCAGGTGAGCGCAACGGTATGGGCGTACAGCACGGCGGATGCGCTGGACCTGTATTCGGCCGCAGATGCGACCAATCCGAGCTGGACCTTCCTCAGCACGATCACGCCATCGGCCGCGGGAGCGCAGACGCTGTCGACCACGTTCACGCTGCCGGCCGGCGGATTGCAGGCCGTGCGCGCGCACTTCCGCTACCAGGGCAGCGCCTCGCCATGCAGTACCGGCAGCTACGACGAATCCGATGACCTGATCTTTGCGGTGTCCTCGACCGCGCCGGCGCCGGATTTCTCGATCGCGGCAGCGCCGGCATCACTGGGCATTGCGCAGGGCGCAAGCGGCACCAGCACGGTGACGGTATCGCCGCAGAACGGGTTCGGCGGCAGCGTCGCGTTGAGCGCATCGGGTCTGCCGTCCGGCGTGACCGCGTCGTTCAGCCCGGCGAGCACGGCCGGTTCAAGCACGCTGACCCTGAGCGCGAGCGCCACGGCCGCGACCGGAACGTCGACAATGACGATCACGGGCACTAGCGGATCGCTGACGCACACCACGGCGCTGAACCTGACCGTGAATGCGGCGGCCACCGGTGGTACACCGACTGCCAGCTTCACGGATTCCGTGAATGGACTTGCGGTTGCATTTACCGATACCTCCACCGATTCGGGCGGTACGATCTCGTCCTGGTCGTGGAATTTCGGCGACGGCAGCGCGTCGGCAACGCAGAATCCGAGCCACACCTACACAGCCTCCGGTACCTACTCGGTGACTGAGACAGTGACCGACGGCGTCAGCGGCAAGACCAGCACGGCGACCCACTCGGTCACGGTCAGCGGCGGCGGCGGTTCGAGCCAGTTGCTCGGCAACACCGGCTTCGAGAGCGGTGCCGCGTCGCCGTGGACAATGAGCTCCGGAATCCTGTGCAGCAACAGCAGTTGTTCCGGCGAATCCGCGCACGCCGGTTCATGGTTCGTCTGGCTTGACGGCTACGGCACGACGCACACCGATACCCTGGCGCAGACCGTGACGATCCCGGCCGGAAAGACATCGGCCACGTTGCAGTACTACCTGCATATCGACACCGCCGAAACGACCACGAGCACGGCCTACGACAAGCTCAACGTGCAGGTGTACTCGAGTTCGGGCACGCTGCTGAAGACGATCCGCACGTTCTCGAATCTCAACGCGGCGTCGGGATACGCGGTGCACACCGACAGTCTGGCCGCCTATATCGGCCAGACCGTGAGGATCCAGTTCACCGGTACCGAGGACTCGTCGAACCAGACTTCGTTCGTGCTCGACGACGTCACCTTGACCGTGCAGTAGGCGAAAACCGGACGGGCCGCACTATGCGGCCCGTCCTTGCGACTGACCTGACAGGGCCGCTCGATGCGGCCTTTTTTTCAACTCGCTTCGAAGCGGTTCGCCTCACGGTTCTTGCGCACGCGTGCCGGATCCCACACACGCCCATTCATGGCGATATAGACGCCGTCGGGCAAGGCCTGAATCGCACCGACCGCGCAGCCGATGTTGAACACCGCATCCGAACCCTGAAAACGCGCGGGATTGAGCGCGCCGGTCAGGACGATGGTCTTGCCCGCAATGCCGGCAAGCGCGCGCGCGGTCTCCACCATCGTGTCGGTGCCGTGCGTGACCAGCACGTGGCGGTGCGGCTGCGCGAGTATAGTGCGCCGGATCAGGTCACGGTCGGCATCGTCCATGTGCAGGCTGTCCTTGCGCATCAGCGCGATCACCTCGAACGCGAACGCGACGCCGAGCTGGGTCAGGATCTCGCCGATCTGCGGCGCACCGATCTGGTAGGCGGACTTGTCGTCGAAATAAATCTTGTCGATGGTGCCGCCGGTGGCGACGATGGTCAGGTGCTGGAGCATGGCGTGATCCTCAATAGCTGTCGCTGGCCAACATCTGCGCGTCGCGCAGGCCGTCGGATTTCAGGCGCAGCAGGCCGTGGTCGGCGAAGCGGCGCGCGGCAGCGGCGGGGCGCGGATCGTTCTCGGCGCGCAGTGCCCATTCGGCGTGGCGCGCGAGCAGTGACAAGGCGAGCATGCGCGCAAGCCCGAACGCGAGTTCGCGGCCGCCGGCTTCTAGGCGCTCGCGCTCGCCGGTCGAAGCCTTCTGCAGCCATTCGGCGATGCGTGTCGCCGCTTCGCGTGCGGCGCGTGCGCAGGCGTCGAGTTCCGGCGCCTGCACCTGCGACAGAATCGTGCGCTGCGCCGAGAGCAGCGGCTGCAAGCCGCCGGCGGCACGCAAGGCGCGCAGGAAATCCAGCGCCTGCACGTTGCTCGCACCTTCCCAGATCGGCCACACCTGCGCGTCGCGCAGCAGTTGCGGAATACCGCTGTCTTCCAGATAGCCGACGCCGCCGATGCACTCGCAGGTTTCCGATGCGATCGCCACGGCGAGCTTGCCGGTCCACAACTTGGCCAGCGGCGTGAGCAGGCGCAGCAGATTCTGCTGCGCATCATCGGCCTGTCCCGCCTGCACCCGACCGAGCAGTTCGGTGACGAAAAAGACGAGATGGAAGGCGGCTTCGAACTCGGCCTGCATTCCCGCGAGCGTGTCCTGGAACAGTGGTTGCTCGGCGAGCGGTTTGCCGAAGGCGATGCGGCGGTTCGCGTAATCGCGCGCCAGCGCGATGCAGCGGCGCATGGTCGCCAAGGCGCCGACCGCATTCCAGGTGCGCGTGATGTTGAGCACCGGTGCGATCTGGCGCACGCCGAACTTCGCCTCGCCGACGAGTTCCGCTGGCGTGCCGTTGAGGTGGATTTCCGCGGTCGGCAACTCGCGCGTGCCGAGCTTGTCCTTGAGCCGGTCGACGGCGATGTTGCGCCAGCGCCCGTCCGGCTTGCGCGGTTCCAGGTAAAACAGTGCGAGCGCGTCGGATCCGGCCGGTGCGCCGGCCGGACGCGCCAGCGCCAGCGCGGCCTGTGCGTTGATCGCCGAAACGAACCACTTGCGTCCGTACAGGCGCCAGCGGCCGTTTTCCTCGCGCGCCGTTGTTTCCGTGCCGGCGACGTCGGATCCTCCGGCGTTTTCCGTCATCCACTGGCCGGCGGTCCAGAATTGATCCGGATCGCGGCTCAGCAGATGCGGCAATGCGCGCTCGATCAGGCGCTGGTTGCCGGATGCCTTGAGCGCGGTCGCCACGCCGTCGGTCATCGCCAGCGGACAGGTGTAGAACTCGCTGGCGCAATGGAACAAGTATACAAGCGAAAATTGATGGACTCGCGCATGCGCTCCGTGTGTGGTCTCGTGGCCGGCGGCGACCAGACCGTGACGTGCGGCCAGCGGTTGCGCGGCCATCCACGCCGGGGTGAGTTCAATGCGGTCGATACGCTCGCCCCATACGCTCCATTGCACCAGCTCGGGATCTGCCGGCGCGCGCGCGCGCGCCGATGCCCACGCGCTGGCTGCGTATTCGCCGAGGTCGGTCAGGTCCGATTCGATCGCGCCAAGCACCGTGCGTGGCAGCACTCGGCGCAGGTACGAACGCAGTACGCGGTCGTCCAGATACTGGTTGCTCAACACCGGCGCGGCTTGCAGAAACGGCATGGGCAGATCTCCGCAGCGAAGGCGCCGATTATACGCAGGCGGCAAGAATCATTTCGGCGGGCGCTTGTAATGCCGCGCGTCCCAGCCAAGCGCGGCAATGATGATGAGCGTGAGCGCGATTTCCGCGAACGCAAACCAACGCGCTGCCGCATCCGAATATGCCGCGCTGACGCCGTGACAGAAATAGAACAGACCGACGATGCCGCCGACCAGCACGCCGCGGCGCATATTGCGGCGGCCAATCCAAATTGCGGGTACGAGCGGCAGCAGGGCGAGCGCCAGCGTCGGCAAACGCTGCGCAGCCGGTGGAGGCAGCAGCCAGCCGTGCCAGAGAATTTGCAGAACGAGTAGTGCGGCAAGTGCCAGCACGCCAGCATGCAGGATATTCCAGTGCGATTTCATGCGCCAAGCTTCGCCGCGATTTCGGCCACGCGCCGGCCGAGCGTGCGCGCCAGCGCGCGTTCGTCCTCGCTGATTGGACGATCGCCCGAAGTGCCGGCGACGTGGCTGGCGCCGTACGGCGTGCCGCCGGTCGTGGTCGTGTTGAGCGCAGGTTCGGTGAACGGAATGCCGACGATGAGTGCGCCGTGGTGCAACAGCGGCAACATCATCGAAGTCAGCGTGGTTTCCTGTCCGCCGTGCAGGGTAGATGTGGAGGTGAATACCGCGGCAGGTTTGCCGACCAGTGCGCCGGAAGCCCATTCGGCGCCGGTGGAATCGAGGAAGAATTTCAGCGGCGCGGCAATGTTGCCGAAGCGGGTCGGGCTACCCAAGATGATTCCGGCGCAATCGCGCAAATCCGCGAGCGTCGCATAGGGCGCGCCCTCGGCGGGTTCCGGCGGCTGCGCGGTTTGGGTGACCGGCGCCACCGGCGGCACGCTGCGCAGGCGCACGCGCATGCCCGGGATTTCTTCGACGCCGCGGGCGATGTGACGGGCGAGCTGGGCGACGCTGCCGTTGCGGCTGTAGTAGACGATCAGGATTTCGGGCATGGGTTTGGCAGGCAGCGGAGGGATCGGTTAAGTTTGCCAGATCGCGCAAGCATTGCGCTGTTGCCGCGGTCTGTTGAGCATTGCCAAATGCGGAGAATCCGATGAAATATGTGTTCGTGTTGCTGTTGGCTGCGGCGTGGCCGGCATTCGCTGCCGCGCCGAAACCGGAACTGAGCGTGAAAACGCTGGACGGCGCCCGTTTCGATCTCGCCGCGCACCGGGGCAAGTGGGTGATCGTGAACTTCTGGGCGACCTGGTGCTCGCCGTGCCTGAAGGAACTGCCGGACATTTCCGCATTCGTCGCCTCGCACCGCGACAAGGTCGCCGCGATCGGCATGGATTTCGAGGACGCCGACAAGGCCGACATCGAGAAATTCCTCAAGTCGCATCCGCTGAGCTATCCGGTATCGATCGTGGACATCGACAATCCGCCCAGGGATTTCGGCGCGCCCAAAGGCCTGCCCAATACCTTCGTGATCGCGCCCGATGGGCATCTGGCCAAGACCTTTCTCGGCCCGTTGCAGAAGAAGGATCTGATCGACGTCACCGGCATTCATTGAGCGATGCCCTGTGTGAAGTTCATCGTGCGTGGCCGCGTGCAGGGCGTGTTTTTCCGTGCTTCGACGCGCAATCAGGCGCAGCGGCTTGGCCTGACCGGCTACGCCAAAAATCTGCCGGACGGCAGCGTCGAAGTGCTGGCCTGCGGCGCAGCCGTCGCGCTGGACGAACTCGAGCGCTGGCTGCATGCCGGGCCGCCCGCGGCGCGCGTGGATGCGGTGATACGTGGAAACACCGATGTCGCGCCACCGGCTTCGTTTACCGCGTTCTGAGACGGATCACTTTTCCGACAGACGAGGCTTCAGGCCGGCCAGATTGCACGGCTGCGTGCGCGCGTCCAATTGTGCACAAAGCAACTTTTCCCAGGCGGTACGACAGGCCGAGGTCGAACCGGGCAGACAGAACACGAAGGTCGCGTTGGCCAGGCCCGCGAAGGCGCGCGATTGCAGCGTGGAAGTGCCGATTTCCTCGTAACTCAACGCGCGGAACATCTCGCCGAAACCCGGCATCTGCTTGTCCAGCAGCGGAGCAATCGCCTCCGGCGTGGAGTCGCGGCCGGTGAAGCCGGTGCCGCCGGTGACGATCACGCCATCCACCGCCGCGTCGGCGATCCAGTCCGCGACGATGGCGCGCACCCGATAGCAATCATCGCGGCAAAGGCGTCGTCCCTGCAGACGGTGGCCGGTTTGCGTCAGGGCCGCGCACAGGTAATCGCCGGACGTGTCGTTCGCCGCCGTGCGCGTGTCCGAAACGGTCAGCACGCACAGGTTTAACGGCACGAAATGGTCGCTCGCGCTCATGCATGCACCTCCAAATCCTCAGGGCCAAGGCCGCGTTCGCTGCGCTGAAACATCGCTGTGAGCGCCGCGGCAAAGTCGCTCGCGTAGGCGGCCATGTCGAACAGGCCGGAACTCGCGCGCAATTCTTCAACGCGTGCGCGCAGCGTGGCCAGCATCGGCGGGAAACGCGCCAGTTGCACGGCCTTGTCGATGTATTCCTGATCCGACGCCGCGTTCATTTCGTCCATGCCCAGATGGTGGTTGAGGCTGCCGGCCACGCGCGAGGCGAAGGTCTGGCCAGGTTCGGTCAACACGGGACAGCCGGCCCACAGCGCGTCGCAGGCAATCGTGTGCGCGTTGTACGGATGGGTGTCGAGGAACAGGTCGACCAGGCGGCAGCGCGCCAGATGTTCCGCGTGCGGTACGCGCAGCGCCAGCAGCAGGCGGCGCGGATCCACCCCGGCGGCCTGCGCGGCGCGGCGCAGGTGCTCGTCGGCGCCACTGCCCGGCGGCCCGGCGAGCAGCCACAACACGCTGTCCGGCGCGGCCTTGAGGATCTTCATCCAGCGCGCAAAACTGCGCAAAGTATACTTCCACGTGTGATTGAAGCAGGCGAACACGATGCCGTTGGCGGGCAGTCCGTAACGCGCCCGTGGCGGCGCGTCGCCGAGTGCGCGTGTGGTGTCGGACGGCTGGTAGCAGCGCGGCAGCCAGACGATTTTTTCGCTGTAGTGCGCGCGCTGTTCGGGCGGGATCAGAAAACGGTCGGCGATGAGGTAGTCGCACCACGGCGCGCCGAGCGTGCCCGGATAGGCGAGCCAGTTCACCTGCACGCGCACCGGGCGCAGGGCGAAAAGTTCGGGCTTGGCGTCTTCGCAATAACCGTCCAGGTCGATCAGGATGTCGGGCCGGTCCTCGCGCAGCTTGAGCAGCATGCCGTCGAGCGCGCGCGAGGACAGCTCGCGGAATTCGCCGAATGCCGCCGCCAGCCGCTTGCGCAGCGGACTGCCGTCGTCTGGCGTCGTGGCGTAACCGATGGTGTGCAGCGCATGCCCGCGCAGGCGTTCGATCAGTTCCACGATCAACAGCGCGGTCGGGTGCTGACCGAATCCCGCAGACACGAAACCCACGCGCAGTGGGCCTTCGCGGCGGCCGTGCGGGCGCGGGCCGAGGCGTTGCTGCAGTGGCTCGATTTCCTGTTCGCGCTGTGCGGCGAAGGCGCGCGCGCAGGCCAGTTGCTGCGCGGGCGTGGTGTCTTCCACGAGCATCGAGAACGGCGTGATGCCCGGCGCGCCGGCGTCGATGCCGGTGAGCAGGCGCCGTGACAGCGGCGGCAGCGCGCGCCAGTCGCACAGGCGCCGGTGCAGATAGGCCAGTTGCGACAGCGCGGGGAAGTGGTCCGACGCGAGCGCGAGACAAGCTTCGAACGCGCGCACCGCCGCGGCGAAATGGCCCTCTTCGTCCTGGGCGAGGCCGAGTTGGAACTGGTATTGCGGATTGCCCGGCGCCAGCCGCGCGGCCTCGCGCCAGGCATCCAGCGCACCGGGCTTGCGCACGGCGTGGAGCACGTTGCCGAGAATGAAATGCGCGTCCGCCCAATGTGGTGCGAGCCGGACCGCGCGTTGCGCGCTGGCCTCGGCGCGGGTGAGCTGGCGCACGGAGAGCAAGGCCGCGGCCTGGTTGACCCAGGCGCGCGCATAATCCGGGCGCTGGGTAATCGCCTTGGCGAAGCACTCCGCCGCGCCATAATAATCGCCGCGCGCGTCGAGCAGGCTGCCGAGATTGTTCAGGGCCGCGGCGTGGTGTGGCGACAGTGTCAGGGCGTGGCGCAAGGCGCGCTCGGCCTCGCCGAATTCGCGCTGTGCGGTATGCAGACTGGCCAGGTTGCACCAGTTCTCGACCGATTGCGGCGCCAGTTTCAGGGCCTGATCCAGGGCGCGGCGTGCCGTGTCGAATTCGCCCTGCTGCAACGCGCAAACGCCGGACAAGCGCCATAGTTCCGATTGTTCGGGATAGCGCCTGAGAAGGATTTCGGCGCGCGTGCGCGCCGGGCCGAGCTCGCCCTGCGACAACAGTTCGATCAGTTCCGTCAGACCCTGACTGAGTGCGGGATCGAAGCTCATGGCGCGCTCCGCAGCGGGATGCGCATGTTGCCACAAATGCTCATCAGCGCGCTGGGAAACCTCTGAAGAACCGTCGCGAGCGAAGGCAGATCACGCGACACCAGCGCGCAGAAACTGGAGCATACTTTATCGTATGTGAGGATTTCGAGCACTGCCGGCGCGCGAGATGCCGAGCGCAGCAGGTTATTCGGAGGTTTCTTACGCCGACAACGCCTGCATCTGTTCCGCCTGGTATTCGCGCGCCAGCGGATCGAGCAGGGCGTCCAGGTCGCCGCCGAGGATTTCCGGCAGGCGGTGCACGGTCAGGCCGATGCGGTGGTCGGTGACGCGGTTCTGCGGAAAGTTATAAGTGCGGATCTTCTCGCTGCGGTCGCCGGAGCCGACCTGCAGGCGGCGGCTGTCGGCCTGCGCGGCGGTCTGTTTGGCGCGCTGTTCGTCGAGCAGGCGCGCCTTGAGCAGGGACAACGCACGCGCGCGGTTCTTGTGCTGGCTGCGCTCGTCCTGGCATTCGACGACGATGCCACTGGGCAGATGCGTGATGCGAATCGCCGAATCGGTCTTGTTGACGTGCTGGCCGCCGGCGCCGGAAGCGCGGAAGGTGTCGATCTTCAGGTCCGCATCGCGCAGCTCGACATCATCGATTGCATCCATCTCGGGCAGGATCGCCACGGTCGCGGCCGAAGTATGGATGCGGCCCTGTGCCTCGGTGGCGGGTACACGCTGGACGCGGTGCACGCCGGATTCGAATTTCAGCCGCGCGAACACGCCGGCGCCTTCCATGCGCGCGACGATTTCCTTGTAGCCGCCGTGTTCGCCGGAATTGGCGGAGAGGATTTCCGTGTGCCAGCCGCGCGACTCGGCGTAGCGCGCGTACATGCGGAACAGATCGCCGGCGAAGATCGCGGCCTCATCACCGCCGGTGCCGGCGCGCACTTCGAGGAAGATGTTGGCGTCGTCGCGCGCGTCCCTGGGCAGCAGCAGGACGTTCAACTCGCGTTCCAGCGTTTCGCGCCGCGCCAGGAGTTCGGCGATTTCGGGTTCCGCGAGTTCGCGCAGGTCCGGGTCGTTCAACATCGCGCGTGCGGACTCGAGCGATTTTTCCGTGGCATCGTAGCGCGCGAGCGCATCGGCGAGCGGCTGCAATTGCGCGTACTCGCGCGACAGATCGCGGAAGCGCGCGTTGTCGCCGATCACCTCGGGTTGGGCGAGGAGCATCGCGACTTCCTGACGGCGTTCGGCAAGCTGATCGAGCCGGCGCCGGATCGACGGCGTCATGCGTCGGCATCCGAGTCGTCGCTGCCCGCATCAAACAGGCGCCGGGCGGCGCGCAGCAGCTCCGCGTCGCCACGTTGCGCGGCGGCGCGCAGATTCGCGCTGGGTGCGTGCATCAACTTGTTCGTCAGTGTATGCGCGAGATAGTCCAGCGCCTGTTCCGGCGCGCGCCCGTTCGCGAGCAGCGCGCGCGCGCGCGCCAGCACTGCGTTGCGCTGACTCTCGGCGGCGTGACGCAGTTGCGGCAGCGGGTTGCCGGCCTCCAGCGCGCGGCGCCAGGCGGCGTAGTGCGTGACCTGCAGGTCGATCAGTGCGTCGGCTTCGAGCGCGGCTTCCCGGCGCGAACGCAAGGAGGCGTCGACTGCCTGACGCAGGTCGTCGATGGTATACAGGTATATATCTTCCAGTGCGGCGGCGTCGGCCTCGATGTCGCGCGGCACGGCCAGATCGACCAGGAACATGGGCCGGCGTCGGCGTGCGACGATCGCATCGGCGATCAGCGTGCGCGTGAGCACGGGTTCGCGGCTGGCGGTGGAACTGATCACGATGTCGGCCTCGGCCAGATGCCGAGGCAGGTCGGCCAGGGCGATGGCATAGCCGGAAAAACGCCCGGCCAGCGCCTGTGCGTTTTCCAGCGTGCGGTTGGCCACGATCAGGCGGCGTACGCGCGATTCGGCGAGGTGGCGCGCGGCCAGTTCCATGGTTTCGCCGGCGCCGATCAGCAGTACGCAGGCCTCGCTCAAGTCCGCGAACAGGCGTTCGGCCAGGCGCACGGCGGTGAACGCAACCGACACGGGATTGGCGCCGATGCGGGTTTCCGTGCGCACGCGCTTGGCCACGGCGAAAGTCTGCTGCAGCAGGCGTTCCATCGGCGCGCGCAGCGTGCCGGTGTCACGCGCGAGCTGGTAGGCGTCCTTGACCTGGCCCAGGATCTGCGGCTCGCCCAGCACCATCGAATCCAGACCGGTGGCCACACGGAACAGATGGCGCACGGCGGCGTTGCCGGCATGCCGATACAGGAACTCGTCGAGCCGTCCCGCGTCCAAGTCGTGATGGCCGAGCAGCCAGTCGCGCGGCGCGGCTTCGGCGCCGGCTTCCACGTCCACATACAATTCAGTGCGGTTGCAGGTGGACAGGATCAGCGCTTCGTTCACGCCGGCCTGACGCGCCAGGTCGGACAATGCCGCCGGCATCGCTTCGGGTGCGAATGCGACCTTCTCGCGCACCGGCAAGGGCGCGGTCTGGTGGTTGAGGCCGAGGGCGAGCAGGGGCATGACGGTGCGGATCAGTTAAGCTACGGCAGCATGCCGCAGGATCACTCGATGACATCATTATTGTACCGCCTTCCCATGCGTTTCATGGCAGCCATCCTTTTTGGCGCGGCCTTGCTGGGCGGTTGCGCGAGCATGCCGGCGAGTCGGCATGCCGCCGCGGCGGCGCAGCCGTTGCAGCATCTGACTGTGGTGCCGGTCGTGCCGGACGACGATGTGCTGGCGATGAAACTTGCCGGTCAGTTTGCGCTGGAAAGCGGAGACGTCGCCGCGGCCGCGCGCGAATTCGCCCGCGCGGCGGCGCGCAGCGATGATGCGGATCTGGCCAACGAGGCGGTGGAGGTCGCAATCGCGGCCAAGGATTGGGATCTGGCCCGATCTGGCATCGCGCGTTGGCAGCAGTTGCGCGCTGACGATCCGGCGCTGTGGCAATGGCGCGCGCGCGTCGCCTTGCATGACGGCAAGCCAGACGACGCACTCGCCGATTTGCGCAGTCTGGCGCGTCAGCCGGATGCCAAGGGTTGGAGCGCGATCGGCCGCGTTTTGCTTGCTAGCGAGAACAAGTCGCAGGCCGGAGCGTTGCTGCGCAAGCTCGCCACGCCCGAAGCACTCGGCAAGAAGTCCGCTACCTGGGTCGCGGTGAGCGAGCTGGCCGATCACCTGGGCGCCAAGGCGCTGACGGATACGTTGGCGAAGGACGCCATCACCCGCTTCGGCGATGCGCCGGCCTACGTCTGGGGCGCCGAACTCAAGCTCAAGGAGGGCGACAAGTCCGGCGCGCGCGCCCTGTTCGTCGAAGCGCTCAAACGCAACGCCGCGGATACGCACCTGCGGGCGGCCTATGCGACCGTGCTCGGACAAATGGGCGATAACGCCGAGGCCGCGCGAGTACTCGCGATAGGCAAGCAGGACGACTACACCTATGCGGCGCGTGCCGCCTACGCCGCGCGCGCGGACGACAAGGTTCTGATCGCATCGCTGTACCGGGAACTGTTGGCCGCCAAGACGCCGCGCAACGGCGCGCGCCTGACCCTGCTCGGCGAACTGGCGGAATTGCTGCACAAATCCGCAGCCCTGACCTGGTACGAAAAAGTTCCGACCGACGACGAACGTTGGCCGCAGGCGCAGTTGCGCAGCGCCTTGCTGCTGGATCAGGCCGGCCACACGGCCCGGGCGCTGGGTCTGCTGCACCGGTTGCAGGCGCGCAGCGGCGACGACGACAAGCAGGTGGGCGACGCGTATCTGATGGAAGCCGAAATTCTCGACCGGCGCCGGCGCGGCGAGGAAGCCGTCGCCGTCTACGACCGCGGCTTGCAGGCGCTGCCGGACGATCCGCGCCTGCTTTACGCGCGCGCCCTGCTCAACGATGACCTGGATCACATCGATGCCGCCGTGCGCGATCTGCGCCGCTTGCTGGCGCTGCAACCGGACAATGCCGACGCGCTCAATGCGCTGGGCTACACCCTCGCCGACCGCACCCGCGATCAGGCCGAAGCGCTCACGCTGATCGAGAAGGCGCTCGCGCTCAGGCCGGACGAGCCGGCAATCATCGACAGCATGGGGTGGGTGCAGTACCGACTAGGCCATCTCAAGCAAGCCGTTGAACGCCTGCGCACGGCCTACGCGAAGCAGCCCGACCCCGAGATTGCCGCACACCTGGGCGAAGTGTTGTGGGTTTCCGGCGAAAAGGACGCGGCACGCAAGATCTGGGCACAAGGGCAAAAGAAAGACGCGAAAAACAAGGTGCTGCTGGAAACGATGAAGCGACTCGAATCGTGAACTACCGGCTTGGATTCCCTTGGACTTGTCATTCCGGCAGGGAATGCCCGAATCCAGAAGCCAGGGATGGTATCCATGCAGTCTGGACCCCGGCTATCCCGGCCGGGGTGACGTTGTTCCGTTTCTTGGTGTTGGTTTTGGCGGTGTGTGCGGCCGCCTGCGCGCCGGTGCGCGTGCGCGAGACGCCGGCGGCGCTCGCCGCGCAGCAGGCGCGCGAGGCGCAACTCGCGCCGCTCGCGCACTGGACGCTGACCGCGCACATTGGCATATCCAACGGTGGCGACGGCGGCAGCGGCGACCTGGCTTGGGAACAGAATGGCGCCGCCTTCCGTTTCACCGTGCACGCGCCGGTCACCGGCAAGACCTGGACGTTGAGCGGCGACGCCGGCCACGCCGTGCTCGAAGGCGTCGATCCGCAGCCGGACTCGGGCACCGACGCGCAGCGGCTGCTGCACGATCGGCTGGGCTGGGACGTGCCGCTGGCCGATTTACGTGCCTGGGTGCGCGGCTTGCGCGCGCCGGGTTCGCCGGCCGATGTGCAATACGATGCGCAGAACCTGCCCGCCGTGATCGAGCAGGACGGTTGGCGCGTGGAATACCACGACTGGTACACCGACCGCGATCCGGCCATGCCGCGCAAGGTGTTCGCCAGCCGTGGCGACGCACGCGTGCGCATGGTGATTGAGAGCTGGAACATCGATGACTGATGCCTGGACGACTTGGCCCGCCCCGGCCAAGTTGAATCTGTTCCTGCATATCGTCGGCCGGCGCGCGGACGGTTATCATTTGTTGCAAACCGCGTTTCAGTTGCTCGACTGGGGCGACACGCTGCGACTGCGCACCCGCGACGATGGCGTCGTCACGCGCCTTGCCGGTTTGGATGGCGTTGAGCCCGATGACGATCTGGCGGTGCGTGCCGCGCTGGCATTGCAGACGGTGACAGGCAGGGCATTCGGCGCCGACATCATCGTCGAAAAACGCATTCCCGTCGGCGGCGGACTGGGCGGCGGCAGTTCCGACGCAGCCACGGTCCTGGTGGCGCTCAACGAACTGTGGGAATGCGGGTTAGCGCTCGATCAGCTCGCGCAAATCGGTCTGACCTTGGGCGCGGACGTACCGGTTTTCGTGCATGGGCGCAGCGCCTGGGCCGAAGGCGTTGGCGAGGTTCTTGCGCCGATCGACCTGCCGCCGCGCTGGTTTGCGATCGTGGATCCCGGCGTGGCGGTACCGACGCGGGAATTGTTCCAACTGCCTGAATTGACTCGAGACACGCCGCCGACGACAATACCGCGTTTCCTCGCAGGCATGGAAACGGCGAACGTTTTCGCTCCGGTGGTGCGAGCGCGTTTCACGCAAGTCGCGGCGGCGCTGAATTGGCTCGGTCAGTTCGGTGACGCGCGGCTTTCCGGCAGTGGCGGTTGCGGTTTCGTGGCGGTGGAATCGTCAGGCAAGGCGGATGCCATCGTGAGCCAATGTCCACCGCAGTTCCGCGCCTGGACGGCGCGCGGCGTGAACCGTTCGCCGTTGCACGAGGCGTTGGAAAAACATCACCAGGACTGACTTGACGCAGGATGCGTCAACGCAGCGGCTCATGCGCTGCGTGAAACGTGGCGCAGCTTTGCTGCGACCGTTTCTGCGAAAGTTGCGGCATGGACGCCCAATCTTTCGATGCAATACGTTTGGGCCGTCGCCAAGTTGGTAAGGCACGGGATTTTGATTCCCGCATTCGCAGGTTCGAGTCCTGCCGGCCCAGCCATTTTTGGAAATGGCGACCAGGAGTTGTTGGCGCAGGAAGCCTCGACGCGAGAGACGAAGTATCGAGCGGGAAACGGGGCGCGGCTATGCCACGCCCGTTTTTGCGAAAGTTGCGACAGGACGCCCAATCTTTCGCCAAGAATCGGGAGCAGGGTGTGAACACGGCCAATTCGGTGGGTTTTGCCGGCACCTACGCGCGCGAGCGCGAAGAGCGCGGCTTGCTGGTTTTCAGCGGCAACGCCAACCGCGCGCTCGCGGCCAGCGTTTGTCACGAACTGAATGCACCGCTGGGCAAGGCCCTGGTCAGCCGTTTTTCCGATGGCGAGGTGCAGGTCGAGATCGAGGAAAACGTGCGCCGCCAGGAAGTGTTCGTGATCCAGCCGACCGCGGCGCCGACCGCGGACAATTTCATGGAACTGCTGGTGATCATCGATGCGCTCAAGCGCGCCTCGGCGGCCAGCGTGACCGCGGTGATCCCGTATTTCGGCTATGCCCGGCAGGATCGGCGCACGCGCTCGGCGCGCGTGCCGATCACGGCCAAGGTCGCGGCACAGATGATCGGCGCGGTCGGCACGGATCGGGTGCTGACGGTGGATCTGCATGCCGACCAGATTCAGGGATTTTTCGATATCCCGGTGGACAATGTATACTCGTCGCCCGTTTTGCTGGCCGATATCTGGCGATGTCACGGCGGTAGCGATCTGATCGTGGTCAGCCCCGATGTCGGCGGCGTGGCGCGAGCGCGTGCGCTGGCCAAGCGCCTCGACGACGCGGACTTGGCGATCATCGACAAGCGCCGACCGCGGCCGAACGAGGCCACGGTGATGAACATCATCGGCGAGGTCAAGGATCGGGTCTGCGTGCTGATCGACGACATCGTCGACACTGCCGGCACCTTGTGTGCGGCGGCGGTGGCGCTGAAGAAGAACGGCGCGCGCAAGGTTGTGGCGTACTGCACACATCCGGTGCTGTCGGGCGCGGCGATCCAGAACATTTCCGGATCGCAGCTCGACGAGCTGGTGGTTACCGACACCATCGCGCTGGCGGAAGCAGCGCGCGGCTGCGCGAAGATCCGCCAGCTCAGCGTGGCGGAACTGCTGGGCGAAACGATCCGGCGCATCGCGTTCGGCGAGTCGGTCAGTTCGCTGTACGTCGATTAGGTTCTTGTGCCGAGTTAGCATCCCACTCTCCTGGTCGCGGGAGAGTTTCTACCCGCCGCGAGGCGGTCAACTGCAACAAAAGGTAGATCATCATGGCAACGATTCATGAAATTCCGGCGGAAACCCGCAAGGACGAAGGCAAAGGTGCGAGCCGCCGCCTGCGTACCGCGGGCAAGGTTCCGGCGATTCTTTACGGCAGCAGTGAGACGCCGGCGAGCATCCAGCTCGAACACAACACGGTGTGGCTGGCTTCGCAGCACGAATGGTTCTATTCGGCCATTCTCGACCTGAAACTCGAGGGCAAGACGCAGAAAGTGCTGCTGCGCGACTTGCAGCGCCATCCGTTCAAGGCCCAGCTGCTGCATCTGGATTTCCAGCGCGTCGACGAGAACCGCGCGATCCGCATCCGCGTGCCGTTGCACTTCCTCAATCAGGAGAAATCGCCGGCCGGCAAGATGGCGGGTGTGCTGATCTCGCACGCAATGAATGACGTGGAAATCGCCTGCTTGCCGAAGGATCTGCCGGAGAACATCACGGTCGACCTTTCCGAACTGAAACTCGGCGACATCGTGCATCTGTCCGATGTGAAACTTCCGTCCGGCGTGGAAATTCCGGCCTTGCGTCTGGGCAAGGAGCACGATGCGGCGGTGGTCACGGCGCAGGAAATCAAGCAGGAAGTCGAAGCGGCTCCGGTCGTCGAAGGCGAAGCGGCTGCGGCCGGTGCCACCGGCGCGGCACCTGCGGCTGGCGCCACCGGCGCGGCACCTGCGACGGGCGCGGCGGCTCCGGCCGCGGCGAAAAAGGACGAGAAGAAGTAAGCGCAACCTCAATGAAATACCGCTGTTGCGCGTAGCGCAACGATCACTCCCCCTCTCCCGCTGGCGGGAGAGGGCAAGAGGTGAGGGTGGTGTGAAATGGCAGGGTTGCGTCTCCTCGTCGGCCTGGGCAATCCCGGCGCCGAACACCTGCGAACCCGGCACAACGCCGGGTTCTGGTTCGTCGACGCGCTCGCGCAGCGTGAAGGCATGCGCCTCGGGCTGGAAACGAAGTTGCACGGCGAGACGGCGAAAATCGTCCTTGCCGGCAACCCGCTGCTGCTGCTCAAGCCTTCCACGTTCATGAACAAGAGCGGCATCGCCGTGGCCGCGGCGCTGCGCTACTGGAAAATCGAGCCGGAAGAAATGCTTGTCGCGCACGACGATCTGGATCTTCCGCCGGGCGCGGCGCGGTTGAAGTTCGATGGTGGCCATGGCGGCCAGAATGGATTGCGCGACATCTTTGCCCACCTGGGCCACGGCAAATTCCATCGCCTGCGGCTCGGCATCGGCCATCCCGGTGACAAGGATCGCGTCACGCCGTGGGTACTCGGGCGTCCGGGCAAGATGGATGAAGACGCAATTCTCGGCGCGGTCGGCGCGGCACTGGATGTGTTGCCGCTTGCGGTTGCGGGCGATTTCAACGAAGCGATGAAACGGCTGCACACAGCGCCGGAATAAGGAATCTCATGGGCATCAAATGCGGCATCGTCGGACTGCCGAACGTCGGCAAGTCCACGCTCTTCAATGCGCTGACCAAGGCGGGTATCGCGGCGGCGAATTTTCCGTTCTGCACGATCGACCCGAACGTCGGCGTGGTGCCGGTGCCTGATCCGCGCCTGCAACAGCTTGCCGAGATCGTGCGGCCGCAGAAAATCGTGCCGACGGCAGTCGAGTTCGTCGATATCGCCGGGCTCGTCGCGGGCGCCTCGAAGGGCGAGGGGCTGGGCAACAAGTTCCTCGCGCACATCCGCGAGGTTGATGCCATCGCGCATGTGGTGCGTTGTTTCGAGCATCCTGACATCGTGCATGTGGCCGGCAAGATTGATCCGATCGCCGACATCGAGACCATCGACACCGAACTCGCCCTGGCGGATCTGGAATCGGTGGACAAGGCTCTGGCGCGCGTAGAGCGCGCGGCCAAGGCCAACGACAAGGAAGCGTTGGCGAAGCGGCCCGTGCTGCAGAAGCTCGCCGCTGGTTTGAACGAAGGCAAATCCGCGCGCAGTCTGGGTCTGGACGACGATGAGAAGGCGCTGATGCGGGATCTCTTTCTGCTCACGCTCAAGCCGCTGATGTATATCGCCAACGTCAAGGAAGACGGGTTCAAGAACAATCCGCATCTGGACGCGGTGCGGGCGCGGGCGCGGGCGGAA
Organism: Lysobacteraceae bacterium; assembly: GCA_018969845.1. Lineage (GTDB taxonomy): Bacteria > Pseudomonadota > Gammaproteobacteria > Xanthomonadales > Rhodanobacteraceae > Rudaea. The sequence goes on along the minus strand of JAGWXP010000005.1, from coordinate 12,180 downwards.
GGCGCCGAAGTGGTGCCGGTATGCGCGGCGATCGAAGAGGAGTTGTCGCAACTGGACGACGCCGACAAGCTGGCGTTCCTCGCCGACATGGGGTTGGACGAGCCCGGTCTGAATCGCGTGATTCGCGCGGCGTACAAACTGCTCGGCCTGCAAACCTATTTCACCGCCGGCGAAAAGGAAGTGCGCGCCTGGACGGTGCAAGCCGGATCGACCGCGCCGCAGGCTGCCGGCGTGATCCACACCGATTTCGAGCGCGGTTTCATTCGCGCCGAGACCGTGGCGTATGATGATTTCATCAAGTACAAGGGTGAGAGCGGGGCCAGGGATGCGGGGCGGCTGCGGTTGGAAGGCAAGGAGTATCTGGTCAAGGAAGGGGACGTGCTGCATTTCCGCTTTAATGTTTGAGCCGAGGACGGGTATATGCCGGGTACCGATCGTGAAGTGAAATTCTGCTTTCTCGCCCAGCCCACCGACGTCAATTTCTCGGGCAAGGTGCACGGCGGCTTCGTCATGAAATGGATCGACCAGGCCGGCTACGCCTGTGCGGTCGGCTGGAGCGGCATGAACTGCGTCACCGTGGCAGTTGGCGGCATCCGCTTCGTGCACCCGATCTGCATCGGCGACATGGTGACGGTGCATTGCCAGTTGATCTACACCGGCAATACCAGCATGCACTTCAGCGTCGACGTGCTTGCGCGCAATCTGACCACGGGCGTCGAGGTGCTGGCCACGCATTGCGTGATCGTGATGGTTGCCACTGACGCAGCCGGAAAGCCGACGCCGGTGCCCAAATGGCTGCCGACCACTGATGACGACAAGGCGCTGGCGGCCTATGCCCAGAAGCTGATGGAACTGGACAAGAACATCGAGCAGGAAATCGCCCGCTATCGCGATGCGGCCCATTTGCCGCATCCGGGCTAGGCCTCGCCTAGCATTTTCCATGCCGCCTTGACAACGGGCGGTGTTGGAACCGAAAATAGCCGGCTCCGCGCGGAGGTGTGCGCAAATAGTCCAAACGTCAGGCAGGACAGCCTGGCGTTTTTTCGCGTCGCCGGCAGTTTACGTCATCGAGAGGTAGCGAACACGAGATTCCCGGAGGGATACCCAAGCGGCCAACGGGGGCAGACTGTAAATCTGCTGGCTCATGCCTTCGGTGGTTCGAATCCACCTCCCTCCACCACATAGAAAACCGGATCGACATTTGGCGGAGGTGGGTGAGAACCACCGGATCGAAAATGCCGGTTCGACGGATTCGCCGGGAGCGAATCCGAACGCGACGCGCAAGCGGCGCGGCCCCGGAGGGGCGGAGGGCAGGACGCCCGGAGTCATCCACCTCCCTCCAGCACATTAGCTTCAAAGCGAGAGATGAGAAGTACCCCCGGGCGGGAGTAGTTCAATGGTAGAACTGTAGCCTTCCAAGCTACTAGTGCGGGTTCGATTCCCGTCTCCCGCTCCACCGCTCACGTAGCTCAGTCGGTAGAGCACCTCCTTGGTAAGGAGGAGGTCGTTGGTTCGATTCCAATCGTGAGCACCATATTTTTGCGTTCACCCGTGAACGCGAGGATCACAAAGCGGCCATCCGTGGCCGCACTTTTCAAATATCGAGTCCTGAGGTAAGAGCCATGTCCAAGGAAAAATTCGAACGCAAGAAGCCGCACGTGAACGTGGGGACGATAGGTCACGTGGATCACGGCAAGACGACGCTGACGGCGGCGCTGACGAAGGTGGGAGCGGAGCGATTTGGCGGGGAGTTCAAGGCGTACGACCAGATTGACGCGGCGCCGGAAGAGAAGGCACGCGGGATCACGATTTCCACGGCACACGTGGAGTACGAGAGCCCGAACCGCCACTACGCGCACGTGGACTGCCCGGGACACGCGGACTACGTGAAGAACATGATCACGGGAGCGGCGCAGATGGACGGCGCGATTCTGGTGGTTTCGAGTGCGGACGGCCCGATGCCGCAGACGCGCGAGCACATTCTGCTGGCGCGGCAGGTGGGCGTGCCGTATATCGTGGTGTACATGAACAAGGCGGACATGGTCGACGACGCGGAGTTGCTCGAGCTGGTCGAGATGGAAGTGCGCGACCTGTTGACCAAGTACAACTTTCCGGGCGACAAGACACCGATCATCAAGGGATCGGCGCTGAAGGCGCTGGAAGGTGACCAGTCGGAGATCGGCGTGCCGTCGATCATCAAGCTGGTGGATGCGCTGGATTCGTACATACCGGAGCCGGTGCGCGTGCTGGACAAGCCCTTCCTGCTGCCGGTGGAAGACGTGTTTTCGATCTCCGGAAGAGGCACGGTGGTGACCGGACGCGTGGAGCGCGGGATCGTCAAGGTCGGGGATGAAATCGAGATTGTGGGCATCCGGCCGACGCAGAAGACGACGTGCACGGGCGTGGAGATGTTCCGCAAGCTGCTGGACGAAGGGCGGGCCGGCGACAACGTGGGCGTGCTGCTGCGTGGCACCAAGCGCGACGAAGTGGAGCGCGGCCAGGTGCTGTGCAAGCCGGGCAGCATCACCCCGCACACGGATTTCGAGTCGGAAGTGTACGTGCTGAGCAAGGAAGAGGGCGGTCGGCACACGCCGTTCTTCAAGGGCTACCGGCCGCAGTTTTATTTCCGCACGACGGACGTGACGGGCGCGGTGGAGTTGCCGGCGGGGGTCGAGATGGTCATGCCGGGCGACAACATCAAGATGGTGGTGAGTCTGATTCACCCGATTGCGATGGAGGAAGGCCTGCGTTTCGCGATTCGCGAAGGCGGCCGCACCGTTGGCGCCGGCGTCGTGGCGAAAATCATCAAATAAATTGTCATAACCGGCGCGCCGGAACGCGGCGCGCCTTCACAAGGCTCTTTGAGGAATACGGCAATGGCGGACCAGAAGATTCGGATTCGGCTCAAGGCGTTCGATCACCGCTTGATCGACCGCTCGGCGAGCGAGATCGTGGAAACGGCCAAGCGTACGGGCGCGCAGGTGCGCGGTCCGATTCCGCTGCCGACCAAGATCGAGCGTTACACGATCCTGACTTCGCCGCACGCCGACAAGGACGCGCGCGACCAGTACGAGACGCGCACGCACAAACGCGTGCTGGACATTGTCGACCCCAACGACAAGACCGTGGACGCGTTGATGAAGCTCGACCTCGCCGCCGGCGTGGACGTGCAGATAAAACTGTATTGAAGCGGGCTTTACTGAGATCACGAACATGAGTATCGGACTCGTTGGAAAAAAATGCGGCATGTCGCGGATCTTCACCGACAAGGGTGAATCGATTCCGGTCACGCTGATCGAGGCGACGCCGAACCGCATCACCCAGGTGAAGACGGTGGAGAGCGACGGCTACAGCGCGGTGCAGGTCACGGCCGGCGCCAAGCGCGCTGCGCTCGTGCGCAAGCCGCTCGCCGGTCATTACGCCAAGGCCAAGGTCGAAGCCGGCCGCGGTCTGTGGGAGTTCCGTGTTGACGTCAAGGATCTGGGCAAGTACCAGGTCGGCGGCGAGATCAAGGCCGACGAGGTGTTCAAGGCCGGCCAGATGGTCGATGTCGCGGGCGTCACCAAGGGCAAGGGTTTTCAGGGCACGATCAAGCGCTGGAACTTCACCATGGGCGACGCGACGCACGGCAACTCGCTGTCGCACCGCGCGCCGGGCTCGATCGGCCAGCGCCAGACGCCGGGCCGCGTGTTTCCGGGCAAGAAGATGTCCGGTCACATGGGCGCGACGCGCCAGTCGATGATGAATCTGGAAGTCGTACAGATCGATTCCGAGCGTCACCTGATTGCGGTCAAGGGTTCCGTACCGGGTGCGCCGGGCGGCAACGTCGTGATCAGTCCGGCTTCGAAAGGTTGAGAATCTTGTTGAACAGTCCGGCCAGGATGGCCGGGTTTTTCGATCAGGGACGATCGTGAGGATATGAACATGGAATTGCAAATCGTCGGCGCGAAGAAAGGTTTGTCGGTTTCCGACGCGATCTTCGGCCGTGAATTCTCCGAAGGCCTCGTGCATCAGGTCGTGGTCGCGTACCGCAACGCGGGCCGCGCCGGCACCAAGGCGCAAAAATCGCGTTCGGATATGTCCGGCACGACCAAGAAGTTCAAGAAACAGAAAGGCGGCGGCGCGCGTCACGGTGACTACCGTGCTCCGATCTTCGTTGGCGGCGGCCGCACGTTTGCCGCGCGTCCGCGCAGCTTCGCGCAGAAGGTCAACAAGAAGATGTACCGCGGTGCGATCCAGACGATCCTGTCCGAGCTCAACCGCCAGGGCCGCCTGAAGGTGGTCGAGGCGTTCGGCGTCGACAAGCCGAACACCAAGAGCCTGGCCGCGAAGCTGAAGGATTACACCGGCCGCACCCTGATCGTCACCGAAAATGTCGACCAGAACCTGTACCTGTCCGCGCGCAACCTGCCGCATGTGGCGGTGGTCGACGTGGCGGCGATGGATCCGGTCAGCCTGGTCGATGCGCACAACGTGGTCATGACCGTCGATTCGGTCAAGAAGATCGAGGAGTGGCTGGCATGAACGCCGAAGTCAGGAACGAAAAACTGTTCGGCGTGATTCGCGCGCCGCACGTCTCGGAAAAGAGCGCGCGTCTGGGCGAGCACAACCAGTACGTGTTCGAAGTCGCCGCCGATGCCGACAAGAACCATGTCAAAGCCGCGGTCGAGGCGATGTTCAACGTCAAGGTCGTTGCGGTCAATCTCGTGAACGTCAAGAGCAAGACCAAGTCGTTCCGCTTCCGCGCCGGTAGCCGCAAGGGCTGGCGCAAGGCGTATGTCCGCCTCTCCGAAGGCCAGACCATCGACGTGACGGCAAAACCGTAAGCGCCGCGCCGTTCCCATCCGGAAATCAAGACAATGGCACTGATCACACTCAAGCCCACATCCGCCGGACGCCGCGCCATGGTGCGCGTGTCCACGCCGGGGCTCTACAAGGGCGATCCGTACGCTCCGCTGACCGAGGCCCAGGCCAAGACCGGCGGCCGCAACCACTACGGCCGCATCACCACGCGGCACAAGGGCGGCGGTTCCAAGCAGAATTACCGCATCATCGACTTCAAGCGCGACAAGGAAGGCATCGCCTGCCGCGTCGAGCGCCTGGAATACGATCCCAACCGCACCGCGCACATCGCGCTGCTGTGCTACGTGGATGGCGAGCGCCGCTACATCATCGCGCCGAAGGGCGTGGCGATCGGCGATCAGCTCATGGCCGGTCGCGATGCGCCGATCAAGGCGGGCAACACGCTGCCGTTGCGCAACATCCCGATCGGCTCCACCGTGCATTGCATCGAGATGAAACCCGGCAAGGGCGCGCAGTTGGCGCGCAGCGCCGGCGCCTCGGTGCAGTTGGTCGCGCGCGAAGGCGGTTACGCCACCCTGCGTTTGCGTTCGGGCGAAATGCGCAAGGTGCCGGCCGACTGCCGCGCCACCATCGGCGAAGTCGGCAACTCCGAACACAACCTGCGCAAGCTCGGCAAGGCTGGCGCCAAGCGCTGGCGCGGCATCCGTCCGACCGTGCGCGGCGCGGCAATGAATCCGGTGGATCATCCGCACGGCGGCGGCGAGGGCCGCGCCGGTCAGGGCAACCCGCATCCGGTGTCGCCGTGGGGCCAGCCGGCCAAGGGATACAAGACGCGCAAGAACAAGCGCACCAACCAGTTCATCGTGCGCGATCGGCGAGGTTAATAAGACATGGCACGTTCACTGAAAAAAGGCCCGTTCGTCGACCTGCATCTTCTGAAGAAGGTCGAGGTCGCGGCGTCCAGCAACAGCAAGAAGCCGATCAAGACCTGGTCGCGGCGTTCAATGATCCTGCCGGAAATGGTAGGTCTGACCATCGCTGTGCACAACGGCAAGGCTCACGTTCCGGTGCTGGTCAACGAGAACATGGTCGGACACAAGCTCGGCGAATTCGCCGCCACGCGCACCTTCAAGGGCCATTCGGCCGACAAGAAGGCCGCCGAGGAAAAGAAGTAAGAGGGCATGAAGATGCAAGCCAAAGCCACCGAAAGCGCGCAGCAGGCCAAAGCCATCCTGCGCGGCGTGCGCATCTCGCCGCAGAAAGCCCGCCTGGTTGCCGACCAGGTGCGCGGTCTGCCGGTCGGACGCGCCACGGATCTGCTCAAGTTCAGCGACAAGAAGGCCGCGCACCTGGTCAAGAAGGTGTTGCTGTCCGCGGTCGCCAACGCCGAGAACAACCTTGGCGCCGACGTCGACGAACTCAAGGTCGCCACCATCATGGTCGACGAAGGTCCGCGCCTGAAGCGCATGCACGCACGCGCCAAGGGCCGCGGCTCGCAAATCATCAAGCGTACCAGCCACATCACCGTGGTCGTGGGCAGCTGAGGAAAACACGATGGGTCACAAAGTTCATCCAACCGGCATCCGCCTCGGCATTTCCAAGGACTGGAACTCGAAATGGTTCGCCACCAAGCGCGAATACGCGCAGTATCTGGCGGCCGATCTGAAGGTGCGCGAGCTGCTGCACGAGAAGCTGGCCCAGGCCGGCGTGTCGCGCATCCAGATCGAGCGTCCGGCCAAGACCGCGCGCATTACCATCCACACGGCGCGTCCGGGCGTGGTGATCGGCAAGAAGGGCGAGGACATCGAGAAACTGCGCAAGCAAGTGACCAAGATGATGGGTGTGCCCGCGCACATCAACGTCTCTGAGGTGCGCAAGCCCGAACTCGACGCGCAACTGGTGGCCGAATCGATCGCCCAGCAGCTCGAGCGCCGCATCATGTTCCGTCGCGCGATGAAGCGCGCGGTCGGCAACGCCATGCGTCTGGGCGCGCTCGGCATCAAGGTCAATGTCGGCGGTCGCCTCAACGGCGCCGAAATCGCGCGCTCGGAGTGGTACCGCGAAGGCCGCGTGCCGCTGCACACATTGCGTGCGGACATCGACTACGGATTCGCCCAGGCCAAGACGACCTACGGCATCATCGGCGTCAAGGTGTGGGTGTACAAGGGCGAGGTGTTCGATCTGCACGCCGCGGCCCAGGAAACCAAGGACGACGCGCGCGAATCCGCGCCGGCGCCGCGCCGCGAGCCGCGTGAGCATCGCGAACCGCGCGAGCATCGCGAAGCACGCGCGAAGTAAGGGGACAAAAATCATGTTGCAACCCAAACGCACCAAATACCGCAAAGTCCAGAAGCAGCGTAATCGTGGCCTGAGCTTCGTCGCGAACAAGGTCAGCTTCGGCGAATACGGCCTCAAGGCGACCACGCACGGTCACCTGACCGCGCGCCAGATCGAGGCCGCGCGCCGCTGCGTGACGCGCTTCGTCAAGCGCGGCGGCAAGCTGTGGATCCGCGTCTACCCGGACAAGCCGATCAGCAAGAAGCCGATCGAGGTCCGCATGGGCAACGGCAAGGGCAATGTCGAATTCTGGGTTGCCGTCGTGCAGCCGGGCCGCATGCTCTATGAAATCGAGGGCGTGCCCGAAGCCGAGGCGCGTGAAGCGTTTCGTCTGGCTGCGGCCAAGCTGTCGGTGCAGACCACTTTCGTGAATCGTACGGTGCTGTGATGGAACTCAAGGAACTCCGCAAACAATCCGCGCAGGACCTCAACGAGCAACTGCTCGAACTGCGCCGCGAGCAGTTCAACCTGCGCATGCAGAAGGGCGCCGGCAACCAGGCGCAGACGCACCATTTCAAGCGCGTGCGCCGCGAGATCGCGCAGATCAAGACCCTGCTCGGCCAGCCGAAGAAGACATCATGAGCGAACAAACCAAAACCCAGCGCACGATCGAAGGTCGCGTCGTCAGCAACAAGATGAACAAGACCGTCACCGTACTGCTCGAGCGTCAGGTGCAGCACCCGCTGTACGGCAAGATCGTGCGCCGTTCCACCAAGGTGCACGCGCACGACGAGAACGGCCAGTGCAAGGAAGGCGACACCGTGCGCATCGTCGAATGCCGGCCGCTGTCCAAGACCAAGAACTGGCGCGTCGTGGAAGTCGTCGCGCACGCGGCGCCGTAAGGACGAGGCGAGGAGAATCCCATGATCCAGATGCAGACCAAGTTGGCCGCGGCCGACAACAGTGGTGCCAGGGAACTGATGTGCATCAAGGTGCTCGGCGGCTCCAAGCGCCGTTATGCCGGCATCGGTGACGTCATCAAAGTCTCGATCCGCGACGCGATCCCGCGCGGCAAGGTCAAGAAGGGCGAAGTCTACGACGCCGTGGTCGTGCGTACGCGCAAGGGTGTGCGCCGCGCCGACGGCTCGCTGATCCGCTTCGACGGCAACGCCGCGGTGTTGCTCAACAACAAGCTCGAGCCGATCGGCACCCGCATCTTCGGGCCGGTCACGCGCGAGCTGCGCAGCGAGCGCTTCATGAAGATCGTCTCGCTCGCTCCCGAAGTGCTGTAAACGCAACACATACTTCTTTTAGGAAACGCCATGAATCGTATACGCAAAGGTGATCAAGTCATCGTGATCACCGGCAAATACAAGGGCCAGAAGGGCGAAGTGCTGCGCGTCGCGGCCGATCGCGTGTTCGTGCAGAACATCAACCTGGTCAAGCGTCACACCAAACCCAATCCGCAGGCCAACCAGCCCGGCGGCATCGTCGAGCGCGAGGCTTCCATTCATTTGTCGAACGTGATGCTGTTCAACCATGCCGCTGGCAAGGGCGAACGCGTCGGATTCAAGAACCTCGACGACGGCCGCAAGGTGCGTGTGTATCGCGCCAGCGGCGAAGTCGTGGACGCCTGAGGACATGGCCATGGTACGCCTGGAAAAATTCTATAAAGACGAAGTGGTGCCGAAGCTGATGAAGCGTTTCGGCTACGCCAACGTGATGCAGGTGCCGCGTCTGTCCAAGATCACGCTGAACATGGGCGTTGGCGAGGCGACGGCGAACAAGAAGATCCTCGAGAACGCGCTTGCCGACATGACCAAGATCGCCGGTCAGAAGCCGGTGGCGACGCTGGCGCGCAAGTCGATCGCGACGTTCAAGATCCGCGACGGCTGGCCGATCGGCTGCAAGGTCACCCTGCGCCGCGCCAAGATGTACGAGTTCCTCGACCGCTTGATCAACATCTCGCTGCCGCGCGTGCGCGACTTTCGCGGCGTGTCGGGTCGCGCGTTCGACGGCCGCGGCAACTACAACATGGGCGTGAAGGAACAGATCATCTTCCCCGAGATCGATTTCGATCAGGTCGATGCGATGCGCGGCATGGACATCGCGGTCACGACCACGGCGAAGAACGACGAAGAAGCCAAGGCGCTGCTCGAAGCGTTCGGCTTCCCTTTCCGTAACTGATTCGCTGCCACTGATTTTCAAGAGACGAGTGCAATGGCCAAGACCTGCATGATCGAGCGCGAACTCAAACGCGCCAAACTGGTGAAAAAGCACGCCGCCAAGCGCAAGGAACTCAAGGCGACCGTGCTCAACCCGAAATCCTCGTATGAGGAGAAGATGGCCGCGCAGACCAAGCTGCAGAAGCTGCCGCGCGACGCGAGCCCCACGCGCCAGCGCAACCGCTGCGAGCTGACCGGCCGTTCGCGCGGCGTCTACCGCAAGTTCGCGCTCGGCCGTCACAAACTGCGCGAAGCGACCATGCGCGGCGACGTGCCGGGTCTGCGCAAGGCCAGCTGGTAACAAACCACAACCACCCCATCGGATATCGATGCCGAGGAAATGAAACAATGAGCATGACTGATCCCATCGCCGACATGTTTACACGTATCCGCAACGCCCAGGCCACCGCACGGCCGACAGTGCGCATGCCGGCTTCCAACGTCAAGGTCGCCATCGTCAAGGTGCTCAAGGACGAAGGCTACGTGCGCGATTTTCAGGTGAGCCGCGACGGCGCCAAGTCGGTTCTCGAAATCGCGCTGAAGTATTTCGAGGGCCGGCCGGCGATCGACAAGCTCGACCGCGTCAGCCGTTCCGGTCTGCGCGTGTACCGTGGCAAGGACAAGTTGCCCAAGGTCATGGGCGGTCTCGGCATTGCCATCATCTCCACGCCGGACGGCATCATGAGCGACGTTCAGGCTCGCGCCAAGGGCGTCGGCGGCGAAGTCATCGGCACCGTGGCGTAATCCGGAGTAATTACCAATGTCTCGTGTAGCTAAAAAACCCATCGCGCTGCCCAAGGGCGTCGAGTGCACCGTTGCCAAGGACGCCATCACCGTGAAGGGTCCGAAGGGCACGCTGCAGATGGCGGCGATCGCTGGCGTCCAGGTCGCGATCGACAAGGGCACCGTGCAATGTGCCGACGGCAGTGCCGAAACCAAGTTCGCTGGCACCACGCGTGCCCTGCTGGCCAATATGGTCAAGGGCGTGAGCGAGGGTTATCAGAAGAAGCTCGAACTGGTTGGCGTCGGTTACCGCGCCGCGCTGCAGGGCAAGGATCTGAACCTCACCCTCGGTTTTTCGCATCCGATCGTGTTCAAGGCGCCGGAAGGCATCACTCTGACCGTGCCGAGCCAGACCGAGATCCTGATCGTCGGCGCCGACAAGCAACGCGTCGGTGAAGTCGCGGCGAAGATCCGCGCGTTCCGTCCGCCCGAGCCCTACAAGGGCAAAGGCGTGCGCTATGCCGGCGAGAAGATCACCCTCAAGGAAGCCAAGAAGGCCTAGTGCGCATCCCTGCGTGAAGCGGCAGCCATCCCCGGTTGCACTTCCCGAAAGAGCCAGCCTATCCGCTTCAGGAGAAAGAAAATGAGCGAAAAGAACATTGCCCGCCTGCGCCGTGCCAAGACCACGCGCAGCCACATCCGCAAGCTCGGGGTGCCGCGTTTGACCGTGCATCGCACCGATCAGCACATCTACGCACAGGTCATCTCGGCCGATGGCGACAAGGTGCTGGCCGCGGCCTCGACCGTGCAGAAGGCCTTGATCAATGGCCTGAAAGGCACCAAGAACAAGACGGCTGCTGCCGCCGTCGGCAAGGCGATCGCGGAAAAAGCCAAGGCTGCCGGCGTGGAAAGCGTCGCGTTCGACCGCTCCGGTTTCCGCTATCACGGCCGCATCGCCGCGCTGGCCGACGCCGCGCGCGAAGCGGGCTTGAAATTCTGATTCAACGCTGCACCCACAACTACAAGCGACCTCGGTCGTAAGCAAAGTCCACCGGGTGACCGATGGCAAACTAGGTGAACGAAGATGGCAAACAACGAACGTGAAAACAGCGACGGCATGCTGGAGAAGCTCATTGCCGTCAACCGCGTGGCCAAGACGGTCAAGGGCGGTCGGCAGATGAGCTTCACTGCATTGACCGTGGTCGGCGACGGCGACGGCCGTGTCGGCTTCGGCTACGGCAAGGCGCGCGAGGTGCCGGTCGCGATCTCCAAGGCAATGGAACGCGCGCGTCGCGGCATGGCGAGCATCAAGCTCAACAACGGCACGCTCTGGCATGCGGTCAAGGCCAACCATGGTGCTGCGCGCGTGTACATGCAGCCGGCTTCGGAGGGTACCGGCGTCATCGCCGGCGGCGCGATGCGCGCTGTGCTCGAAGTGGTCGGCGTCAAGAACGTGCTGGCCAAAGCAGTCGGTTCGCGCAATCCGATCAACTTGGTGCGCGCGACGATCAAGGGTCTGCAACAGATGGCCACGCCGGAACGCATTGCGGCCAAGCGCGGCAAGAAAGTGAGCGAGGTGGGCGGTTATGGCCAAGGCTAAGACGAGCAAGGCGGGCACGGTCCGTGTACGCCTGTACAAGAGCATGAACAGTTGCCAGTGGCGGCACCGCCTCAGCGTCAAGGCGCTGGGACTGAACAAGCTCAACGACGTGCGCGAATTGAAGGATTCGCCGCAGGTGCGTGGCCTGGTCAACAAGATCGGCTACCTCGTGCGTATCGAAGAAAACGCGTGATTCTCGATTGATCCCGGCAAAAGCATTATTGGAGTTCGCATCATGCGTCTGAATACTCTCAAACCGGCCAAGGGCTCGCGCAAGGTTCGCGTGCGCGTCGGCCGCGGCATCGGCTCGGGCCTTGGCAAGACCGCCGGGCGCGGTCACAAGGGCCAGTACGCGCGCACCGGCAAGGGCAAGGTCAAACCCGGATTCGAGGGCGGCCAGATGCCGATGCAGCGCCGTTTGCCGAAGGTCGGTTTCCGTTCCAAGCTGGCTCGCGACACGTCCGAGGTTTTGCTGTACAAGCTCGATTCGCTCAAGGGCGACGCCATCGATTTCGCCGCACTCAAGGCGGCCGGTCTCGTCGACACGCGCGC
>JAGWXP010000135.1 GCA_018969845.1 Lysobacteraceae bacterium | reverse complement strand
CGGTTGCTCAGCGATTACAGCAGCGTGGTCCCACCCGATCCCATCCCGAACTCGGAAGTGAAACGCGCCCGCGCCGATGGTAGTGTGGCTTAAGCCATGCGAGAGTAGGTCATTGCTGAGCGCTTCTTCCAACCCCTGGTCCTTCGACCAGGGGTTTTTGTTTGGGGGCTCGGCGGGATACACTGCCGGCCGATCCCCGTGGAACGCGCCATGAGCATCGAAGCCGCCGAGCTTGCCAAGTTCTATCCGCTCGACAAACTGCTGCCGGAAAACCTCGACCAGCTCGCGCGCGAGGCCGAAAGCGTCGATGTGACCAAGGGTACGGTTTTGTTCAAGGCCGGGGACACCGACGAGCAAACGATCTTCGTGCGTACCGGTCGGGTGCGCGGCGTCTATCCCGATGGCAAACAAAAGGATATCGATGCCAGTACGTTGCAAGGCCGTTACGCGCTGGGCGACCTGCAACCACGCCGATTCACCGCGACGGTGATCTCGCGCAGCGCCACACTGGTCAAACTCGACCGGCGCTACATGGAAAAGGTGCAAACCTGGGACCAGCTTGCGCGCAACGAGAATTTCCGCCACGTTGATCCAAGCCCGGACGCCAACCGCTGGGTGTTCCGCCTTTTGCAATCGCGTGCCCTGCACAAGTTGCCGACCGGCAACATCGAGCGCATGTTCAAGCGCTTCGAGGAAATTGCGGTCAAGGCCGGTGATGTGATCATCCGCGAGGGCGAGGAGGCCGATTATTACTATGCGATCAAGGATGGCGCCGCATCCGTTTCGAAGAGTCTCGAAACCGGCAGCGCGATCGTCGCCTATCTGGTCCGGGGCGACACGTTCGGGGAAGACGCGCTGCTCGCGAACACCGTGCGCAACGCGACGGTGACGATGATCAAGGACGGCAAGCTGATGCGGCTCGCGAAAAAATCTTTCGATGAGGTGCTCAAGCCGCCCGTCGTCGAGTGGCTGACGCCCGGCATGGCCTCGATCATGGCGCGCCAGGGTGCCGTGGTACTCGATGTGCGCATGCCGGACGAACACGCCGAACGCGCGATAAAGGGTGCGATCAACACTCCGCTGTATACCTTGCGCGAGAGCATGGCCGATTTCGACAAATCCAAGAAATACATCGTCTACTGCAACACCGGCGAGCGCAGTGCGGCGGCGGCTTTCATCCTGAGCAAGCTCGGTTTCCAGGTGTTCGCCCTGCACGGCGGGCTATCGGGCATGATTCGGCAGATGGACAAGCAGGCGTAACGTTACTTCATTACCGAATCGCCGATCAGGACGATGTCAGCCGGGCGCTTGGCGAACAGGCCGACGCAGACGACGCCGGTGATCTGGTCGAGATCGGCTTCCAGGGCGACCGGGTCGTCGATGCGCCAGCCGTGCACATCGAGGATGATGTTGCCGTTGTCGGTGACGAAGCCGTCGCGCCAGACCGGGTTGCCGCCGCGCCGCGCGATTTCGCGGGCGACAAGGCCGCGCGCCATCGGAATGACTTCGATCGGCAGCGGGAACTTGCCGAGTGCATCGACACGCTTGGCCGCATCGATCATGCACACGAAGGTTTTCGATGCCGCGGCGATGATTTTCTCGCGCGTCAGCGCACCACCGCCGCCCTTGATGAGACGTTTGTGGTTATCGCATTCGTCGGCGCCGTCGACGTACAGGGACAACCTGCTGACGCTGTTCAGATCTACTACACGTATGCCGTGCCGTTGCAGGTGCACCGTGCTTTGTTCCGAACTCGACACCGCCGCCTCGATCAACCCACGACGTGCGCCGAGCGCGTCGATGAAATACGCCACCGTCGATCCCGTGCCGACGCCCAGTACGCTGCCTGCTTCGACATGGGTCAATGCGCGTTCGGCAGCCAGGCGCTTTTGTGCTTCGCGATCGAGAGGCATCATTCCAGTCCCAGGATAAAATTCCATTGTGCCAGCGTCATGGGCAACACCGACAAACGGTTGCCGGGACGGATCAGCGCCAATCCCTGCAGTTCCTTGCGGTTCTTAAGTTCGGACAATGCAATGACGCGTGTGAGCTTGCGTTTGAATTTCACCTCCACCAGCGACCAGCGTGGCGATGCGCGAGCGGACTTAGGGTCGAAGTAATCGCTGCGTGGATCGAATTGGGTCGGATCCGGATACGCCACGCTCGCAACGGCGGCGACGCCGGCCACGCCGGGCTCGGCGCAACTGGAGTGGTAGAACAGGACACCATCGCCGATGCGCATTCCGCGCATGTGGTTGCGCGCCTGATAATTGCGCACGCCGCTCCACGGCTCGATTTTGCGCCGCGCAAGATCGTCGATCGAAAACTCGTCGGGCTCGGATTTCATCAGCCAATGATTCATGCGGGCGATTTCGTGCAATCGATGAGTTCGCGGTCTGTAGCGACAAAATCCAGCTGGACGTCCCATGGCTCCGGTGCGAGTTCGGCGATTTCCTGGAAATGGTAACCGATGCCGACCAATACCGGTCGCGCAGGACGTGTGCGGTCGCGCAGGAAAGCGAAACTGCGGTCGTACCAACCGCCGCCGCTGCCGAGCCGATTGCCCCGACGGTCGAAGCCGAGCAGCGGTACGAGCATGAGGTCGAGTGTGTCTGGCTGCGCCTGTACCGTCGCGGGGACATCGGGCTCGGGGATTCCGTAGCGATTGTTCCGTAATGCCGCCCCGGCTTGCCATTGCGCGAAGCGCAGCGTGCGTTCGTTGCCGAGTACTGGCAGAAAATAGCCTTGCCCGCGCGCGCGCAGGCTTGCGTACACGGCATGCAACGGCATCTCGCCGCGCACGGCCCAATAGCCGGCGATACGGTTGTCGACGAGAAATTCCGGAAGCCCTTCCAGCGAGCGTACCAGCGCGGCGGCGGCAGATGCGCGTTCGCGCGCCGGCAAATGCGTGCACAGGGCGCGCCAGCGCCGGCGCAATTGGATTCGACCCGGATCGCGATTCACGCGCAACGTACGCGTGGCAAGAAAAGCGCGTCCTCCGCGATGCCGTTACGCACCGAACGACCTTGATCCCGAGGATCAGGTGGGATGGCTCGCCGGTCGTCAGGCTTTCCGCTCATGGCGGACATGCACACGGACTCGAACACTGCCACCCCGGGGTCGTATATAGGAACAAGGCAATATGGTTGGATGCGCTATCGCACACCGCAGGGGACGCGGCATCATTTTACCGACGTTGCGAGTACGCCATCAAGCTTGGCGCGCAACATCTGCAGATGTTGTGCCAAGGTACCGTCGTTGGTGTCGCGGTGCTGGCGCAGTTGAATCAGTTCGTGCGCAATGTTCAACGCCGCCATCACGGCGATGCGATCCACGCCGGCAGAACGCGCATGCTCGCGGATATCGCGCATCTTGCCGTCGAGATAACCCGCTGCCGCAATCAGGCCGGGACGTTCTTCGGGTGTGCAACCGATCAGGAATTCCCGGTCCAGTATGCTGACCGCAATCGGTCCCTCGCCGCTCACGCACCGTTCTCCAGCGAACGCAGGCGCGCAATCATCGCCTCGACGCGCGTGCGCGCCTGTTCGTTTTTGGCCAGCAGGTTCGAGCGTTCCGTGGCGAGTTGCTCCTGGCTCTGGCGCAGGCTGCGGTTTTCTTCGGCCAGGCGCCGGCACAGGTCAAGCAGGCGGTCGATGCGCCCGCTGACCTCGTGCAGTTCGTTCAGGGCCGGATTGGCATGGGACATGGCGCGACTATAGGCGGGCGCGGGCGCAGGGTCAACGCACCGTCAGCCGCGCCCGTGCCGGCGGCCGGCTGCGTTCGAATTCGCGGATGAAGGTGAAGCACGAGGCCGCGTCCAGCGGTATCGACAACCAGTGTCCCTGGATTTCGTCACAGCCTTGCTCGTGCAGATATTCGAGCTGCTCGAGGGTCTCCACGCCTTCGGCGACCACGTCCAGTCCCAGCGAGTGCGCCATCGTGATGATGGTCTTGGTGATCGCTTCGTCGTCCGGATCGGTGGTGATGTCGCCGACGAAACTGCGGTCGATCTTGAGGCGGTCGATCGGCAGGCGCTTCAGGTAGCTTAGCGACGAATAGCCGGTGCCGAAATCGTCGATCGCGATCGCCACGCCGACGGCGTGCAGACGGTCGAGCGTATGGATCGCGCGCTCGGGATTGGCCATCAGCACGCTTTCGGTCAATTCCAGTTCCAGATGCTGCGGATCGATCTGCGCCTCGGCCAGGATTTCGCACAGGCGCTGGGTCAGTTCGTCGCGCAGCAACTGCAGCGCGGACAGGTTGACCGACATGGCAATGCCGGACAGGCCGCGATCCTGCCAATCGCGCAGTTGCACACAGGCGCGGTGCAGCACGAATTCGCCGATGCGCTCGATCAGACCGGCTTCTTCGGCCAGCGGGATGAACACGCTCGGCGGAACCGAGCCGAATTCGGAACTGTTCCAGCGCAGCAGCGCTTCGACGCCGGTGATGCGGCCTTCGTCCAGGGCCAGCATCGGCTGGAAGACCAGGCTCAATTCCTCGCGTTCCAGCGCCAGGCGCAGTCCGCCGAGCATGTTCGCGCGCTGGCGCGTGATCGCGTCCATTTCCGGCGTATACACCTGATACATGTTGCGGCCCTGCTCCTTGGCCTGGTACATCGCGGTGTCGGCGAACTTGAGCAGATCCGTCGGCACCTGCGCGTGATCCGGATACAGGCTGATGCCGATCGAGGGCGAGATGATGACTTCCTGGCCGCTGTCCAGCGTCAGCGGCGTGGCAAAGACATCGAGCAAGTCGCTGGCGATGCGCTGCACCTGATCGATGTGCTGCACGTCTTCGAGCACGACCGTGAATTCGTCCCCGCCCAGGCGCGCCACGGTGGCCGATTCGCGGATCTTCTCGCACAGGCGTTCGCCAACCGCCTTGAGCACGCGGTCGCCGGCGGCGTGGCCCATCGAATCATTGACATGCTTGAAGCGATCCAGGTCCAGGAACAGCACTGCCACCTTGCGCGAGGTGCGCCGCGCCCGGATCACGGCATGCGCGAGGCGCTCGCCAAGCAAGGTGCGGTTCGGCAATCCGGTCAAGGTGTCGTAGTTGGCCAGGTAGCGCAGCTCCTGTTCGGCGCGTTTGCGGTCGGTGATATCGTTCATCACGCCGACGTAATTGGTGACCTGTCCGGCTTCGTCACGAACCTGGCTTACCTCCAGCCAGGCCAGGAAATCCTCGCCATCGCGGCGCCGCTGCCACAACTCGCCGCGCCAGTGACCGTTGCGTGCGAAATCCTCGCGCATCGTGCGGAATACGTCCGGCGAGTATTTCTCGCTGTTGAGTATCTGCGCCGGTCGACCGATGCATTCGGCCTCGGTATACCCGGTCATTCGCATGAACGCGCGATTGACCGAGACGAAACGAAAATCCAGGTCGGTCACCGAGACCGCCTCGTTCATGCTGTCGATCACTTCGCTGGCGATTCGCCGTTCGCGATCGGCCCTGCGCGCTTCGGTGATGTTGTGCGCGGTTCCGCAGATACGCTGCGCGCGGCCGTTGGCGTCGCGGTCGACCACCTTGCCGCGCGACAGCACCCAAGTCCAGTCGCCCTGCGCGTTGCGGATGCGGTATTCGGATTCGAAGTGGTCGGTGCGTCCGGCCAGATGGTCGTAAGCCCGCTTTTCCACCTGCGCCAGGTCGTCCGGGTGCACGGCCTGCTGCTTCCAGGTGTCTTGCGGCAGGGACTCCTCGTGCTGGCCGCCGATCAGCTGATCGGCGCCGATCCGGTAGAGCTGGCCGCGGCGAACGTCCCAATCCCAGAACTCGTCTCCCGAACCCCACAGCGCCAGACGCAGACGATCTTCGCGCTCGCGCAGCTCGCGGGCATGGCGCGCTTCGCGTTGATGGCGCAGACGGTAGACGATCCACAACAAGAACAAGACGACGGCGGCAAGCACCAGATAGGTCGATTTCATCGCCGCCGTTGCCCACCAAGGTGGCGTCACCCGCAGACTCAGGCTGGCCGGATTCTGATTCCAGACGCCATCGGCGTTCGCGGCACGCACCGCGAATGTGTACTGGCCTGCGGGCAGGTTCGTGTAAACCGCTTCGTGACGCGTGCCGGCATCGATCCAGTCCGGATCGAAACCTTCCAGCCGGTAGACGAAACGGTTGCGCAACGGCGCGGCGTAATCGAGCGCGGCGAAATCGAAGCGCACCACGCGTTCGCCCTGTCGCATGCTCAGGCCGGATGCGGACACCGGCCTGTCGGCCTTGGCGTCGCCGATGCGCACGGCCGTGATCGTCGCGGGCGGCGCATAGCCGTCGTGGCCGATGCGATCGGGATGGAACAGGTTGATGCCGTGCAATCCGCCGAACACCAGTTCGCCATCAGAGCGCTTGCACGCGGCGCCGCTGTTGAATTCGAAACCCTGCAAGCCGTCGCGAAGGGAAAACGTCTGGAATGCGCCGAGCGCGCGATTGAACGTGGCGATGCCGCGGTTCGTGCTCAACCAGATGTTGTGGTGCGCGTCTTCGAGCAGACCATAGACAGTGGCGCTCGGCAACCCGCCGATGGTCGGATAGCGGGTGAAGCGCAACGACTTCGCGTCGGGAATGTCGACGCGGTCGAGCCCGCTCTGAGTGCCGACCCACAGGGTGCCATCGCCGCTTTGCAGCAGACTGCGTACGAGATTGTCGGACAACGACTCCCGATTGGACGGATCGTGACGGAATGTGCGCATGCTGCCATTTTGCGCATCGTAAACGCTCAGGCCGTCCGCGGTGCCGGCCCAGATGCGGCCCTCGCCATCCTGCATCAAGGCCATGACCGAATCGCTGGCGAGGCTGTCCACTTCGCTGGCGCGGTGGCGGAACTGTTGCCAGCGTGCGGGGCGTTCCGCCGCGGCCGGCCACCAATGGGCCAGGCCCTGACCGTAGGTGCCGAACCACACGCTGCCGTCGCGCGCAGTCAGAATCGCGCGCACGACATTGCCCGGCAGGCCGTTGCCGTGTTCCGCATCGACCGCGACGGGCGTGGCCTGACGTTTGTCCGGATCAAAACGGAACGCGCCGTGATTGGTGCCGACCCACAGCGCGTCACCACCGGCATGCGCCAAAGCGAATACGTAGACACCCGGGAACAGATTGTCGCTCGCCGTCGCATAAGCGTCGCCGAAGACGCCGTCGAAATACGCGAACGTATCGCGCGCCGGATCGTAGCGTTTCAGGCCGTCGCCGTCGGTTCCCAACCAGAGCCGTCGCTGATCGTCCTCGAGCACGGAGCGGATGCTGTTGCCCATCTGGTCGCGGCCCGGGGCGGGATCCATCGCGAAACGGAAAGCGGCACCGTCCGGT
>JAGWXP010000134.1 GCA_018969845.1 Lysobacteraceae bacterium | reverse complement strand
CGGCACGGCGCAGCGTTTCGACGCGATCGCCGCCGGTGGCGACGAGGTGCTGCTCAAGCCGGTAAAGGCACGGCACCTGATCGGCGCGGTGCAGGCACGCGTACAGCGCGCACACTGGCTGCGCGAAATCATCGGCAAACCCGGCGGACGCGACGCGCGCACCGGTTTGTATTCGCGCACCATCCTTATCGAAAAACTCGAAGCCGCGCTCGGCGACCGCTCCGCGGCGCTGCTTTACATCGCACTCGATCGCGCCGCACTGCTGCGCGAACAGATCGGCCTGGCCGGCCTCGCCGCGCTCGACGCGCACGTCGGCAACCTGCTGCGCAGTCAGCTCGACGAGCTGGATCTGTCCGCGCAATACCAGGACTTCCACTACTTCACCCTGCTCAACCGGCGCAGCCGCCGCGAGTTGACCGCTGCCGCGGAAAACATCCGCGAAGCGCTCGGCGAGCAGGCATGGCAGTTCAACGGGCGCACGCACGCGCTGAGCGCCAGCCTCGGGCTGGCCTTGCTCGGCGGCGAGAATGCGAGCGTGGATTCGGTGGTGACGAATGCACAGGCGGCGCAGTTGGCCGCCGCGCACATGGGTGGCAACCGCGTACTCTGGTTCGAAGCCAAGGAAGCGGCACTGCTGCCGATCGATCCGTTGCTGGCCGTACGCGCGGTGCTGAGCCGGCCGTTGGCACCGGAGCAGACCCAGTTCGAGTTCTGCGCCATCGCTCCGCTCGCCGGCAAGCTGCACGGCCAGTACGAACTCGGTTTCAAGGTGCGCAGCGTGCAGCATCCCGGCACCAGCGTGTCGTACCAGGAACTCGCGCCAGTCGCCGTCGAGTGCAGCCAGATCGCCGCGCTCGATCGCATGCTGCTGCAGCATTCGCTGGAGGTGCGCGAGGAACAACTGCGCCGCGGCCGCCAAGTGCGCCTGTTCGTGCCGCAGGCGGTGAGCAGCGCGCTGGAATCCGAATTCGGCTGGTGGCTTGAGCGCGAACTGAAATCGCGACACTTGTCGGGCACGGGCCTGACCATCGAATTGGCGTGTTCGACCCTGATCGACGCCGGCGAACGCGCGCGCGAACAGGTCAAGGTGCTGCACCAGCACGGCGTGCGTTTTTGCCTGGTCGACTACGGGCGCGACTGGGCCGCGGTGCACGCGCTGAAAAATCTGAATGTCGATTTCGTGCGTTTGGCGCCGGCCCTGGTCGCCGAGCTCGGCAGCGCCAAGGCGGTCAGCGACACCCTGCTCGCACTGGTGCGCAAGGCGCACGCCGGCGGCGTGGCGGTGATTGCGCCGGAGGTCGACAGCCTGCAGCGCGCGCATCTTCTGCTGCGTCTGGGCGTGGATTACGGCATCGGCCCCGCGTTTTCACGCCCGCAACCGCAGCCAGATTTCGATTTCAATCGGCCGCTGTGGTAGAAACCTGAGCGCTTGTGCGATGCGTTGAAGCGCATCGCGCGCGAAGGTTTCTGGTGAGACAGGATGTCGAACGGCAACGCACCAGGGATGGTTGCGCACGATCGCGCGCCACCCTCACCCTCACCCGCGCCTGCGGCGCGGCCTCTCCCGCCAGCGGGAGAGGCGAAAATCAAAGCATTCCGGTTTCCAGCTTCGCCGCATCCGACATCATCGAGTGGTTCCACGGCGGATCGAAAGTCAGTTCGACGTCCGCTTCGGCGATGGTCGGAATCGCCATGAGCTTGCTGCGCACGTCGTCGACGAGGATATCGCCCATGCCGCAACCCGGAGCGGTCAGGGTCAGCTTCACCGCAACGCTGCGCTTGCCGTCATCGCGATGGCCGACGTCGCACGCGTAGACCAAACCCAGCTCGACGATGTTGATCGGAATCTCCGGGTCGAAACAGGTACGCAACTGATCCCACACCAGCTTTTCCACATCGGCGTCGCTGGATTCCTCGTCCACCACGATCGCGGGCGGCGGTGGCTTGCCGATCGCGTCGGCGTCCGCGCCGGCAATGCGGAACAAGTTGCCTTCGACGAAGACAGTGAAGCTGCCACCGAGCGCCTGCGTGATGTAGCCGTTCTGGCCTGCCGGCAAGGTCACTTGCTGGCCCTGCGGCACCATCACCGCGGCGCAGTCGCGCTCAAAGACGATCGGTTCAGAGGTCTGGCTGTAGGCGCCCATCGCAAATCCGCTGGAGTACCGCGCACATTATCGCAGGTGTATGCCCAGATGCGGACGGCGCGCCGCGATTCAATCAAGCCGCCGTAATCTGCGACAGGCATTCGGCGAGTATGCGCACGGCGGTTTGCAAATCCGCAGGCGGCAGATCGGCATAACCGAGCAGCAGCCCCGGCCGCGGCAACGGCTTGTGGCAGTAGGGCGCGACCAGATACACACCGACGCCGCGCGCACGCGCGCGTGCGACCAGCATCTGCGCCTGGGCGTGGCTCGTGCGCGGCAACCACGCCAGGATATGCATGCCGGCGCTGGAATCAGCGACTTCCACCGCCGCGCCGGCATTTCGTCGAAGTGCGTTCAACAGCGCGGCACGGCGCGCACGCAGGGTGTTGGCGGCACGGCGCAGATGGCGCTCGAACGCGCCGCTGCCGATGAGAAGCGCGAGCGCGGATTGTTCGATCGCCGTGCTGCCGCGGTCGGTCAGCCACTTGGCAGCGACGAAGGCGTCGCGCAATGCCGGCGGCAACACCATGTAGCCCAGGCGCAGCGCCGGAAAGATCACCTTGGAAAAACTGCCGACGTACAAAACGCGACCGGCACGATCGAGCGACTTGAGCGCGGCCAGCGGACGCGCGCCGTAGCGAAATTCGCCGTCGTAATCGTCCTCGATCAGCCAACAGCGGCGGCGCTGCGCCCAGTCGAGCAACTGCATGCGTCGCGGTAAACTCAGTACAGCACCGGTCGGGAACTGGTGCGAGGGCGTGACCACGGCCAGGCGCGTGCGCGCATCGCGCGGCAACGCGCTGGCAATCAATCCTTCTGCGTCGACGCGGCAGGTGCGGATAGCTGCGCCGCGCGCGGCGAAAACCTGACGTGCGCCCTGATAATGCGGGTCTTCGAGCAGCATGCGGTCGCCCGCATCGAGCAGCACATCGGCGGCGAGCGCGAAGGCCTGCTGCGTGCCGTTCACGATCAGCACGTCGTCCGGCATCGCGTTGATGCCGCGGCGCCGCGCCAGGTATTCGCAAATCTGCGCGCGCAGTTCGGGCAGCCCCTGCGGGTCGGGATAATCGGTCTGCACATGCGCCGCGGCCTGGTTGAGCGCGCGCCGCCAGGCGCTCGCCAACTGCGGATTGGTCATCGGCAGACCGTACTGCAGGTTGTAGCGCAGCCCGCGGTGCTGACGCCCGGGAATCGCTCGGTCGTACACGGCCTGCATGCGCCGCCCGCGCCGCGACAGCGCGATCGCGCGTGCCGGCGCATGGGCCTTGGCATCGGCGGACCGTTTCGAGGTCGCGGCGAAGGCTGCGACGTAGCAGCCCGAACCCGAACGGCCGTCGATCAGGCCCTCATCGGCAAGCTGGGCATAGGCGGCGAGCGCGGTGTTGCGCGACACATCCAGCTCGCGCGCCAGCGAACGGGTGGCCGGCAGACGCGAGCCCGGTGCACAGCGGCCGTCGAGAATCGCCTGCTTGAGCGCCCGCGCCAGTTGCAGGTAGCGCGGACCGGTGTCGTCGAGTTGCAAAAACATGGTGGCCCCATGAAACCGGTGAAAATCGGCACTCGCTGGGGCCAATCTGAAGGTTTAGATTGGGCGCGTCAAGTCGGGTCATTTCACTCATCGCAGGTGCGCGCATGTACAGCGTGGATTTCCTCTTCGAACCGGGCGATTACGACGAGCGCTTCCACGCGCTGAACGCCGCGATCGAAGCTGCCGCACAGGCGACCCCGGGATATCTGGGCGTGGAATCCTGGCGCTCGCCGGACGGTCGCCGCCGCAATGTCAAGTACTACTGGCAATCGCTGGAAGCGCTGCGTGCGTTCTCCGATCACCCGCAGCACCTGCAAGCCAAACGCGAATATCACACGTGGTATCACGGCTATCACATCGTCATCGCGCAGGTGATCAAATCCTACGGCGACGGCGCATTCGCGCATTTCACGCCGAATGAGAAAGATCGGCTGACTTGAAAAAGGAACTGGCGATGACCTGGCCCACCCCAGTCACCCTGCGCGGCAAGCGTGTCACGCTCGAACCGTTGCGCCATGAGCATCACGACGGCCTGGTCGCATCGGCCCGCGACGGCGAACTGTGGAACTTGTGGTACACGTGGATTCCGACGCCCGACGCGATGCGCGCCGACATCGACCGTCGTCTTGCGCTGCAAGCCGCCGGCAGCATGCTGCCGTTCGTCATCATCGCCAACGCGACGGGGCGCATCGTCGGCGCGACCGGCTACATGAACATCGATGCCGAAAACAAGCGGCTCGAAATCGGCCACACCTGGTACGCGGCCAGCACGCAGCGCACTGGCATAAACACCGAAGCCAAGCGCCTGCTGCTCGCGCACGCGTTCGAGACGCTGGACTGCATCGCGGTGGAATTCCGCACGCATTACTTCAATCGCGCCAGCCGCGCCGCGATCGAACGCCTCGGCGCCAAACTCGACGGCATCCTGCGCAATCACCGCCGCAGTGCCGACGGCAATCTGCGCGACACCTGCGTGTACAGCATCATTGCCGGCGAATGGCCCACCGTGCGCACGCATCTGGATTACCAATTGACCAAGCCGCGCGACTGACACGGCGGCTGGGTATGCCGTAGCATGCGCGGTTTCGCCACGAGCCGCGTCGATGCAGCCAGCACGAATTCCAAAACCCGCGAGTCTGTGGTCCTGCGTCGCCACAGCCACTATTGCCGGACTCGCCGCCGGCGCGCTGTGGTGCCTGCTCGCATTGGACCTGCAACGCGGCGCCGCTTTTCTGATCGTTCTTCTCGGCAGCGCAATCGGCACGTATTTCCGCTGGCTGGGATTTGCCGGCCGACGCGGCGCGTTCTGCGCCGTCGCATCGGTGCTGATCGCCTTCGTCTACGCGCAATACCTGTTCGCCGCCGTGCGCGTCGCGCAGATGCTGGGGTTTTCCTTGCGCGCCACGCTGTTCAAGATGGATTGGGGACTGGCATGGCAGGTGGCGAGCGCGAATCTCGCGACTTGGGATTTTGTCGCGTTGGCGGCTGCCGTCGTTGTGACGTGTTGGTTTGTTTTGCGCAAGTAGCCAACTGGCGTTTTGCGATTTCCCCACGCGTCCGCGCGAGCTTCCGCCCGCATCCGGCGATCGCTCCAAAAAGCAAAGCTTCCGCCCGTCCTGGGGACGGCCGTGTTACTTCTTTGCCCGTGCAAAGATGTAACCAAGAAAACACGTCAAGCAGAGCATCCCTCGGGAGGAACTGCACAAAGGCACAGCGAGCGAACGAAGAATCCGCGTGCAACTCCGCCACTCAGCATTGCGATGCACGCATTGACGCGCACGCAACGCGTCGTTCAATGCCCCCCGCCCCCGTCCACCGCCTTCAATCCGGCGATGAGCTTGGTCGCGGCCTCCTGGCCGTCGGCATAGAGCATGCGGCAGTTGTCCTGGTAAAACAGCGCATTCTCGATGCCGGCAAAACCCGTTCCCTTGCCGCGCTTGATCACGATCACCTGTTTCGCCTTCGCCACGTCGAGGATCGGCATGCCGTAGATCGGTGACGACTTGTCGGTCTTGGCGACGGGATTGACCACGTCGTTGGCGCCGATGACGATGGCGACGTCACAGTTCGGAAATTCCGGATTGATGTCGTCCATGTCGGCGATGAGATCGTAGGGCACGCCGGCCTCGGCGAGCAGCACGTTCATGTGGCCGGGCATGCGCCCGGCGACGGGATGAATGGCGAACTTCACATCCTTGTCGCGCTTGATCAGTTGCTGACTCAGTTCCCAGATCTTGTGCTGCGCCTGCGCCACGGCCATGCCGTAGCCCGGCACGATGATGATCTTCTCGGCCAGATACAGCAGCGAGGCCGCATCGTCGGCCTCGATCGGTTTGAGCGAGCCCTTGATCTCCTGCGCCGCGTCGCCGCCGGCACCAAAGTTGGAAAATAGCACGTTGCTGATCGAGCGGTTCATGGCCTTAGCCATCAGCCGCGTGAGCAGCGTGCCGGCCGCGCCGACCACGGTGCCGGCAATGATCAGGGCGACGTTCTGCTGCACGTAGCCTTCGAAGCCGACGGCAAGGCCGGTGAAAGCGTTGTACAGCGAGATCACGACCGGCATGTCGGCACCGCCAATCGGCAGCGTCATCAGGATTCCGAATAACAAGGCCGCGCCAAAGAACAGCACGATGGTGTGCGTCTGCGGATGCAGCACCACCAGCGCGCCGAGCACCACGGCGGCGAGAAAGCACAATCCGTTGACGAGCTGCTGGCCGGTGAAGCGGAAGGTCTTGTCCATCCAGCCCTGCAGTTTGGCGAAGGCGATCAGCGAACCGGTGAACGACACCGAGCCGATCAGTGCGCCGACCACCGCAAGCACGACTTGCGAGGTATTCGCCTGCGGCTGGAACGGCACGAATTTCGGCGCACCGACGAGCGCGGCGAAGCCGAGCAATGCGCTGGCGCCGATTGCCGCCGCCGAGCCGCCGCCCATGCCGTTGTACAGCGCCACCATCTGCGGCATCGCCGTCATCGCCACACGACGTCCGCTGTACCAGGCGATGACGGTGCTGCTGGCGATGGCGATGAAGATCAACGCAGCATTTTCGATCAGCAAGCCATGGTCGCCACCGTGATGGAAAAACGTGGCGATGACGGCGACCAGCACGCCCACGCCCGCCCACTGGATGCCGCTGCGCGCGGTCACCGGCGAGGACATGCGCTTGATGCCCATGATGAGCAGCACGGCGGCGACGAAATACGTCGCCTGGATCAGCAGGGAAACGATCTGCGCGGAGTTCATGGTTTGGCTCCATCCTGTTTGGAGCCGGGCCTCTTGCTCGACTTGAACATCTCGAGCATGCGCTCGGTGACGACGTAGCCGCCGGCGGCGTTGCCGGCACCGAGAAAGACACCGACGAAGCCGATGATCTGCTCGGTCGGCGTGGTCGCCTCGCCGAGCGCGACCATCGCGCCGATGAGGACGATGCCGTGCACAAAGTTCGAGCCGGACATCAGTGGCGTGTGCAGGATCACCGGCACGCGCGAGATGATCTCGTGGCCGGTAAAGGCGGCGAGCATGAAAAGGTATAGCGCCAGAAATCCGTCGATCATTTCGCACCTCCCTCGACCAACTGCTTCGTCGCCTCGTGCTTGATCTCGCCGGCGTGAGTCACGCACGTCTTGGCGATCAGTTCGTCGTTCCAGTCCAGCTTCAGCGCGCCGTCG
>JAGWXP010000133.1 GCA_018969845.1 Lysobacteraceae bacterium | reverse complement strand
CGTTCTTCGACGAACTCCTCGCCGGCACGCATTTGCTGCACATCGAACTCGAAGAGGCGCTGGCCGAACTCGTCGCTGCCGGACATATCAACTCCGACAGTTTCGCCGGCTTGCGCGCGCTGCTGGTCCCGCAATCCAAGCGTCCATCTCCCAGCCGTCGCCGCGGGCGGCGCACGGCACTGCTGGGAATAGCGGATGCGGGCAGATGGTCGCTGGTGCGGCGCACGCCGCCCGTCGCTGTCGAAACCGGTTCGGAAACGGTCGAGCATGTCGCCCGCACCCTGCTGCGCCGCTACGGCGTCATCTGCTGGCGCCTGCTCGCGCGCGAAGCGGACTGGCTGCCGCCGTGGCGCGAGTTGCTGCGCGTGTGTCAGCGTCTGGAAGCGCGCGGCGAGATCCGTGGCGGTCGCTTCATCGCCGGGCTGTCCGGCGAACAGTTCGCACTCCCGGAAGCGATAGCGCCGCTGCGCGCCGTGCGTCAACGCGCGCACGCTGGCGCACTCGTCGCCATCAGCGGCGCCGATCCGTTGAATCTGGTCGGCAGCATCGTCGCCGGAAACACCGTCCCCGCGCTGACCGGATCGCGCATCCTCTATCGCGACGGTCTGCCCATCGCGACCCTGGTTTCCGGCAACTTCAATGCGCTCGAAGCGATGGATGCCGCCGCAGAATGGAAGGCCAAATCCTTCCTGCTCCGAAGCGGCGAGCGCGAGCCCGCCCCTGCCATTGTCTAGGAACCGCTGGACAAGCGTCGCGAGCGAAGACAGGTCGCGTGCCGCCAGCGCACAGGAACCGGAGTTTACATTCGAGTAAATGAGGATTCCGAGCACTGCCGGCGCGCGAGATGTCGAGCGCAGCGGCTTGAACAGTGGTTCCTCAGCGGCCCCAATAACCGTGGTGGTAGCACCAGCGCGGCCCGCAGCCGGTCCAGCGCGGCGGATACCAGCGGTAACCCGGACGCGGATGCGTCCAGTATCCGCCGACCCAGACATAACGCACGCCGCCCCAGCGCCAGTAGCCGGGAATCCAGACGTGGCCCGGACGCACCGCGACGCGCTCGACGATCGGCGCAGGCGGCGCAAAGACCGGCAATCCAACGCCGACGCCTACAACGACGCCGGCCGATGCAGGCGTCGAAACCATAACTCCAAGTCCGGCGATACCCAGAGCCGTTGTCAAAGCCAGCTTGCGCATCCACATGATTGTTCTCCGTTTGCACCCTGCCGCACGGTCGCGGCGGTTACCGGGAACAACGCCGCTGTGCCGTGCGTGTTGACGCGCCCGATCCGTGCGTTCAGCCGCCGTTTTTACCGGGCGCCTTGCCGCGGCGCATGAATCCGGGCATCGTGCGCACTTTCAAACGCGCGTTTGCCACTATGACCGTCACCTCCGCTACGCCCTATCCGCACCTGTTCGCTGCGCTGGATCTCGGCTTCTGCACCCTACCCAATCGCGTGCTGATGGGCTCGATGCACACCGGACTCGAAGATCATGCGCGCGACTTCGGCAAACTCGCCGCCTACTTCGCCGCGCGCGCGCGCGGTGGCGTCGGACTCATGGTCAGCGGCGGCTTTTCGCCGAACATCGCCGGCTGGCTGAAACCGTTTTCCAGCCGTCTGTCGATGCCCTGGCACGTCGCGCCGCACCGCCAGATCACGCGGGCCGTGCACGCGGCGGGATCGCGCATCTGCCTGCAGATCCTGCATGCGGGGCGCTACGGCTATCAGCCGCTGTCGGTGGCGCCGTCGCGGATCAAGTCTCCGATCACCCCGTTCACGCCGCGCGCGTTATCGACGGGCGGCGTCGAACGCACCATCCGCGATTTCGTGCGCTGTGCGCAGCTCGCACGCGAAGCCGGCTACGACGGCGTCGAGATCATGGGCAGCGAGGGTTACCTGATCAATCAGTTTCTGGTCGAACGCACGAATCGCCGTGACGACGCCTGGGGCGGCAGCGTCGACAAGCGTCAACGCTTTCCCATCGAGATCGTGCGGCGCACACGCGAAGCCGTCGGCCGCGATTTCATCATCATCTATCGCCTGTCGATGCTGGATCTGGTCGACAACGCACAGCGCTGGGACGAAATCGTCGCGCTGGCCAAACGGATCGAAGCCGCAGGCGCCACTCTGATCAACACCGGCATCGGCTGGCACGAGGCGCGCGTGCCGACCATCGTCACCAGCGTGCCGCGAGCGGCGTTCACCTGGGTCACGCGGAAAATGAAGGAGCACGTCCGCATCCCGCTGATCACCACCAACCGAATCAACATGCCCGACGTTGCGGAAAAAATCCTCGCCGACGGCGATGCCGACATGATTTCGATGGCGCGCCCGCTGCTGGCCGATCCCGACTGGGTGAACAAGGCGCGCGCGGGACGCACGGCGCTGATCAATCCTTGCATCGCCTGCAATCAGGCGTGTCTTGACCATGTGTTCGAAAACAAGCGTGCAAGCTGCCTGATGAATCCGCGCGCTTGCTTCGAGACCGAGCTGGTGGATGCGCCTCGCGCGCGCAAGAAACGCTTCGCCGTGATCGGCGCCGGACCCGCAGGACTGGCCTGCGCGACGACACTGGCGCAACGCGGTCACGCCGTTACGCTGTACGAACAGGCGCGCGAAATCGGCGGCCAGTTCAATCTCGCCAAACGCATTCCGGGCAAGGAGGAATTCGTCGAGCCGTTGCGCTACTGGGGCAACCTGCTCGTCGAATCCGGCGTCGATGTCCGGCTCGGCACGCGTGCGGAGGCGGCAACGCTGAAGACGCTAGGCTACGACGCAGTGATTCTCGCGACCGGCGTCACCCCGCGCGCATTGTCGATTCCCGGCGCCGACCACGCGAAGACCTTGAGCTATCTCGATGTCGTCCTGTACGGCAAGCCGGTCGGCCGGCGCGTGGCGATCATCGGCGCCGGCGGCATCGGTTTCGACGTGGCCGAATTCCTGACCCAATCCGCGCCCTCGCCAACCACCGATACTGCGCGTTGGTCGCACGAATGGGGTGTCGATCCAACCTATGCCAACCGTGGCGGACTGACGAAGCCTGCACCGGAAGCTTCCGAACGCGAAGTCTGGCTGTTGCAGCGCACGCCTGGCACGCCCGGCAAGCGCCTGAACAAGACCAGCGGATGGGTGCATCGCGCAGCGCTGAAGATGAAAGGCGTGAAGATGCTCGGCGGCGTGAATTACGAACGCATCGACGATGCCGGCCTGCATATCGTCATCGACGACAAGCCGCAGATTCTCGATGTCGACAACGTGATCATCTGCGCCGGTCAGGTGCCGCGTCGCGAACTTCACGACGAGTTAAGATCCGCCGGAATCGACATTCATCTGATTGGCGGCGCCGACGTCGCCGCCGAACTCGATGCCAAGCGCGCCATCGCGCAGGGAACTCGGCTGGGTGCGAGCCTCTGAGAAACGCAGTCGCCGGAAAGGAACGTCAGCGTTTTTCCAGCGGCACGAATTTGAGGTTTTCCGGCCCCGTGTAGTTCGCGCTCGGGCGGATGATCTTGCCGTCGATGCGCTGCTCGATCACATGCGCAGACCAACCCGACGTGCGCGAGATCACGAACAGCGGCGTGAACATCGCGGTCGGCACGCCCAGCATGTGGTAGCTCACCGCGCTGAACCAGTCCAGGTTCGGGAACATCTTCTTGATCTCCCACATCGTCGACTCCAGGCGCGCGGCGATGTCGAACATCTTCATGTTCTTCCGTTCCGCCGACAGCTCACGCGCCACTTCCTTGATGACCTTGTTGCGCGGATCGCCGGTCGTGTAGACCGGGTGACCAAAACCGATCACGACTTCCCTGGCGGCGACGCGTGCGCGGATATCGGCCTCGGCCTCGTCCGGCGTGTCGTAGCGCTTCTGGATCTCGAACGCGGCCTCGTTCGCACCGCCGTGCTTGGGTCCGCGCAGCGCGCCGATCGCACCGGCGATGGCCGAATACATGTCGCTGCCGGTGCCGGCGATGACGCGCGCGGCGAACGTGGAGGCGTTGAACTCGTGCTCGGCGTAGAGGATCAGCGAGGTGTGCATCGCGCGCACCCACAGTGCGCTGGGGCTTTCACCGTGCAGCAGGTGCAGGAAGTGCCCGCCGATGGAATCGTCGTCGGTTTCCACGTCGATGCGTTTGCCATTGACGGCAAAGTGATACCAGTACAGCAGAATCGAACCCAGCGAAGCCATCAGCCGGTCGGCGATGTCGCGTGCACCGGGATGATTGTGATCGTCCTTTTCCGGCAGCACACAGCCGAGCGCCGAGACGCCGGTGCGCATCACGTCCATCGGATGCGCGGACGCAGGGATCTGTTCCAGCACCGCCTTCACCGCTGCCGGAATCCCGCGCAGGGATTTGAGCTTCGCCTTGTACGCCGCAAGTTCCGCGGTGTTCGGCAGCTTGCCGTGGACGAGCAGATGCGCGATTTCCTCGAACTGGCTGGTCGTCGCGAACTCCAGGATATCGTAGCCGCGGTAATGCAGGTCGTTGCCGCTGCGGCCGACCGTGCACAACGCCGTGTTGCCGGCCGCGACGCCGGACAGGGCAACGGATTTCTTCGGCTTGAATGGAATGGCGGCTTCGCTCATGACAGTCTCCTGATTCATTTCTTTCCCGCAAACAATTCGTCCAGCTTGTCTTCGTAGGCGTGGTAACCGAGGAAATCGTAGAGTTCCTCGCGCGTCTGCATTGCCGGCACGACGGACTTCTGCGTGCCTTCGCGGCGCGTGGTCTCGTAAAAATTCAATGCGGCCTTGTTCATCGCGCGATAAGCGCCGCAGCAGTACAGCGCGATGTCGACGTTTGCGGATTTCAATTCGCCCGTGGTGAAGAACGGCGTCGAGCCGAATTCGGTCAGGTTGGCGAGAATCGGCACTTTCACAGCGGCCTTGAACCGGCGGTAGTCGTCCAGCGTCTTCATCGCCTCGGGAAAGATCATGTCGGCGCCGGCTTCGACGTAGGCCACCGCGCGCTCGATTGCGCTGTCGATGCCTTCGACCGCGGCAGCATCGGTGCGCGCCATCAGCACGAAATCCTCGTCGGTCCTTGCATCCACAGCCGCCTTGACGCGGTCGACCATCTCTTCTTTCGCCACCACTTCCTTGCCGGGACGGTGACCACAACGTTTCTGTCCGACCTGATCCTCCATGTGTAGCGCGGCCACGCCGACGCGCTCGAAATTGCGGATCGTGCGCCCGATGTTGAACGCGCCGCCCCAGCCTGTGTCGATGTCCACCAGCAGCGGCATCTGCGTCGCGTCGACGATGCGGCGCGCGTCGGTGAGCACGTCCTCCATGGTCGAGATGCCCAGATCCGGCATGCCCAATGAATTCGCGGCAACGCCGCCGCCAGACAGGTACAGGGCCCGGTAGCCGACGCGCTTGGCCATGAGGCCGGCGTAGGCCGTGATGGCGCCGACGACCTGCAGCGGCGATTCGGCGGCGAGCGCGGCACGAAAGCGCGCGCCTGCGGATGGGGACTGGCTCATGCGGCCTCCGGCAAAGCCGCTATTTTAGCCGATCCACAGGGCCGCAACGGCGATTCGGCCGGAGCGAATCAGTTGGATGGTTTCGCAAACGATTCGTGGCCCTGCACGATGCGCCAGCCTTGCGGCAATCGTTGCCAGACATAGGTAACGACGAAGTTGTATTCGATCGCCTTCCCATCCGGCCCGGTGCGATGGGCGGCGAGAGGCCAGGTCACGAGTTCGACATCCGTGCCCAGCGCCAGAAATTGCGGCGACCCGTTTTGCGTGTAACGTGCGTCGCTCTTGCCGTCGTTCCACCACTTCAATTGCTGCGCATGCAGCGCGTCCCAGCCGCGGATCACTTCGCCGTTGATTGCGAACACGAAATTCTGCGAGCGCAGATACGGCGCCATGAAGGCATCGGTATCGTGCGCGTTCGCGGCTGCGAACATCTTCGCCATCACCGGCTCGATGGACTGGCGGACGGATGGCAATCCGGCGCGGGCAGAACTGCAAACAACCGCCAGCAAGGCGAGCGCCGCAAGTGCATGCAATGATTTCATGGTGTCCTCCCGTGAGTGAGTCAGTTTTTCGGCGTGTACGGCAGATTCATCGTCCGCAACATCGCCTTGAATCTCGGTTCGTTGCGCACGGGATCAAGCAACGGCGACCACATCGCCTCAGCGCTGAAGGCGGGATTGATTCCATTGCGCATGGCTTGATCGAGGATTTCGATTGCACTCATGCGGTCGCCCAGCAGGCAGTACCAATGCGCCTTTGCGTAGGCATTCAATCCGGAAGGATTGCCGGGTTCGCCCAGAATCCGCAACGCGGCGGCGCGCTGCGCCGGATCGACGACGCCACGCGCCACTTGCTCAACCGCATCGACGTTTTCATGACTGAGTTCGGCTTCACGCTTTGCATAAGCTTGCATTTCGACCATATGACCGGTCGCATTCGCAACCGGGATACCGAAATAATAACCAAGGGCGAAGTCTGGATGCGCGGCAATCGAGCTTTGAATCTGCGTCCACGCATCGTCGTTTCGATGCAGAAAGTACAGAATTTCGCCACGCCCAGTGTTCATGACCGGCGAAAGCGGATCGCGTTCAAGTGCGCGGTCGATCTCCTGCAGCGCCGCACCCAGGTTGCCGCTGGAAAGCAGGAGATAAGCACGTTGATGAATCGCCTCCGCATCGCCGGGCGCCAAGTGCATGGCGCGTCGAAACATGTCGTCTGCCTGCTCCCATTGCCAGTGGTTCAGGTATACAACACCGAGCGCGACATGCGCGGCGGCATTGTTCGGATCGATACTCAACGCGCGCTGCGCGGCCGCTTGCGCGCTGGCCATCGATGTCCCCACGTCGCCCAAATCGTAGTTGGGTAGTTGCACGTCGGCCTCCGCCAACGCGGCCCAGGCGTCGGCGTAATTCGGGGCAATGGCGACCGCCTTCTGGAAATGGCCGACGGCATCGCGCAGGGACGGCCCACGCGAAGCGTATTCCGCGAGTCCGCGCAAATAGAAATCGTGCGCCAGCGTATCGACCTGAGCCGGCCGGTCGGCCTTCGCGTCCATCGCCGATTGCACGCGCAGCTTGTCTGCGATGGCGCGCGAGATTTCGTCTTCGACGGCGAACACGTTGTCGAGCTTGCGATCGTATTTCTCGGACCACAACTGAAACCCGCTGCGCGTGTCGATCAACTGCGCGGTAATGCGCACGGCTTCGCCGGATTTCTGCACGCCGCCTTCGAGCACGGTCGCGACGTCGAGCGTATCGGCGATCTTACGCAGATCTCCTTCCCTGCCCTTGAACGCGAAAGCGGAAGTGCGCGCGGCGACTTTCAGGTTTGGCACCTGCGCCAGGGCATTGAGGATTTCTTCGGTGATGCCGTCGCTGAAGTAATCGTTCT
>JAGWXP010000132.1 GCA_018969845.1 Lysobacteraceae bacterium | reverse complement strand
CGCCATCACCCGCGAGTATTCGTCGTAGGCTTCCGCGTCTTTCGGCGAGTGGCGGTAGATTTCGCGGCGCGTCAGGTCGTGATCGTCCCAGGCTGCAAGGTAATCGCCGTTGTCCAGCGGCGTAACCGTGCTCGGCAGGGGCAGGATCTTGAGGCCGTGCTTTGGCAGTTCGAGATCGCGGATGATCTCCGGTCGCAGCAAGCTCACGACATAACTGAATTCGGTGAAACGATAGCCCGGGAAGATTTCCTCGGTCATCGCCGCGCCGCCGACGACCTCGCGGCGTTCCAGGATCACGACTTTCTTGCCCGCGCGCGCCAGATATGCGGCCGCGACCAGGCCGTTGTGGCCCGCGCCGATGACGATGGCGTCGTATTGGTTGGCAGCCATTACTTACGCTTCCATTCCGGTTCGTAGAACGGCGTCTTCACCACGGTCGCGGGCGCGTGCAGGCGATGATGTTCGACCGTCACTTCCATTGCCACGCGTGTGCCCGGCTCATGGTGCGGCCGCTGCAAATGCGCGAGTGCGATGTATTTCTTCAGCAGCGGTGACCAGGTGCTCGTCGAGGCGTAGCCGATCTGATTGCCGTTGTGCATCACCGGCAGGCTGGCGCGGATCGCCATGCCGGGGATCTGTGGCGGCAGACCTGCGCTCGCATAGAGTTTCTCCAACCCTTCCCATTCGATCTCCAGCCCGACAAGCCTCCATGCCGAGCCTTCCTTGTGCTCGCGTTCGAGCGCACGACGACCGACGAAATAGCCGGGCTTGTCGAGCGCGACAGTCCAGCCGAGGCCCATCTCGAACGGCGTGGATTTCTGGCCTGCAATCCACGCGTGGTTCGTCGCCGTGTAGTCGACGTCGATCATGAACAGGCCCGCTTCGACGCGCGCCATGTCCATCGCGAGTATCCCGCACGGCACGATGCCGTAATCGCGACCGGCCTCGATCAGCGCATCCCACACCGTCAGTGCCTTGTCCGCCGGCATCCAGATTTCAAAGCCGAGGTCGCCCGTGTAGCCAGTGCGCGAGATCGTCACCGGCGCGCCGGCCAGTTTCGTTTCCGTGAGCCGGAAGAACTTGAGCTTGTCGAGCGGTTTCGCGCAGACCTTGTTCAGGATCGCGCGCGACTTCGGCCCCTGCAGGCTCAGCGCGGCGACCAGGTCAGTGACTTCGGTGATCGTCACCTCCATGCCGACCGCGTTCATCGCCAGCCAGCGCAGCGATGGCTCGGCCGAAGTCAAACGGAATTTTGTTTCCGAAAGGCGTGAAATCGTGCCGTCGTCGAGCATTTTTCCATCGTCGTCGCACCAGCCGGTGTAGAACACCTGGCCGACGGCCATCTTCCGCACGTCGCGCGGCGTCATCCGGTGCAGTAGCTTCGCCGCATCGGGGCCTTCGATGATGTATTTCATCAACGGCGTGATGTCGATCAACGCCGCGGCATCGCGGATGGCCCAGTACTCGCGATCGAGCACGAGATCGTACGAACCCGCGACGATGTAGCCAGCCCAGCGCCGCCAGTTCTGCGGCAGACTGAGTTTCGAGGTGCGTTCGTGGAACGGCGTGCGTTTCAGCTCGAACATGAATTCACAACGCCGCCGCGACGTCTTTCTCGATCTTTTCCGGCGTATCCACTGGCGCGTAGCGCGTCATGACCTTGCCGTCCTTGTCGATCAGGAATTTGGTGAAATTCCACTTGATCGATTCGCTGCCGAGCAGGCCCCTGGCCTGCGACTTCAGGTACTTGTACAGCGGATGCGCGTTCGCGCCGTTGACCTCGATCTTCGCGAACAGGGGGAATTTCACGTCATAGTTGAGCGAGCAGAAATTCCTGATCTCATTCTCGTCGCCCGGTTCCTGGTGGCCGAACTGGTCGCAGGGAAAGCCCAGCACGACGAGTCCTTTGTCCTTGAACTTCTCGTACAAGGCTTCCAGGCCGGTGTATTGCGGGGTGAAACCGCATTTGCTCGCGACGTTGACCACGAGCAGGGTCTTGCCCTTGTAGGCCGACAGCTTCTGCTCGTCGCCATCGATGGTCTTGGCGGAAAAATCGTAGACGCTGGTCATGGCGTGTCTCCGGCGCGAATCGGTGCGTAAGTCTAGCGCGTCACCCGATCCGGCGCAGCGTCAACACGCTGTGGCGCAGCGGCGATGTGTCGACGTAGTGGTCGATCAGCATGAACGCGAACAACGCCATCAGATAAACGATGGAATAGTTGAACACACGCATGGCGAAGCGCTCGTCGGGCGGATCGAGCAACATGACGGCGTAGTAGAGGAATCCGGCGCCCAGCACCAGCGCACCGCCGAGATAGAACAGGCCGCTCATGCCGGTCAAGTACGGCAGCACGCTGACGATGACGAGCAGCACCGTGTAGAACAGCACGTGCCAGCGCGTGTATTGCACCCCATGCGTGACCGGCAGCATCGGCACCTGCGCGCGCGAGTAATCGTCGCGGCGGAAAATCGCCAGCGCCCAGAAATGCGGCGGCGTCCATACGAAGATGATCAGGCACAGCAGCAGCGCGTAGGGATCCAGACTATTGGTGACGGCGGTCCAGCCGAGCACCGGCGGCACCGCGCCGGCGATGCCGCCGATGACAATGTTCTGCGGCGTGGCACGCTTGAGGAACGCGGTGTAGATGACCGCATAGCCGATCAGGCCGGCGAACGTGAGCGCGGCGGTCAGCGGGTTGACGAGCACGATCAGGATCACCATCGACAGCACGCCGATCAGGCCGGCGAACACGAACACCTGCAGCGAATTCAATTGTCCGGTCGCCAGCGGCCGGTGCGCCGTGCGCACCATCAACTTGTCGATGCGCCGGTCGATGAGCTGGTTGAATGCCGCGGCGGAAGACGACGCCAGCCAGATGCCGAGCGTGCCGAACACCAGCGCGCGCCAAGGCGGCAGACCCGGCACGGCCAGGAACATGCCGATCACGGCACAGAACACCAGCAGCGCGACGATGCGCGGCTTGGTCAGCTCCAGGTATTGGAGTGCGATCGCGGACATGCGCGCAGTCTAGCGCGTCGCGGTTCGCAGGCGCACCGCAAGGGCGAGCAGCGAAAACAACAGCAGGGCCGCGCCCAGGTTGTGCGCCGCGGCTACAGGCAAGGGCAGTCCGAACACCACGTTGCTGATGCCAAGGCAGACCTGCGCAATCAACAGCGCAGCAACGGCGATGCCGTAGCCGCGCAGCGGCCGCCTGCGCGCGGCGCGGATCGCGAGCGGGAGCACGTAGACGAAGACGATGAGCGCGCCGATGCGATGCACCAGTTGGATCGCCGTACGCGCCGGCCCATCCAGAATGCCGCCTTCGTAATCCGCACCGATGTGGCGCAACAGGATAAAGGCCTGATGGAAATCCGTCGGCGGCCACCATTGGCCCAGGCAGGTCGGAAAGTCCGTGCCGCAGGCCAGTGCCGCATAATTGCTGCTGGTCCAGCCGCCGAGCGCGATCTGGATGGCGACGAGGACGATGCCGGCAATCGTCATGCGCCGCAATTTCGCCGTGTTCTCAGGTGCCGGCATGCGCAGCGTCAGCCGTAGTGCGGTGTAGGCGAGCAACGCGAACAGGGCCATGCCGCCGAGCAGATGCGAGGTCACTACCAGCGGCAGCAGCTTCCAGGTCACCGTCCACATGCCGAGCGCGGCCTGGAAGAAGATGAATCCGGCGGCGACGTATGGAACAAGCACGAGTCGTCCGAGTTCGCGACGGCACAACCACGCCCAGCCCGCCAGCGCGAAGGTGAGCAGGCTCAGCACGCCGACCAGGATGCGGTGCGCCTGTTCGCGCCAGGCCTTGTCGGCCTCGAACGGGCGCTGCGGAAACGCGGCGTCGGCGTGCACGATATCGTGCGCCTGTGTCGGCCAGGTCAGCTTGCCATAGCAGGTCGGCCAGTCCGGACAGGACAACCCTGCGTTGGACAGGCGCACGAAGGCGCCGAACACGATCACCAGCAACGCCAGTGCGGCGGCGGCCCAAGCCAGGCGGCGCAATCCAATGGTGGAAATGGAAGTGGAAGCGTTCATCAATAGATGATCTTCATGATGTCACTGCGCAACCCTTGCGCCGAGTAGCCGCCGGCGTAGCGCAGCATCAGGTTCCCGCGCGGATCGACCAGGGCCAGGGCCAGATCGTCCGCGCCCTGCGCGCGCGCGAATGCGAACGCCCCGGAATCGTCGCGTCCGGCCGCGAGCGGTGCGCGCGCGGCGAGAAAGTCCCGCGGCAGGGCGGGACCGAGGTAGAGCACGCGCAGACGTTCGGCATTGTTGCCGAGGGTGATACGCATGCGCAGGACCTCGTCCAGGCGTGTGCGGCAGTTCTGTGCGCAATCGGTTCCTGGCAGCATCACCAGCGTCCAGCGGTACTGCGGATCCTGCCACGCGTAACGGCTGCCGTCGGCGAGCGTCACCGGCGCAGCGGACACATCCTGCGGCGGCTGCACCAGGATTCCGCTTTGCGTGGTGCGCAGCGGCTGCCAGCCGCTCGCATGCATCAGCAACGCCGCCGTGAGCGGAATCGCGAACAGCGCGACGATGCAGACAAGAACCAGACGACCACGAGTGGATTTGTTCATTGCGTTTGCTTTTCCACTTTTATCCAATGGGTGACGACGAGTATCGCGATCGCCACCGCGGCGAAGCAGAACCAGGTGAACGCGTAACCGATATGACGCTCGGGCGGGAACACCTGCGGCTTCCACGAGCGCACGAAGCCGCTCCCCGGTTCCGGATCGAGCAACAGCATCCGCGGCAGCACGGGTTTACCCAGATCCGCCGCGATGGCCTTGGCGTCGAGATACAAGGTCAGCTTCGGCCACTGCGCCTGCCCCGGCAGCGGATTGCCGCCGAGGCGCAATCCGCCGCCCGGAAACGGCGCATACAATCCGGTCAATGCGATCTCACCTGTGGGCAGCGCCGGCACGACCGGCAGCGTCTGCGGCATGTGATCCCATCCAACCCAGCCGCGATCGACCAACAGCAGGTCGGCTTGCCCTTCGATCGCGAACACGCCGATCGCGTGCACGCCAATGCGATCGCCGCTGAATTGCTCGTCCAGCCAGTAGCCGCGATCGGGCAGGTAGTGACCCGTCACTTGCAGATGCGGGTAGCGTTGCGCATCCTGCGCGGCCGCGCGCGCCTGCGCAAAATCCAGCAACGGCGCGTTCGCCGCGTTTGCGAACGCCGCGAACAGGCGACGCTTCTGCGCCGCGCGGTCGATTTGCCATACGCCGAGGGCGCAGAATGCCGCAACACCGAACGCGGTCAAGGCCCAGGCGAACGCGGTCGGACGCCGCCACTGCCGTACGGTCATCGCACCGCGGCGTTATACTGGCCGCGCTCCGGCACGGAACAACCGCCCATGTGGACTACGCTCGTCGTCATCGCGTTCTTTATCGTGATTCTCTGGAATCTGGGCGCTGGACTTTTTTACATGATGACCGACAAGGGCACCACCGACCGCACGGTGCGCGCGCTCACCTGGCGCATCGGCCTGTCGGTACTGCTGATCCTGCTGGTGATCCTGGGCATCCTGACCGGCGTCATTCATCCGCACGACGTGGGCCGCTAGGCGCTTACAGCACGTAGACGAAAATAAACAGACCGAGCCAGACCACGTCCACAAAGTGCCAGTACCACGCCACCGCCTCGAAGGCGAAGTGGTGATCGCGGGTGAAGTGGCCGCGCAGGCAGCGGAACCAGATCACCGTCAACATGATCGCGCCCAGGGTCACGTGCATGCCGTGGAAGCCGGTGAGCATGAAGAACGTCGAACCGTAGATGCCCGTGTCGAGCGTGAGGTTGAGCTTGGTATAGGCCTCGATGTACTCGTGCGCCTGGAAATTCAGGAACAGTGCTCCGAGCACGATCGTCGCGCCCAGCCAGATCAGCAGTTGTCTGCGGTTGCCGGCGCGCAGCGCGTGGTGCGCGACCGTGATCGTCACGCCCGAGGAGAGCAGGATCAGGGTATTGAGCAGCGGCACGCCCCAGGCCGGCATGGTCTGGAAGATGCCGCCGACCTGCTCGGGACCGTTCGTCGGCCACGCCGGAGCGAAGTCCTTCCACAGGAAATAGTTGGTCAGCGAACCATCGCCGATGCCGCCAAGCCAGGGAATCGACAGGTTGCGGACATAGAACAGCGCGCCGAAAAACGCGCCGAAGAACATCACTTCGGAGAAGATGAACCACATCATGCCCATGCGGAACGAGGTGTCCACCTGCTTGCTGTAGGTTCCGGCCAGCGATTCGCCGATCACCGTGCGGAACCAGCCGAACAGCATCGACAGGATGCAGGCGATGCCCAGCGCCATGACGTATTTGCCGGGCTCGAATTCGTTCATCCACAGCGCGGCGCCGCCAACCGTGAAAAACAGGCCGAACGAGCCCAGGATCGGCCAGCGCGTGCCGTGCGGAACGTAATAAGCGCCTTGTGCTTGTGATGACATGATCGGTTCCCGTCAACTATTGGGTGAAATTGCCGCTTGCGGCTGTTCGGCCAGCTTCCTGGTTGCCGCCCGGTTGTTGTAGAACGTGTACGACAGCGTCAGCGTGTCGATGGTCTTCGGCAGTTTCGGATCGACGATGAATTTCACCGGCATGCGCCGCGACTCGCCGGGCTTGAGCACCTGCTCGGTGAAGCAGAAGCATTCGATCTTGTTGAAGTACGGTGAGCCCTGCGACGGCGCGATGCTCGGCACCGCATTGCCGACGATCGCGGATTGCGCCTTGTTCGTGGCGTCGTACCAGGCATCGTTGACCGCGCCCGGATGCACGCGCATCTCGACCTGCTCCGGCGCGAAGCTCCAGTCGAGCTGGCTGTTGACGTTGCCGACGAACTGCACCGTGACCCAGCGCGAAGTATCCACGGCGAAGCCGGTGGCGCTATCGGCCGTGTTGTCGATGCGGTTCTGGAATACATGCACGCACATGATGCGGTAGATCGGCACGCAGGCGAAGCCGAACAGGAACATCGCGCCGCTCACGACGAGCGCGCGCACCAGGAAACGCCGGTTGCGCCGGGCGCTGTCAGCGGCAGCGGTATTGACTTCCATCAGTGCGACAATCCCTGCGACAGGAAGAACAGCAGGTAGATCGCCAGCGCCACAAGGGCAACGATCCACGCCGTGCGCCGTGCGGCCGCGCGACGCTGGTCGGAGTCAGGCTTGGCGGGTTGCTGTTTCATCTTTGAGAAGTGCGGCCACGGATGGCCGCTCTTTAATTTTCGCGATCAGGGATGAGCGCATCAATGACTTACATCTCCGTGCGCCAGGTCTTCGTTATGGATGACCGGCGGCGTGGCGAAGGTATGGAAGGGCGCCGGCGACGGCACGGTCCATTCCAGGCCGTGCGCACCTTCCCAGGCACGTGCGGCA
>JAGWXP010000131.1 GCA_018969845.1 Lysobacteraceae bacterium | reverse complement strand
GGGCGCTGCCGACGGCGATCGCGGCGTTCGTGATACAGAGCCTGCGTGCGATCAGGCTACAGCGACGCGTACGCCAGAAACTCAAATCCGCCTCTCTCGCAGGCGTGGATGAGGGAGGAAATGGCGGCGCAGGTCATCGGTCGCGCCAATGATTCTCCGCGTCGAATACATCTACTGGTTGTGCGGCGCACTCGTTGCCGCCTGCGCCGTGCGCGAGTTGCGCGCGCGGCGCTGGGCGCACGCGGCGTTCTGGGGAATTCTCGCCGCGATCTTTCTGCTTGGGGACGCGATCGAGTCGGTCGCCGCACACGGCCATGCGCTGCCCGAACGACTTGCCGGCGCGGGCGTGATCGCGCTGGGCTTGATCGCCGGTGTCCTGCGCCGCGCTCCAACAATCGAATCCGCGCCCGAAGCCGAACGGCGTTCCGTCAGCGCCACGCGTCTTGGACATCGGTTGTTTCTCCCCGCCCTGATCATCCCGTTCGGCACGCTGGTTTTCACCCTGCTGCAACCGTTCGTGCATGTCGGCGCAATCGCCGATCTCGGCCGCGCGGAGGCGACCCTGCTCGCGCTCGGACTCGCCTGCGTACTCGCGACCATCGCCGCGCTGATGCTGACTCGCTCACGCGTCGTCAACGCCGTCACCGAAACCGGGCGTCTGCTCGATGCGCTGTCGTGGGCCGTGCTGTTGCCGATGCTGCTCGCCATGCTCGGCGCGGTGTTCGCCGTCACCGGTGTGGGTGAGGCGATCGCGCACCTCACCGCGGCGGCGATTCCGGTGCAGTCGCGCCTGGCCTGCGTGCTCGCCTTCGCCGCCGGCATGGTCGCGTTCACCGCGATCATGGGCAACGCGTTCGCCGCGTTCCCGGTGATGATGGCGGGCGTCGGCCTGCCGCTGTTGATCGGACAGCATCACGCGCAGCCTGCCGTGCTCGGCGCCCTGGGCATGCTCACCGGCTACTGCGGCACATTGCTTACGCCTATGGCGGCGAACTTCAACATCGTGCCTGCGGCGCTGCTGGAATTGCGCGACACCAACGGCGTGATCCGCGCGCAGTGGCCGACGGCATTGTGGCTGCTCGCCATTAATCTCATCCTGATCTGGTTGTTTGCCTTCCCATGAACCGCACGCCCAAAGCGCTCGTCACGGGATTCGATCCGTTTGGCGGCGAGCCGGTGAATCCCTCGAAGCAAATCGCGCAGGCGCTCGACGGCCAGCTAATCGCCGGGCATCGCATTGTCGGCGCCATCCTTCCGACCGAGTTCGGCGCATCGCTGCCGGCGCTGGAGAAACTGCTGCGCAAGCATCGCCCGACGCTGGTGTTGGCGCTCGGTCAGGCCGGCGGGCGCGAGGGCATTTCGCTGGAACGGGTTGCGCTGAATCTGATCGACGCGCGCATCCCGGACAATGCCGGCTTGCAGCCGGTGGATATGGCTGTTGTGGAAAATGCGCCAAATGCGTACTTTTCCACTTTGCCGATCAAGGCCATGCTGGCAGCCTTGTGCGCGGCAGGCATTCCCGCGGCGCTGTCGCAAACGGCGGGCACGTTCGTGTGCAATCAGGTGTTCTTCGGTCTGATGCGCTTGCTCGCGCGGCGGCGCGGCACGCGCGGCGGCTTCGTGCATGTGCCGTATCTGCCGGAACAGGCGGCACGCCACGCCGGCGCGCCAGGCATGCCGTTGGAGACGATGATCGCGGCAGTCCGGCTGTG
Organism: Lysobacteraceae bacterium; assembly: GCA_018969845.1. Taxonomy (GTDB): domain Bacteria; phylum Pseudomonadota; class Gammaproteobacteria; order Xanthomonadales; family Rhodanobacteraceae; genus Rudaea. Next base: position 5,723 of record JAGWXP010000131.1, on the reverse strand, counting down.
TCTGGAAACCGCGCTGACAACGACCGCCGACGAACATTACGCCGCCGGCAGCCTGGATTGATCCATCCGTTCGCGTTGAGCGTAGCTCGCGCCAGCGAGCGAAGTCGAAACGCCCATGCCCTTCGACTTCGCGCCTGCGGCGCTACGCTCAGGGCGAACGGTGATGGCTTTACTTTGCCGCAGCCGGCGTGGCCGCCAGCGGATCGACGAGCGGTACGAGCTTGTCGTGCTCGTCGACAAGGGCATCGATTTTCTGCGCCTGTGCGGTGACTACGAGCAGATGCTTTTGTTCCGGCGTGGCGCGGTCGGCGTCGCGCAGCACGATGCCTGTAATCTTCTTCCGGTCCTTCAAGTCGCCGATGTAGCCGAACAGTTCGGCCTTGCCCATGATGAATTCGCCGGTAGCGAAGGTGTTGTTCTTCGCCGGCTTGACCAGCAGATGTCCATCGTCGATGGCATCGCCGGCGAACGCGGTGGCGAAGACAAACAACGACGCGGCAGCCGCTACGACGATCGATTTGTACATCACATTCTCCCGTTGGGATGCGCCGCGCGGGCAGCGCTACTGGACGATTTGAATGACTTTCAGATGCCCGTCGTTGTCGCGCACGTAGCCGCTGATCTTCAGGTCGCGACAGATGCCGGCCAGACCGGCAACGTGCGCATTCGTGATTTTCTGTTTTTCGCCCGCGATCAGCAGAATCGTATGCGCCGGCTTGCCGATTTCCGTGAGATAGCGGATGTGTCCGGCCAGATCCTCGCGTGTGAGGGTGGCGCCTTCGTACTCGAACTGGCCGTTCTTGTCGGCGGCGACGGTCAGGTCGAACGTGGTCGGCGCATTCGCCACCGCAACATCCGACGTGCCGTTCTTGAGCGCGTCGCGACCGCCGCAGGCAGCGAGCAGGGCCAGTGCCAATGCGATCGCCAGAACTTGTGCGCCGCGGATGATGTAACTTTTACGCATTGTATACTCCTGGTCTCACGCCTTGGGCAGCGTCACGCCCTTCTGGCCCTGGTATTTGCCGCCGCGGTCGCGGTAACTGGTGCCACAGACCTCGTCGGATTCGAAGAACAGCATCTGCGCCACGCCTTCGTTCGCGTAAATCCGCGCCGGCAGCGGCGTGGTGTTGGAAAACTCCAGGGTCACGTGGCCTTCCCACTCCGGCTCCAGCGGCGTGACGTTGACGATGATGCCGCAGCGCGCATAGGTGCTCTTGCCAAGGCACACCGTCAGCACGCTGCGCGGGATGCGAAAGTACTCCACCGTGCGCGCCAGCGCAAACGAATTGGGCGGGATGATGCATACATCACCCTTGACGTCGACGAAACTGCGCGCGTCGAATTCCTTGGGATCGACGATGGTCGAGTTGATGTTGGTGAACACCTTGAACTCGTTCGCGCAGCGCACGTCGTAACCGTAACTGGATGTGCCGTAGGAAATCAGCTTGCCGCCGCCCGCGTTCGTGCGCACCTGGCCGGGCTCGAACGGTTCGATCATGCCGTGTTTTTCCGCCATGCGGCGGATCCAGTGGTCCGATTTGATCGTCATGTGTTCTGAATCACGATTTTCGGGAATTGTATACTTTTGCTGCGCGCGTGCAGCGCCAATTGCGCCGCAGTCTTGCGCGCGATCTCACGGTACAGCGCGGCGACATTGCCGGTCGGATCGGCGGCGACGGTCGGCGTGCCACCATCGGCCTGTTCGCGAATCCTGATGTCAAGCGGCAGCGATCCGAGCAAAGGCAGGCCGTACTGCGCGGCCATGCGCGCGCCGCCGCCGGCGCCGAAAATGTGCTCGGTGTGGCCGCAGGACGAACAGGTGTGCAGGGCCATGTTCTCGACGATGCCGAGCACCGGCACCTCGACCTTCTCGAACATCTTCAGGCCCTTCCTCGCATCAAGCAGGGCGATGTCCTGCGGCGTGGTCACGATCACCGCGCCGGACACCGGCACGCGCTGGCACAAGGTCAACTGGATGTCGCCGGTGCCGGGCGGCAGGTCGATGACGAGGTAATCCAGATCGGACCAATTCGTCTCGTTGAGCAGTTGCGTCAGCGCCTGCGTCACCATCGGCCCGCGCCAGATCATCGGCGTGTCCTCGTCGATCATGAAGCCGATCGACATGGCCTGCAGTCCATGTGCGATTTTCGGTTCAATGCGCTGGCCGTCCTTGGTATCGGGTTTTCCGGAAACGCCGAGCATGCGCGGCATCGACGGGCCGTAGATGTCGGCGTCGAGCACGCCCACGTTCGCGCCTTCGGCGGCAAGCGCGAGCGCAAGATTCGCGGCGGTGGTGGATTTGCCCACGCCGCCCTTGCCCGAGGCCACCGCGATGATGTTCTTCACGTTAGGCATCGGCGTGAGGTCTTTCTGCACCTTGTGCGCGAACACGCGCCAGCTTACGCCGACCGTGGCGTCGGCAATGCCCGCCGCGGCAAGTTTCGCGCGCACCGTCTGCGCCAGCGCATCGACGAAGGTCTTCGCCGGATAGCCGAGCACGATGTCGACGGCGACCTTGTCGCCGTCCACGCCCTTGACCGCACCCCATGCGACCAGATCCTGGCCGGTATGCGGATCGACGATCTCGGCGAGCAGGCGCTCGACCTGCTCTTGCGTGGGTTGCGGCATGAGGGGATTTGCGTGGACTACGAACGCCTATTGTAGCCGAGCGCTCACCGCCACGCATTGCGATGCCGTATCCCGTTCGCCCTGAGCGTAGCGCTGAAGGCGCGAAGTCGAAGGGCCGATGCGTTTCGACTTCGCTCGCTGCGCGAGCTACGCTCAACGCGAACGGAAAAATCCGAACCCATCCGTTACCATTCCTGCATGCGCTTCGTCCCCTTCGCCCTGCTCGTCATTGCCTCGCATGCGGCCGCGCGCGAGCCTTTGCCCACCGGCGTCTGGCAAACCTTTGACGACGACACGCATGCGCCCAAGGCGCTGGTGGAAATCACCGAACATGCCGACGTGCTGTCGGGCAGGATCGTGAAGCTGTTTCAGGCTCCGGGCGAGAAACCGAACCCGCTCTGCATGCCGTGCGCAGGCGCGCGTCATGCTCAGCCGGTGCTCGGCATGACCATCCTGTGGAATTTTCGCCGCGACGGCGCTGCCTGGGACGGCGGCGAGGTGCTCGATCCCGAAAGCGGCGATGTATACCGCGCTACCCTGCATCTGCGCGACGGCGGCAAAACCCTCGACGTGCACGGCTATGTCGGCATTCCACTGCTCGGGCGCAGCCAGATCTGGACACGCGTCGCGGATTGAGCGGCGCCTGACGACTTCCAGTATGATTGCGCGCCGCCAAAAAGCCAAAGGCGGCGGACGAGCGGAGATTCCCATGAACATGCGTACGATGGCGCTGGCCGTCCTGCTGGCGGCGCTGCCTCTGGCCGATGCGTTTGCGACGACGTGGATCGTCACCGGAACCGGCGAACCGGCGACGATTGCTTCGGCGACCTGCGACCTCAGCAACAATTGCCCGACCCTGCGCGACGCAATCAACAGCGCCGCATTGTCGGGCGACACGATCCAATTCAGCACGGCCATCGACGGGCAAACCATTTTGCTCTCGCTGTACGGCAATGACCTTGGCACGAGCACCAGAACGAGTTCGCAATTCGGTCCATCGGCATTCTTCTTCACCGGCGGCAAATCGCTTACCATCGACGGCAAAACCGGCCTGAGGCTCGGCATCACCATTGCGCGCGACACCACGGCGCCGTTCCGGCTGTTCGACATCGACGTGGGCAGCGGTCTTACGCTGCAAGGTCTGACACTCAAAAACGGCCTCGCGCAGGGATTCAGCAGCGACTTCGGCGGCGGTGCGCTCGGCGCGGGTGGTGCGATCTTCAATCAGGGCACCGTCAGCATCGATAGCTGCACCTTCACCGGCAATGCGGCGCAAGGCGGCGCCAGCGGCGACAGCAGCGGCAACTATGGCGGCGCGGGCGTGGGTTCTGCGCCTCCCGCCAGCAATGGCGGCGGACCGAATGGTGGTGTCTATCCGCCCCCCCCAATGTCGGATTCGGCGGCGGCGGTTATGCGTATTCGGCAGGCGGTGCGGGTGGATTTGGCGGTGGCGGCGGCGAAGGCGGAACGACGGGCGGCACCGGTGGATTTGGCGGTGGCGGCGGTGGCAGTGCAAATGGTGCCGCGGCAAGCGGCGGCTACGGTGGCGGCGCGGGAGGCACCACGGGTACGCCATACCCGCGCGGTGGCGGCGGCGCCGGCATGGGCGGCGCGATCTTCAACGACGCCGGCACGCTGACCATTGTCAATTCCACGTTCACCGGCAACAGCGCGAGCGGCGCCGCAGGCGGCAGCGGCGCGGCCGGCGGCGCGGGTCTGGGCGGCGCGATCTTCAATTACAGCGCGGTCTTGAGCATCCAGTCCTCGACCCTGGCGCGCAATGCCGTGGCCGCGGCCAGCGGCGGCACGGCCGACGGCGGCTCGGTCTACAGCCTCGATGATCGCAATTGTTCGGTCGGCGGCAATACTTGCGGCGGATCGGCATCGACACTGGACCTGGAAAATTCGATCCTCTCGAACAGCCAGGGCAGCGCTCACGACATCGTAGTCACGGCTAGTGGTACCAGTCAGCCCTCCGGTACGTTCAGCGGGCTGATCGTGATGTCCTACGACAACACCCAGTTCACGATCAGCAATCCGGTCAGCAGCGCCGATCCGATGCTCAGCCCGCTCGGCCACTACGGCGGGCCGACGCCGACCATGGTTCCGCACGCGGGCAGTCCGGCTATCGACGCGCTCAACTGTGCAACCGTGACCGTGACCGTCGACCAGCGTGGTTTCGCGCGCCCGCAGCCGCAGAACCCGAATTGCGACGTTGGCGCGGTGGAGTACGACGGCGACTATATCTTCGCGAACGGATTCGAGTATTAAGACTTTCGCAAACAAGTCACACGTCATGCCGGCATGGAGTGCCGGCATCCAGACCGCATGGACGCCATCCGTGGCAACTGGATTCCGGCAGTCCCTGCCGGAAAGACAAGCAACGAAAACGTCACCTATTTGCACCACCCGACGGCCGCGATCCCGGGGCACATGCTAGGCTGCGCGCCTTGAAACAAGGGATCGCCGATGGCCGCCAAGAAATCGCTGGGACTGCTCGACCTGGTGCTGTTCAACACGGTGGCCATCGTTGGCCTGCGCTGGGTCGCGCTGGCCGGACACGCTGGACCGTCGTCGCTGACCTTGTGGTTGCTCGCCGCACTGGCGTTCTTCATTCCGCAAGGGCTGTGCGTGATGACGCTGTCGTCGGCGCTGCCCAAGGACGGCGGCCTGTACGTATGGATCAGCGAAGCCTTCGGCGAACGCCACGGATTCGTCGCCAGCTGGCTGTACTGGGCTTCGAACATTCTGTACTTCCCTACCCTGTGCCTGAGCACGGCGGTGTTCGCCCTGTATATCTTCAACAGCCAATTCGCTGCGCTCGAACATTCGCAGACCTTCGCCGCCGGTGCCTCGCTGATCCTGCTCGGTGTCGCGCTCGGCTGCAACATCCTCGGCACCGGCACCGGACGCTGGCTGCAGAACCTGGGCGGACTCGCACAATGGCTGCCCTCGCTGGTGCTGGTCGGCGTGGGTCTGGTCGCGCTGATCGCCGGCGGCTCGGCGACGCCGATGCCGGCGGCTTCGTTGCTGCCGACGTTTTCGAACCTCGACACGATCATCTTCTTCTCGCAGATCTGCTTCGCCTTCGCCGG
>JAGWXP010000130.1 GCA_018969845.1 Lysobacteraceae bacterium | reverse complement strand
CGGGCGACGCCGCTTCCAACGTGCCGACACCGGTGATGGCACGTGTGCCGTTACCGCGCAATTGCAGATCGAAGCGCGCGGCGAGTTCGGCCAAGCTGTGGCGCGGCGCGCTCACGGTGGCATCCCCGTCGCCGGCTTGGCGCGGCGCAACTGGTCGAGTACGGCATCGGTGATGTCAATGCGCGGATTGGCGTAGACCACGGGACTGGGCACGATCAGGTCGTAGCCGTGTGCGCGCGCGTAGTCGATCACTGTGTCGTTGATCTGCTGCCAGATGCGGTCGCGGTCGGCGGCGGCACGCGTGTTCAAGTCGTTGCGCAATGCATCGCGCGTGCGTTTGATCGCACCGTCGAGCGTGTCAATCCGGCGTTTGAGCGCGTCGGCGTCGGCCTTGGACATGATTGCGGCGTCGCGTTTGTAACGGGTTTTGAGGGTATCCAGGCGCACCTCATCCGCTTTCAACGCGGCGTCGCGCGGCGCGAACTCGCGTTGCAGACGGGTGCGGCTTTCCACCATCTGCGGCGCGTTGTCGATCAGGCGTTTCAGGTCCACGTAGCCGACCTTGCCGGTTGCGGTTTGCGTCATCCCCGGAAATGGCAGCAACGCCAACGCCAGCGCGAACGCGCCGACGCACCGCCATTTGCCAGCGCTAGCCCTCACCCGAAAACCCTTTGCCTTGCCGCACTCACCCGAATCATACGCAAAGGGCCGGTTTTGCATAGCCCTTGCGCCGGGGCATCAGAAGGTGGTGCCGAAGTTGAACTGCAACGTCTCGCCGATATCGCCCGGTTTGGAGCGGATCGGCCGGCCGAGGTTGATCACGATCGGGCCGACCGGCGCCTGCCAGTGCAGCGAAATGCCGGTGGAGGCGCGCAGGTCGCCCCACGAGAAACCGTTGTTGCTGTACAAGCTGTTGCCCAGCGACGGGTTGTTCTGGTTGAACACGTTGCCGACGTCCAGGTACCAGGACAGGCGCGTGGCACTGTCGTCCTTGACGAATGGCGTGGGGAATATCAACTCAAACGAGGCGACCGTCTTGAGGTTGCCGCCCAGCGGCTGGCGGCAATAATAGTTGTTGAAGTCGGTGCATCCAGGCGCCAGCGCGTAAGGACCCAGGGTGTTGTCGCGGAAGCTGCGCACGTCGGACACGCCGCCGGCGTAGAAATCCTCGAAGAACGGCAGTCCGCTGACCTTGACCGGCGCTCCGGTCGCCGGATTGCGGCCGTCGGCGGCGCGCCAGGTATTGCCGTAGCCGATGGTGGTCGAACCCTCGAAGGTAAGGCCTTCGGTGATCGGCAGGTACTGCGCGTAGCGGTAGATCAGCTTGTAGTACTCGACCGTGGAGCCGGGCAGGGCCAGTTCGGCGGAGAACTGCTGCAGCGAGCCGTGCGTCGGGTTGAAGAACTTGTTGCGCGTGTCGTGCGCCCACGATGCCGTGACCGACCACTCGTGGAAGGTTTCGTGGCCGAGGGAATTGATGTAGTCGACGATCGGCTGCGGCGAATAATACGTCGTGTAGAAGATGATGTTGCCGTTGGCATCCTTGACCGGGTTGCCGCTGGCGTCCAGCTCCGGAACCGGATAGCCGGTCAGGATCTTGGTCTTGCTCACGCCCAGTTGCAGGTTGACGGTGTCGTTTTCGGTCACCGGCAGGCCGATATAGGTGGAGAACGCACCGGTGTTGCTCAGGTAGTTGGCGAGGTTGGCCTGCTGCTGGTTCAACTTCGAATACGAAAGATCGTATCCGAGGCCGATGCCGTCGGGAGTCAGGTAAGGCTGATAGTACGACAGCGCGTACTTGGTGACGAAATCGCTCTTGGACACGGTCAGCGCGGCGCGGTCGCCAGTGCCGAGGAAGTTGTTCTGCGACACGGAAGTGCTCAGTACCAGACCGTAGACCTGCGAGTAGCCGACGCCGAACGTGAACGCGCCGGAGGAGGTTTCCTCCACCGTCACGTCGACGTCGACCTGATCGTCCGTACCAGGCACCTTGGGTGTGGTGATGTCCACCTTCTTGAAGTAGCCCAGGCGCTGCAGGCGCACCTTGGAGCGGTCGATCGCGGCCTGCGAATACCAGGCGCCCTCGAGCTGGCGCATCTCGCGGCGCAGCACTTCATCCTGGGTGACGTGGTTGCCCTTGAACAGGATGCGGCGCACGTACACGCGCCTGCCCGGATTGACGAAGAAGTTGATCCCGACTGTGCGCTTTTCGCGGTTGATGGTCGGAATCGGCGTCACCTGAGCGAAGGCGTAGCCGATGTTGGCAAGCACCGCGGTCATCTGCTGCGCGGACTTTTCCAGTTTCTGGCGCGAAAACACTTCGCCGTCGCGGGTCACGATCAGCTTGCGCATGTCGGCTTCGGTCAGCACCAGGGTGCCGCTGAGCTTGATGTCGGAAATCTTGTAGACATTGCCTTCAGTGATGTCGGCAGTGATGTACATGGTGCGTTTGTCGGGGCTGATGCTGACCTGGGTCGAATCGATGTTGAAGTCGGCGTAGCCACGGTCGAGGTAGAACGAATTGAGTTTTTCCAGGTCGCCCGACAGTTTCTCGCGCGAGTACTGGTCGTCCTTGGAATACCACGAAGTCCAGTTGCTGGTGTCGGATTCGAAATCGTCGCGGATCTGCGCCTGCGTGAAGGCGTGGTTGCCGACGACGTTGATCTGCTTGATCCTGGCGACCTTGCCCTCGCCGATGATGATCGACAATTCCACGCGGTTGCGGTCCAGCCCGATGACCGTCGGCTTGACGGTGACGTTGTACTTGCCGCGGTTGTAGTACTGGCGGGTCAGCTCCTGGGTGACGCGGTCCAGCGACAGGCGGTCGAAGGGTTCGCCATCGGACAGGCCGATGTCCTTCAGGCCCTTGAGCAGGTCATCGGTCTTGATGTCCTTGTTGCCCTTGATCTGGATCTTCGAGATCGCCGGCCGTTCCTTGACGGTGATGACCAGGATGTTGTCCTGACGCGAGATCGACACGTCGCTGAAGAACCCGGTCTTGTACAAGGCGCGAATCGCCTGTGCGGCGCGATCGTCGGTGACCTGGTCGCCCTTCTCGATCGGCAGGTAGGTGAACACGGTGCCGGCGGAAATGCGTTGCAACCCGTCGATGCGGATGTCGGAAGCGACGAACGGATCGAACGCGTGGGCTTTGGCGGCAAGGCAGGCGAGCAGTACAAGGGCGGCGATACGCTTCATCGTCACTTCCGGATTGTTATTGGGGTTGCCACACCGGGCATTCTGCCGCGGCCGGGTATTGTAATGTCATCCGGCGATCAAGCGCAGGATATCGTTGTAAAAGGCCAGACTCATCAGCGCGGCGAGCGCGGCCATGCCCACGTATTGTCCGGCGATCATGGCGCGTTCGCTCAAGGGGCTGCCCTTGATCCATTCGATGAGGTAATACATCAGGTGTCCGCCGTCGAGGATCGGAATCGGCAACAGATTGAGGATTCCCAGGCTCAGCGAAATGATCGCCAGAAACGACAGGAACCAGGCCAGACCCATATGCGCCGAGGCATTGGCCACCTGGGCAATGCTGATCACGCTGGAAAGGTTCTTGGTCGAGGCCTCGCCGGTGAGCATGGCGCCGATCATTCCGAACGTCGTGCGCGCCGTCTTCCAGGTTTCGCGCAGCGCGGCGGGAACCGCACGCAATGGGTTGTAGCGTTCCAGTGCATCGTGCGTGTCGGCGGGTGCGACGCCGATCAGCCAGCGCGATTTCCCGTCCTGCGCGAGTTGCTCGGCGGTCAGGTCGAAACCCAGGGTGTTGCCAGCGCGCTGTACGGTCAGGTGCAAGTGCGGATTGCGCGCGGCGAGTTCAGGAACGAGCTTGACCAGATCCGCGAACGAGGCGACGGTCCTGCCGTTGATTGCGCTGATGCGGTCGCCCTCGCGCAGGCCTGCCAGCGCCGCCGCGCCGCCCGGGCTCAAGCCGCCAACCACCGCGGGCGGCGGTTGCAGGCGCAAGCCAATGGCGTCGAAGGTCTTGGCGTCGTCCGCGACGCCGTGCGGAAGCCGGCTCAAGGCCAGCGTGCGCGTTTGCGTCTGGCCGTCCGGAGTCGCGATTTGCAGCGCCGCGTCGCGTCGCAGCATCGCGGCCTGGGCCACGTCGAGCATTGCTGTGCTCCACGAATCGACTCGCTCGCCGTCCACCGCGACAATGCGGTCGCCGTCGCGCAGGCCGGCGGCGGCGGCAAGACCTTGCGGTGCGCCGATCACCGGCTGGAAGTCGGGACGCCCGACCACGAACATCGCCCAGAATGCGACCACCGTGAACACGATGTTGAACACCGGTCCGGCCACGGCGATGAGCATGCGTCTGCCGACCGGTGCGGCGGTGTATTCGCCGGGTTCGTGCGCGGCCATGTCGGGATTTTCCGCCTCGCGCGCATCGAGGAACTTCACGTAGCCGCCGAGCGGAATCGCGCCGATCGCGTATTCCACGCCGTCGCGGCCCGTGCGCGACCATACCGGTTTGCCGAAACCGACTGAAAAACGCAGCACCTTCACGCCGCAGCGGCGCGCGACCCAATAGTGGCCGAACTCGTGGAAGGTGACCAGAAGGCCGAGCGTGACCAGCAGCCACCAGAGGGAACCCAGAAACTCGCTCATCGGATACTCAACAGCAATATGCCCGACGCATGATACGTTGCGCATGCTGGCGCGCGGTTAAATCGGCGTAAATCAATCCTTCCAGCGAATCGACCGGTTCAGCAGGCATTGCGTCCAGGGTCGCGGCGACGATGTCGGCGATGGCAAGAAATGGCAAGGTGCCGGCCAGGAACGCTGCCACCGCGACTTCGTTGGCTGCGTTCAGGATCGCCGGTGCGGTGCCGCCGGCCGCGAGCGCGCGGTAAGCAAGATCGAGGCAGGCGAAGGTGGCGCGGTCCGGCGCCTCGAATTGCAATGCGCCCAAACGCGTGAAATCGAGCCCGGCCACGCCCGATCCGATGCGTTCCGGGAAGCCGAGCGCGTGTGCCAGAGCCGTGCGCATGTCCGGATTGCCGAGCTGGGCGAGAGTCGAGCCATCTGCATATTCGACCAGCGAATGCACGATGCTCTGCGGATGCACGACGACGTCGATTTGATCGTGGCGCGCACCGAACAGCCAGTGCGCCTCGATCACTTCCAGACCCTTGTTCATGAGCGTAGCCGAGTCGACCGAGATCTTGCGGCCCATTACCCAGTTCGGGTGCGCGCAGGCCTGGTCCGGCGTGACGGTGGCGAGTTGCGCGCGCGTGTGTCCGCGGAACGGTCCGCCCGAGGCGGTGAGCACGATGCGGCGCACTCCCGCCCGTTCCAGATTCGAGGTGCGTCCACGGGAATTTCCGACATCGGCCGCCCCCGGCCGATGGGGCAAACATTGAAAGATCGCGTTGTGCTCCGAATCGATCGGCACCAGTTCGCCGCCGCCTTCGCGCAGGGCCTGCAGCAACAACGGACCGGCCATCACCACGGCTTCCTTGTTGGCCAGCAGCAGTCGTTTTCCGGCGCGCGCGGCAGCAAGCGTCGAATCCAGCCCGGCCGCGCCCACGATCGCGGCGACGACGATATCCGCGTCGCCTGCCGCGGCTTCGCGCAATCCGTTTTCGCCGCAGGCCGTGCGCGTCGAAAGCCCCGCAGCGGCGAGTTTGGATTTGAAGGTCGATTCCAGCACCGGGTCGGCGATCACGGCCAGTGCCGGACGGTGCCGCGCGCACAGCGCCACGAGCGCATCGACATCGCGGTGCGCGCTGAGCGCGCACACCGCGAAACGCTGCGGATGGCGCGCGATCACGTCCAGCGCGCTGGCGCCGATCGAACCGGTGGCGCCGAGTACCGCGACCTGCTTCATAGGCCGAGCAGGGCTTTGCCGATCACGAACAGCGGCACCATGGCGAAGATGCCGTCGAGCCGGTCGAACACGCCGCCGTGGCCGGGAAACAGGGCGCCGGAATCCTTCACCCCGGCATGGCGCTTGATCAGGCTTTCGAACAGATCGCCGACGACGGAAAAACACACGCACAGCAGGGCGAGCACGACGAGCGCGAACAGTTGCATGTCACGCACGTCCAGCAGCCAGCCGCCGACCGCGGCGACCGCGGCGGTGGCGGCAAGACCTCCGTAAACGCCGGCCCAGGTCTTGCCGGGGCTGATGTTCGGCGCCAGCTTGCGCCGGCCCCAGCGCATGCCTGCCAGGTAGGCGAAGGAATCGGCGGACCAGCCAAGCACCAGTACATACAACGCCCAGGCGGGGCCGTGCACGGCGTTGCCATGCAGCTGCATCAAACCGATCCACGCCGGGAATACCGTCAACGCGCCCGCACACAGCTTGCGCAGGGTGTTTGCGCGCGTTGGCGCGGCGGCAAAACTGAAGGCCTTGAGCCAGGCCAGCGCCAGCAGCCACCAGAGGGCGCCAGCGCCGATTACGATCCATACCGGGATCGTTCCACGCCAGAGCCACAAGGCGGCGAACGCGATCATCGCCAGCGCCAACAAGGCGGCGCGCAGGCGCCGGTCGCGCATGCCGGACAGCCGCGTCCATTCCCACAGGGCGAGCAGGCACAGGCCGGCGATGATCACGGCGAGTACCGGCGTCGGCAGCAGCAGGATGATCGCGATCGCGAGCGGGGCGAGCAGCAGGGCGGTGACGACGCGTTGGGTCATGATGTTCCTGCCACTTGCGCACCGGTTTTTCCGAATCGCCGCTCGCGCCGGGCGAATTCATCCAGCACGCGCGCGAATTCGGCGGCATCGAAATCCGGCCACAACACATCGCTGAAATACAGCTCGCTGTAGGCGCTCTGCCAGAGCAGGAAATTGCTGATGCGCTGCTCGCCGCCGGTACGGATCAGCAGATCCACCGGTGGCAGATCGGCGAGGCAGAAGAACCGTGCAATGGATGCTTCATCGATCGCCCCAGCCGCGATTTCGCCGCGCTGCGCAGCGGCCGCGGCCTGTCTGGCAGCGTTGGCGATATCCCAGCGTCCGCCATAGTTCACCGCCACGTTCAAGGCGAGCTTGCCGTTGCCGCGGGTCTTGTCCGTCGCGGACGCCATGCGTTCCCGCAGCGCCGGCGCGAACGCGGACAGATCGCCGATGAACGCGATGCGCACGCCGTGGCCGCGCAATTCGTCCACTTCGCGATCCAGCGCCTTGAGGAACAATTCCATCAGCGCCCCGACTTCCTCGCGCGGGCGCTGCCAGTTCTCGCTGGAGAATGCGAACAGGGTCAACGCCTCGATGCCGTGGCGCAGGCAGAATTCGATCGCCGCGCGCACCGACTTCTGTCCCGCATGATGGCCGAAAGTGCGCGGCCGATGGCGCGCCCTGGCCCAGCGGCCGTTGCCGTCCATGACGATGGCGACATGGCGGGGTTGCGGCAATGTGGAATTTTCCACATCGGATGGCAGCAATGCGGGCGCGGGCGAATTCAGGCTCCCCTCCACGGCGCG
>JAGWXP010000237.1 GCA_018969845.1 Lysobacteraceae bacterium | reverse complement strand
GCGGCGCGCCACAGATGATCGCCGTCGAATTCCTCAGCGAGCGGCTCCGGGCCGAGCCCGGCCAGCAGCGGATGCGTGGCGCCCGGTTTCTGCCAGAGCATGCAGCCAAAGCGGCGCGGATCGGTGAAGCGCAGGACGCGGCCCGACGACAGCCGCCAATCGACGTGGTCATGCGGGCCGGGCGCCGCATCGGCACGCAGAATCCGCAACGAACCGGACATGCCCAGATGCAACAACGCGGAACCGGTAGCGGTATGCGCCAGAATATACTTTGCGCGTCTTTCCACATTTTCTATCTTTTGTCCCGGTAGGGCATGGCGCAAGGCGGCGGGAATCGGCCAGCGCAGGCGCGGCTGGCGCACGATCAATTCGATCACGCGGCGGCCGACGAGATGCGGTGCGATCCCGCGGACTGTTGTCTCGACTTCGGGCAATTCAGGCATGCTTCCTACTCCGTTCGCGCTGAGCGTAGCTTGCACAGCAAGCGAAGTCGAAGCGCAACGAAACGACCCTTCGACTTCGCGCCTTTGGCGCTACGCTCAGGGTGAACGGTAGAAGGAGTCATTGCCGGGTCTTCGGATCTAGCAGCTCGCTCTCCGGCGCTTCCAGCAAGCGCGCACTGAAGCGGTCCGGCACGCGCAGCAGTTGATCGCCCACGCGCACATAGCGGTCGTGATCGATGGGGTCTTCGCCGCCGATATCGATGCGCGTGGCGTCGGCGACGACGGTGATCTGCGGCGGATCGAGCCCGAGCTTGGCCGCAGCGTATCCCGCCATGGTCGCACGTGTGCGTACCGGCGCATTGACGACGGCAAGCAGGCGTGCAACCGCAACGGGATCGGCCGGCGCATTGTAGGGTTGCATCATTCGCCACTCGCCGTCGGCGCGCTCGAACACGCGCGCAGTGCAGGACTGGCAGCGGATTTCCAGGCGCGTCACCCGCGCCGGATCGAGCGCTGTCACGGGCCGCGGCGCCAGGCCGCGCTCGCGAACGAGTTCGGCATAGACCGCCGCGCCGAGGACGACGACGGTCAGCGCAAGAAAAAATATGCTTCGCGTGGATTGGCGCATGCTCAGGAGCGACGGCGACGCCACCAGATCACCGCGCCCGCAAACGCGAGCGCGAGCGGCAGGCCTGCCAGAAAACCCAGACCAATGACGCCGAGTTCGGTTTGCGACAGATGCAGTTGCCGGTCGGGCGCGCCCTTGTCGGGAATCTGGATCAGCGCGTCGTCCTGCAGCAGCCAGTCGAACACGCGCTGGCCGAATTCGCGGTTGCCGCCGTTGCCGAGAAAGGCGTTGGACAGGAAATCGCCATCGCCGATCACGATCACGCGCTGCTCGGACTTGTCCGGGCTGGGTGAGAGCCGGCTGAGCGTGACGCCGATGTCCAGCGGCCCGGGAATCTCGCCCTTGTCCGCGTCGTAGGCGATTGTCGCCGTATTGCCCTGCTGCGG
>JAGWXP010000129.1 GCA_018969845.1 Lysobacteraceae bacterium | reverse complement strand
TGGCGATGGTTACACGCGTCACTCACGGCCATTCCGGACGTCCACTGCAAATGGGCGCGATTGCCTGGCTCACGTTCGGATTGTTGCAAGGCGTCGTGCTCATCCGCATCGGCGCCGAGTTGACGACCAACACCGCGCTTTGGCTCGTGGTTGCGGCGTTCGGCTGGCTCGTCGCGTTCACGCCGTGGGTGCTGCGCGCCCTGTGGATATACCTGACGCCGCGCCGGGATGGAATTCCCGGATAATGTGCGGATGCTCGAGCTCTATCCGCAGATCAAACTGATCCACATCGCTTGCGTCGTCCTCTCCGGCAGCCTGTTCGCGCTGCGCGGAACGATCCTGATTCTGGCCGGATCGCAATGGGTCCATCACCCGATCGTGCGTCGCACGACGTACCTGATCGACACCACCCTGCTCGCCGCCGGCATCGCACTCGCCGTGATGCTGCACCAGTATCCGTTCGTGCAAGCCTGGCTCACCGCCAAGGTGCTGCTACTCGTGGTCTACATCGTGCTCGGCGTGTTCGCCCTGCGCCGCGGACGCACGCGCGGCAGCCGCACGGTGTTTTTCTTTGCCGCACTCGCGGTGTACTTGTTCATCGCGAGCATCGCGATCGCGCACGATCCGCGCGGGATATTCACGCGGTTCGTGCCCTGATGACCCCGATCAGAATTTGTATTCCAGGCTCGCCCAGATTTTACGTTCGTCGGTGCTGAATCCATCGCTTCGGTAGTCGGCGAGCTTGAGCAATCCAGTCACGCGCGCAGCCAGCGGATAGGTCAGCATGGCATCGAATTCGTTGCCGTAAGCGCGTCCGCCGTGGTCGGCGTGGAAGTCATGCCACGTCGTCGTCCACCCGGCCTTGCCGATATTCCCGTTCGCACCGATGTATCGGTCGTCGATGCCGTCGACCGGCGTGGTCAGGAAGCGATCGGCCCAGCCGTCGAAGGCGTGGAGCGTCGCGAACGGCGTGGCGAACCCGTAGTTGCCGTTGCCGCCCATGACCTCGTCGCCGGCCTTGAACGTGACGCCGCGCCAGGTCAATGCCGGTTCGATCAGGCGATAGCTGGCGCTCTGCGCAGCGGGATTGTTCGCGTAGTCGCCTTGCTTGGCGTATTCCAGGGTCCAGCCGAATTTTGCTTCGCCCACGGCGTGCGTGCCGGTCCAGCGCGCGCCAAGCGTGTGCGTCGATGCGGTGGCGACGCTGTCATTTTTGACGAGGTAAGCGTAGCCGGTAAAATTTCCCAGCGCGGTGGCTTGCGTGAGATTGAGCAGGTTGCCGTTCAAGTCCCAGGCGCGCAGCAGTGGATTGGGGTTGGCGTTGCCGAACACGCGCTGCACCCGATCCAGGTACGCGTAGCGCACGACCGGACCGCCACCGTCGAACGTGTAGCGCAGCGACAGCGCATCGAAAGTCTGTTCGTTCTGACGCCAGCCGACATTGCCGAAGAAGCGCTGGTTGTCGAATGACACGATCTGCCGCCCGAGCGCGGCATCGAGTCCGCCTTCCGCATAACCGACGTAGGCCTCGTGGAATTCGCTGGATTGCGGATCGGCGACGATCGGATACTGCGTCTTGCCGTTCGCGGTGCTGTTGTAGCGCGCGCCGGCCAGCGCCTGTACGCGATCGCCGGAAGCGACCAGCCGCCAGCCCGGCGCGAACGCCCAGCGGTAGCCCAGGCGCAGGCGCACGGTGTTGGCATCGGCATTCTTGGCGAACGCAGCGTCGTCCACGCCCTCGTAACGGTAGCGCAGTTCCACGATCGGCTTGTTCTGCTCCGCGGCATCTGTGGCCGCGAGCAGCGGTGTGGCGGCGGTTAATGCCAGGATCAGGAAAAGATACGGCGCCGCAGGGCGCGGGCATCGACGGGAATGCATAGTGTGTTCTCCGATTGCTTGGCGTTGGCTTCGGGCGCAATCTGCAACCGGTTTTTTTCTTCGGCCTTGACCGGGGTCAAGAACATCGGCGATGTGCCGATGCATGCCGCAGCGCTTGACTCCGATCAAGGTTGTCGCACCATCTGCTTTCGACAATGCGGCAACCTTTGACTACAGCGGAGAAGCCATCATGAGAACGTCCAATGCCATCATTGCGTGCATCGCACTGACCGCCGCCGGCTTCGGCGTGCCGTCGCTCGCGGCGCCGGCCGCTGCAGCACCGGGCTCCGGCACGCGGATCGAGGAAACGCTGGTGGCTCCGCCGAACGTGCCGCCGCCGATCCACCGCGACCAGCCGGCGCGCGTGGTCGTGCACCTGGAGACGCGCGAAGTCGTCAAGGAAATCGCCGACGGTGTGCGTTACGATTTCTGGACCTTCAACGGCAGCGTGCCCGGTCCGCTGATCCGCGTGCGCGAAGGCGACACCGTCGAGCTGCACCTGCGCAACGACCCCGGCTCGCACATGGCGCACAACATCGACCTGCACGCGGTCATGGGGCCGGGTGGCGGCGCCGCCGCCACTGTCACGCCTCCCGGCCACGAGAGCGTGTTCGCGTTCAAGGCCATGCGCGCCGGCCTGTTCGTCTACCACTGCGCCACCGCGCCGGTGCCGATGCACATCGCCAATGGCATGTACGGAATGATCCTGGTCGAACCGCCGCAGGGACTGCCCAAGGCCGACAAGGAGTACTACGTGATGCAGGGCGATTTCTACACGGCCGGCGCCTATCACGAGCCGGGCCGGCAAGCCTTCGACATGCAGAAGCTGCTGCTGGAGCAGCCGACCTACGTGCTCTTCAACGGCCGCGAAGGCGCGCTCAAGGGCGACACCGCGCTCACGTCCGACGTCGGCGACACGGTGCGACTTTTTGTCGGCGACGGCGGACCGAACCTGGCGTCGAGTTTCCACGTCATCGGCCAGATCTTCGACGACGTCACCGTCGAGGGCGGCAGTCTGGTCAATCACAACGTGCAGACCACCCTGATCCCGGCAGGCGGCGCGGCGATGGTCGAGATCAAGACCCTGGTGCCCGGAACCTTCCTGCTGGTGGACCATTCCATCACCCGCGCCTTCATGCAGGGCGCACTGGGCGAACTCAAGGTCGCCGGCGCCGCGCAACCGGCGCTGTACGAGAAGATCTCCAGCGGCCCGATCGCCGGCGCCACAGCGGCCGCAAGCGCCCCAGCCGTCACTGCCTCGGGCGATGCAACTGCCGAGGGCAAACGCGTGTTTACGCAGATTTGTTCGGCCTGCCATCAAGGCAATGCCATGGGTCTGCCCGGCGCGTTTCCGCCGCTGGCGATGTCCGATTACCTCAACGCCGATCCGCACCGCGCCATCGGCATCGTGCTGCATGGCTTGAGCGGCAAGATCACCGTCAACAGCACCGGCTACGAAAACGTCATGCCCGCGCTGGGCGGGCAGTTGAGCGACACCGAGATCGCCAACGTGCTGACCTACGTGCTCAACAATTTCAACAATCAAGGCGGCGCGATCAGTACCGATCAGGTCAAGGCGGTGCGCGCCAAGGGTCAGCAACCCTGATATGCGCACGACCCGCTGCACGTCGCTGCGCCACGGCTTGCCGGGCCTGGTCCTGCTTGCCGTGGCCGCAGCGACGGCCCATGCCGATGTCCATTACCGGCCGCTGCCGGCTGCCGCGTTTCGCAGCGCGCTGGCCATCGATGGTGCGTCCGCACGCATTGCTCTGCCCGCGTTCGCGATGCGAACGGAGCCGGTAACGGTCGCAGAGTTCGCGTCCTTCCTCGCCCAGCATCCGCAATGGCAACGCGACCGCGTCCTGCCGTTGTATGCGAATGCGGACTACCTGCGTGATTGGCAAACGCCGACCGTTGCCGGCCCCGAATTCGCCAACCGCCAGCCGGTAACCCAGGTCAGCTGGTTCGCCGCGCGCGCCTACTGCGCCAGCGAACACGCGCGCCTGCCGCGCTGGTATGAGTGGGAGTACGCCGCCGCCGCCGACGCGACGCGACCCGATGCGCGCAGCGATCCAGTGCGCAACCAGCGTCTGCTCGCCGACATCCTGCGCGCCGGTGGCGAACCGCCGCGGCCGATCGCAACGCAGCCGGCAAACGTCTACGGCATCGCCGATCTGGGCAGCCTGGTATGGGAATGGACCGAAGACTATGCAGCGATGTTTCCGAATGCCGACGCGCGCGTGGCCGGCGGCGGCCCGGTATTGGCGCTGTGCGGCGGCTCGGCGCTCGCCTTCGCTGCCAAGAACGAGTACGCGCTGATGTTGCGCGTGGCGGCGCTGACCGCGCTCCAACCGATCGATGCCTCACCGCATGTCGGCTTTCGCTGTGTGCGCGACCCGGAATGAGCATGAAATGAGCATGATCAGAAAAGCACTGGCGTGGCTGTTGTGCATACCGCTTCTTGCGGGCGCCCGCGCCGGGGCTGCAGCGCCCGGTCGCGCCGACCTGCCCGCCGACTCGCTCTATCGCATCACCCCGCTGCAACTGCGCGACCAGGATGGCGCACGTTTCGATCTGGCTTCGCTGCGCGGTCGGCCGGTCGTGCTCGGCATGTTTTACGCGTCGTGCCAGGTGGTATGCCCATTGCAAATCGAAACGCTCAAGCGCCTGCAACGCGCGCTGCCGCATGCGCTGCCGGTAGTGTTGATCAGCTTCGATCCGGCACACGACGGCGTGGCGCGATTGCACGCGGTCGCCGCCGAGCATCGCGTGCGCGCGCCGGCGTTTTGGCTGGCCCGTCTGGAGCACGGCGATCTGGACGCGCTCGGCGCGGTGCTCGGCATCGCCTGGCGGGCCCTGCCCGGCGGCGGCGGCTACAGTCACAACGTCGTCTTCAACCTGCTCGATCGCGACGGCCGCATCGCCGCGCGCTCGGACAAGCAGGACGGACAGGATGCGGATTTTGTCGCGGCTGCGAAAGCAATGTTCGCAGCACAATGACGAAAACGGGCGCTGCAGCGCCCGTTTCGCAAAACCAATGAATCCGGCTCTTCAGGCGGCCTTCTGCCACTGCCCCAGCGCGGCGAGTCCATTCTCTTTCGCGCGCATCGACACCGTCTTCTGCGCCTCGGCGAAATTCTTGGCCATGTCCTTGGCCCAGAGTTTCAGCGCGGCCGATTGCATGGCGCGGCCGTAGCTGAAGGACAAAGGCCACGGATGCGGGCCGATCTGATTCATGGCGTTGAGGTGCGCGGTGGCCTGCTCGTCGCTCTGCCCGCCCGACAGGAACACGATGCCCGGAATCGCCGCGGGCACGGAGACTTTGAGGCAACGCACGGTTGCTTCGGCGACTTCGTCGACATCGGCCTGCTCGGCGCAGCCCTTGCCCGAGATCACCATGCTGGCTTTCAGAATCGTGCCTTCGAGCATCACATTCTGTTCGTACAGCGATCCGAACAGCGAACGCAGCGTCGCTTCGGTGACGTCATAGCACACGTCCAGATCGTGGTCGCCGTCCATCAGCACTTCGGGTTCCACCATGGGAACGATACCGGCCTCCTGGCATAGCGCGGCGTAGCGCGCCAGCGCGTGGCAGTTGGCCTCGATGCACGTGCCGGAAGGCGAATCCTCACCGATGGTGATGACCGCGCGCCACTTGGCGAACTTGGCGCCGAGCTTGGCGTATTCGTTCAGGCGTTCGCGCAGGCCGTCCAGGCCTTCGGTGACCACTTCGCCCGGAAAACCGGCCAGCGGCTGCGGGCCCTTGTCCACCTTGATGCCGGGCAGGATGCCGTTATCCATCATCACCTTGGTGAACGGCACGCCGGCGCGGGTCGACTGGCGCAGGGTTTCGTCGTACAGGATCGCTCCGGAAATGTGTTCGCCCAGGTTCGGCGCGGTCAGCAGCATTTCGCGGTAGGCGCGGCGATTTTCCTCGCTGTTCGGCACGTTCACCGCGGCGAAGCGCTTCGCAATCGTGTTGGTGGATTCGTCGATCGCGATGATGCCCTTGCCGGGCGCGACCATCGCCTGGGCGATGGATTCGAGTTGTTCGATGCTCATGGCTGACTCCGCGGATGCGCGACGGCCGGGCCGTCGAATGGGGCGCGAATTATAGTCCGGGCGGGGGCGGGGTGCGAGGCCAGGTGAGGCGCGCCTGTGTCGAGAAGCGCTTTGCAGAAACGGCTACTGACACCTGGGCGATTCACGTTGCCCTGCTTGTAGCCCGCCTGTCGCATTGACGATTCCAGCAGCAAGTGACAGAATCAGAAAAATAGACAAATCATGAAATCCGACATGACAACGGCAAAAGCCCGCCTCAACGACGATGGCCGGATCCTGATTCCGGCGGCGATGCGCAAAGCGCTGGGTCTGCGTGCCGGCGGCGCGGTGGTTTTGCGCGCGGACGAGAACGGCATCTATCTGACCACCACGCAGCGCGCCCTGCGCGATGCGCAGCAACTGCTCAGGCGCTACGTGCGCGAAGGCACCCCACTGGTGGATGATTTGCTGACCGAGCGGCGGCGCGAAGGCAAGCGCGAGCCATGAACCGCGTCGTGTTCGACGCTTCAGCCGTGCTGGCCCTGCTTAATCGCGAAACCGGTTGGCAAACCGCCGAAGCCGCGTTGGGCGATGGCTGCATCAGCTGCGTGAACGTCTGCGAGGTGCTCGCACGCCTGATCGAGCGCGGCGTTCCGGAAAAAACCGCGTGGGAGATTCTTCAGGCGCTGGAACTGGAGTCGGTCCCGTTCGATGACGCGCACGCTCGCGAAGCGGCGCGCTTGCGCCCAGGAACCCGCAAGCAGGGTTTGTCGCTCGGCGACCGCGCGTGCCTTGCGCTTGCACGCACGCTCAAGCGCCCCGCGCTGACCGCCGATCGGGCGTGGTCGAGTCTGGATGCCGGCGTTGATGTTCGCCTGCTGCGCTGAAACTCAGCGCACTGGAATCACGACGTCGTTGTCGTTGCCGTAACCGCTGAGCTTGCAGGGCGCCAACGCCTGCTCGCGCCGGGCACGATCGGCGGCATTGGGCGCTTTCGCATCCGGCAGATTGAACGGCATCACCACATAGGTGCGCACCGGCAGGCGGCCGGCGTTCTGCGGCGTGGCCGCAAAGCGCATCCGTGAAACCACGTTCACCGCCACTTTGGCGAGATCGCCATCCGGAACGATCTTTTCCAGCGTGACGTCGCGCGTGCGGCCGTCGTTGCCGATGGTATACGCCACCGCCGCGCAGGTCGGCGCATTCAGATTTTTGCCGCGAAAGGGAACATTGGCTTGCTGCGCGGTTCTGGATTCCAGCAGCCAGTAATGCGCCAGATTTTCCGGCGGAACCTTCTTCACATTTTCAACGGCAATGGCGCTGCCGGCGCACACTGTCGCAAGGATGGCGATCGGTAATTTGTTCATGACACTCTCCTACAAATCCCCCAACCCTTCCGCCACCCCGCCCGCCCCCACGCGCAGCAACTTCAGCGTATTCGTGCCGCCATGCTGGCCGGTGTGGTCGCCGTGGGTGAGGATGACGCGGTCGCCCTCGGCCAGGCGCGATTGATTGTACAGATGCTGGATCGCGGCCTTGGCCGCGTGCGCGGCATCCACGCCGTGCGGATCGAACTCGACCGGAATCACGTCGCGCAACAGCAGCATGCGCCGGCGCGCGGCCTCGCGCCGCGACAACGCATAGATCGGCACCGCCGAACGGTAG